>JBBRDN010000011.1:0-46236 GCA_038203875.1 Verrucomicrobiota bacterium
GCTCAAGATCCTAGTGGTCGACGACAAGCCTGCCATCTGCGAACTCATTTCCGAAGGCCTCAAGGACACATCCTGGACCATCGTTGGAAAACCGGCCCAGGCCGAGGCCTTGGACCACGCCTTCGCCCATCCGCCCGACGCCATCTTTGTCAGCCTTTCCCTGCCGGAGGGCGGGGGGTTCGCGATGTTCCAAGCCTTCCGCGGCAATCTGAAGACAAAGTCGGTTCCGGTCTTCGCCCTATGCGTCAAGACCGCGGTCGAAGACCAGGCCAGGGCGCAGCAGGCCGGGTTCACGGGCATCATCACGAAGCCGATCGACATGGAGGAGCTGAAGAACAAGGTGGCCCGCGCTCTTTCGCTCGACACGTCCTACAGATACTTCCAGCACACGAACGGCGTCCTAAAGATCCTCCTGCCCGCGAACTTCGGCGGCAATGTTGGCAACGAGGTGTCGACCCATCTAAGGGCGAAAGTGTCCGAGGCGGTGGACTCCGGCATCGAAAAGGTGATCTTCGATCTCAGCCAACTCCGGGCCGCGGACATCGCGCTGATCAAACTCGGCCTCGAGGTGATCCAGATCTGCGCCGAACTCTCCCTCAAACTCCGCATGCTTGGCTCGGAGATCGTCAGCCAGGAGTGCAAAAAATATGAGGAGACCGCCGGGTGGCGGTTCGCTTCGTCCTTCGACGAGGCGGTGGCTCAGTTGAGCGCCAAGGAACTCGCGCCCGCCTGAAACCCGGCACGACCACAATGATCCCAAGGCTACAGATCCTCGTGCTGGCGATCCTCGCCGGGGTCTTTCCCGCCTACGGGAAAGACGGTCTAGGGTATCTGGCCATGATCGGTCCGTCGCCCCTGCGGTTTGCCAAGCGGGTTGAGGATTCCGTGGTCGAGCCGCTGCCCCCGGCGGACAAGGAGGTGGCGCCGAAGGAAGTGGTGTTGCCGATCGCCGTCGATCCGCCGGTCGCGACCGCGGTGGAGACCCTCCCGGGCAAAGCCCCTAGAATGGACGAGATCCCACCGGGTGGATTGGTGCCGGCGGCGGCCCCTGCCCAGGACCCTGCGGCCGTGTCGCCCTATCAACTGCTTCAGTATCTGCTTAAGCCGGGATCGACGAATGCCGTCCAACCGGTCGTGGTCCTGCCCCCAGTCAACTTCGCTCCGCCCGTTTCGTCGGCGCAGCGTGCATCCAGTTCGGCCACATTCCAGAAAGGACCCTAAAGTGAGTGCGTCCATTTTGATCCGTCGTCTTGCGGCCTCGTTGCTCGCGGGACTTTCCGTGCTCTGGATCGGCATCGCCCCCGGCAGTGCAGTCGCGTCGTCGTCGCCTGATCCGGATGACTCCATCGCCCAGGCCATTGAGAAGGCCCGGAACCTTGCCCGGTCCAGTCCTGCCCTCGTTGATCCCGGCGCTCCGGCGGCTCCGCCAAAACGGGTCCTCGCTGTCGATCAGCCCGTCACGGGCCCTGCGCCGAAGCTCAACATGATCGACGGCGGCCGCCGCCTCGAGAACACGA
Organism: Verrucomicrobiota bacterium; assembly: GCA_038203875.1. Taxonomy (GTDB): domain Bacteria; phylum Verrucomicrobiota; class Verrucomicrobiia; order Limisphaerales; family CANJSG01; genus CANJSG01. Next base: position 1,518 of record JBBRDN010000011.1, read on the forward strand.
ACCTCTACCAGATCCAGCAACCGGCGGTGGTGCATACTTCGAAGGATTTCCAGGGCGACGTCGACTACGCCCGCGAGCAGCGGAGGAACAAGGAATTCGTCTTTGCCGAACAGACACTCCTGAAGCTGATGGCGGCGGACGCTCCCGCGGACATCCACCAGAAGGCGCTGATGGAGCTGGCGCTTCTGGCGCAGGACCAGACCAACGTCACTCGCGCGCTCCAGATCTTCAGCCAATACACGAAACGATTCCCGGACGACGAAAGGCTTCCCGAAGTCTACCTGATGCAGGGGCTGCTTTATCGGGAAACGGGGGCGCTGAACCAGGCCCTGAACCGCTTCTACCTCGTGCTGAGCAGCGCCGTTCAGCTCAAGCTCGAGGAGATCGCCTACTACCAGCGGCTGGTGCTGCAGGCCAAAGCGGAGATTGCCGACACTCTGGTTATCCAGGGAAAGATCGATGAAGCGGCCGAGACCTACTCGCGCTTGCTCGCCCTCGGCTCGGACCAGCTCAACCGACCGCTCATCCACTCAAAACTCGTCCGATGCTATTTCCAGCTGGGAAAGAAGACCGAGGCCGTGACCGAAGGAGAACAGTTCCTTCTGAAGTATCCAGACGCGGCGGAGATGCCCGAAGTGCGGTTCATGGTTGCGGAGGTCTACAAGCAGACGAATCGCAATGGGGAGGCGACCAAACACACGCTCAAGCTTCTCCAGTCGCAGCAAGCCGTCGGGGCCAACCAGGGTTTGTGGGCCTACTGGCAGCAGCGCACCGGGAACGACATCGCCAACCAGCTCTACAAGGACGGCGATTACATGAACGCGCTTTCCGTCTACGGATCCATTTCGCAGCTCGGCACCAATGTCGCCTGGCAGCTCCCGGCGATGTATCAGATGGGACTCATCTACGAGAGGCTTTCGCAGACCCAGAAGGCATCGGAGATCTACGCAAAGATCATCGGCCAACAAAAGGGAACCGTTCCCGGCGACAACGCGGTCGCGTCGGTCGTCGAAATGGCGCGCTGGAGGAGCGACTACCTGAAGTGGATCGAGAAATCTGCGATTGATCGCGAACTGTTCCGTGTCGGAGCCACGACCAATTCGGCTGCATCCCTATGATCAACCTTGCCGAAATGAAAGCCGGCCTTCAGGCGCACCTCGGCCTGGCCCGCGAAGTCCTTGCCCTCGTCGAACGGGAAGGACAGGCGCTCCGCTCGCAGGACGGTTCCGCCTCGTTCGAAAGCCATCCGGCGAAGAAAGCGCTTTTGGCCCGCCTCGAGGAATCCGTGGTCAAGCTGAAGGAACACCGGTCCGAGTGGACCCGCCTCGATCCAGCAACCCGGTCCGCCAACGCCGACATCAACCAGCTCATCCGCCAGAACCAGGATCTCACCATGAAGATCATCGTCCTGGACCGCGAAAACGAGCAGGCGCTCCTCCGTCGCGGGCTGGTTCCGGCGCGCGAGATCCCTTCGGCCAACCGCCAGCGCCCGCATTTCGTTGCTGACCTTTACCGCAGACAGGCCCGAGTCTAGGCCTTGAAATGTCGATCGAGAAAATCATCGTGCTCGAGGATGACCTGATCATCCGCAAGCACCTCGAACAGCAGTTACGCAACCGGCGCTACGACGTGGCTGCAGCGTCCACCATCGCTGCAGCCCAGGAACTCCTGTCCAAGGACACCTTCGACCTCATCTTCGTAGACGTCTCGCTCCCGGACGGACTTGGAACGGATCTGCTCAAAGAGCTCCAGACCCGCCCGGTGCGGCCCCTCGCCGTCGTCGTCACAGGAAACGCCTCCGTGCAGATGGCCGTGGATTGCATGAAGGCGGGAGCCTTCGACTACCTGATCAAGCCGTTCTCCTCCGACCAGATCGACGTCATCCTGAAGAAGGCCGAGGACTTCAACCAGATCCTCAAGGTCAACCAGTTCCTCAGCCATGACGACGACGCTGACAGCGGCTACGAGCTGATCGGTCAAAGCAAGTCGATGGAGAGGCTCCGTGGGCTGATCCAGCGGGTCGCCCCCACCCAGGCGACAGTCTTGATCCAGGGCGAAAGCGGCACGGGCAAGGAGCTCGTGGCTCGTGCGCTCTTCCGCCAGAGTCCTCGCGCCGGCGCTCCTTTCATCAAGATGAACTGCGCCGCGGTGCCCGAGAACCTCATCGAGAGCGAATTCTTCGGCCACGAGAGAGGGGCCTTCACCGGGGCGATGAACAAACGCGAAGGCCGGTTCGAACTCGCCCACGGCGGCACCATTCTTCTCGACGAGATCAGCGAGGTTTCCCTCCAGGTGCAGGCCAAGCTCCTCCGCGTCCTTCAGGAGCGCGAGTTCGAGCGCGTTGGCGGCAGCCGCACGATCAAGGTCGATGTCCGCGTCCTCGCCACGACCAACCGTCGCCTGGAGGAGAGCGTGGAGAAGAAGGAGTTCCGCCAGGATCTTTTCTTCCGCCTCAACGTCGTGCCCATTCCCGTCCCGGCATTGCGCGATCGTTTGGAGGATGTGCCTGTTTTGGCGCAAAAGTTCATGCTTCGGTTTTCCCGCAAGCACGGCGTGCGCGTGAAGGGGATTTCTGAGGAAGGCATCAAGGCGCTCATCACCCACTCGTGGCCCGGCAACGTCCGCGAGCTGCAGAACGTGGTCGAACGTGCCGTCATCCTTTCCGACGAGGGCGGCATGATCGGACGTGATCACCTCGGCCTTGGACCCGGACCCACCGTGAGCGAAGTGAGGGCCTACGACTCCGCTGTGACCATCATCCCATTGCCGGGAACCGATGTCGTCGGAGCCCCCGTCCTGGGAACCCCGGATCAACCGGTCGTGCCCTTGTCCGAGCTCGAAAAACACGCGATTTTCCACGCCCTTGAGCACACCAAGGGCAACCGCACCCACGCCGCCAAGCTTCTCGACATCAGCATCCGGACTCTGCGGAACAAGCTGAACGAATACGGCGTGGCCTCCCGCGACGAAGTCGACGCCGCAGTGGCGGAGTAGGAGATGGACGAGGATCGCCGAAACCCCTTCGGCGATGTGGGGGAGGCGGGCAATCGGCGCCACAACGACCTCCGACAAGGAACGCTCAGGCCAAGGGCAACTTGCGAATCTCTTCGCGCAGCGCTCGAAGCACTTTGGCGACTTCCGCTGCGGGATCGTAGTCCTTCCGTTTCATCGAAAGTGTCTCGATGGGCAGATAGCCCCGATAGCCGCTGGCATGGATGAGTTTGACCAGTTTTCCAAAGTCCACGGCCGGCGACGCCATCGTGCTGCCCAGGGTCTCCTTGATCTGCCAGTTGACCGCGTGGGGCGCCATCAGGGCGATGTCGGCATAAGGGTCCTCCGTGAGATACATGCCGGTATCCACCAAGGGGCCGCACCAGGGATGGTCGACGCGGTTCAGAAGGCTCAGATGCTGGGGCCCCGAGCTCAGGAAATCGCCGTGGTTCTGCACGGCGACGATCACGCCAAACTTCGCGCCATGTTCGGCGCACTCGCGCACCGAGTCCGCCATCCAGGCCTCGACATCGTTCCGGGCCGCGTTGCCTGAGGCCGATTGCCAGTCCTTGTGCGGCGGCTGCGGCCCGGCGAAGACCCGCACGACCGGCGCGCCCAGCCTCGCGGCCACTTCGATCCAGTTCTTGGCCAACTCCACGCCCGCAGCGCGAACGGCCTTGTCCGCAGTCGCGAAGTCGTTCCGCACTCCCGTCCCGCTGATGTCGATGCCGAGATCGTGGGCATGGCGCTTGATGCGGTTCACGTAGGCGTCCGTCGGCGCCTTGGGGTAGCCGGGAAAAAAGTAGCCCGTGAGATCGACGGCCTCGATGTCGTGCTTGGCGCAGTAGTCGCAGACGCCGAAGAGGTCGATGCCCTTGCTGGCGTCCTTCATGTTCGCGTTGAGCGGTTCAAGGAACGAAAACACATTCAGCGAGGGACGCAGGAATGGACCGCCGACCCGTGTGATAGGCATGACGGCGGCTGCGGCGTCCATGGCCGGGCTGGCCAGAGCGGCGGTCGCCGCTAGCAGGGCCGCGCTTTTGAGGAACTCTCGACGGCTTGGAAGGGCGTTCATGATTCGGTCGTCCGATGGTTTTGTGGTGGTGCCGCCGATGCGGGCAACCTCAAGGGGATCACCCGGTTTGAAGCGAGCGAACGGCGTGGCCAGAATGATAGGCCGAGATCGTGAAGATTCGCTCCGGAAATCTTCCGGGCCATGCGGCCGCGGGAGTCGCGCCTGCCAGCGATGCGGGTGGCGAAGAAGACGCGCCGATCGCCCTTGCTCACACAGCCGATGAACCAGCCGAGGTTCGCGATGTCCGCCCTGGCGTCGCCGCCTGTGCCGGTCTTGCCGAAGAGGGTTCGTCCCGCGTCGTCGTGCGCCAGCTCCATCAACGCGCGCGTGGTCTTCTGGGCGCGTTGGCTCACCGACAACTGGTCGGTCCAGAGGCGCCGGAGAAACGCCACCTGCTCCTCGGCCGAGATCCGCAGCGTGCTCTCCAGCCAGAAGATGGTGCCGCCACCGCTGGTGTCGTGGGTGCCGTGGTCCGTCAAGCGCTCCTTGCCGATGCGGTGGGCGACTCCGCTGTGTTCCACTAAGCTCCGCGCGACGATCACCCCGCCAAAAAACCTGTTCGGAATCCCGTCACTCTCTTGACTACCCTCATAGGCGCTGGAGCGCATGGTTAGGCGGCATCTTTTTGTTGGCGCGCATGGCAACTTCTCCGAATGAGTATCCCGGCAATCGCTCCGACTGCTGCCGGGCCAGTGACGAGAGTGAAGTAAGTAAGAATCGAGATGCTCGCATAAAGGAAAACATCCCAACGCGCAAACATCGTGCGATAACCAGACCACTCTCCGACGCAGACGCCGACAACGACCGCGAGCACGACCGCCAGCGGAAGGGCAACCCATGAGCGCCGCCCGGTGACGAGGCCGAACGCCAAACCGCCGCCGAACAGAATCGCCGCAATGATGATGAACTCGAACATACGAGACGCGCGATGCCGCCTAAGACGTTATTCGATTGCGCCCCGGTGCAGCTTATCACGCAGGGTGGCAGCCGATTGGTTTTCCTTTTCTCCTGAGATAGGGAGTTTGGCCCACTTTGGCCATCAGCTTCATGCAGCCCATCACGCGCCGCCGCTGTCCTCGCCCAAGCACGTCTCAATCCGTCACACCGGCCGGGCCTTGAAGATCTCCACGTCCACGCCGGGGCTGCAGATCATGTGGTCGGGCGGTTTGGCGAATTGCTTGATCCCGTTCCAGACCAGCGGCGCCTGATACCAGTGGCCGACGTCCGCCGCCGCCAGTGGGTAAGGTTTGTGGTGGACCTGTCCGATCTGGAGCCGTCCACCCTTCAGCGCGAAGTAATGGTAGCGTTCGAGGAGGAAGAATTCCAGCGACCCGGGCTTGGCCTCAGGAAGTTCCTCACGGATGCGGTAGCCCATTTTCTCGCGGCATTCTTCGCCACGACGGGCGGCGTGCCAGAGGACCTTTGTGCCGGTGCGCTCGAACTGGATTTCAGCCGAGAAATAGTTCAGGCCGAACAGGCCCCGGCCGAGCCAAGCGGCCAACCGGCTGTCGGTGTCTAGCGACAGGAACCAGACGCCGGGACGCCCGTTCGCGTCGTGGACGTAGGTCCTGAGGTTGATCTCGTTGAAATTGGAGATTCCGGGCATGGCTGGCAGGCCTCGGAAGCGGACGCCGCACATACGGAACGGGACGATGGCGACCCATGCCTTGCCGTCGTGGAGGTCGAGGGTCAGGCCTTGCGGGATCAGATGCGCGATCCAGCTGGGCTCGCAGGACCAATGCAGGAAGAGGAGCTCCTCCCAGCGTTGATACATCCTGGGTTTTTGCTCCGGCCGCATCCGAGCGGCGAGTCGCTGTTCAAGACTCGGAACCATGAGCCGCGGAGAATCGGGAGAGCCGGTTGAAAGGGGAAGCATCAATATGGTCTTTCGTGAAGGACAGCCCGGCCCGGAAGAGCGTGGGTCCTGGCCCTTGGACAAGGTTGCCTACCATCGGATCCTGGCTGGCAAGATTTGCCACCCCAATCGACCCAAAATCCGGGGCAATCCCTCGTTTCCCGCAGGAAATGCCCGGTGGCACCGGCGCTGCTAAGCGGTTCGGTGGACTCTCTATGGTTGAAGGCCTATTCAGCGGAACAAACTACCTCGCGGCCAAGCGGCTGCTGGATGCGACTGCCCTGAGACAGGAGGCGATCGCCGGCAACTTGGCCAATGTCGAGACGCCGGGCTACCGCCGGATGGATGTCTCGCCTTCCTTCGAAGCCGAGCTCAGGCAGGCCATCGGCTCGGGAGACGTTTCGGCCATGAAAACCGCGCAGCCGAAGCTCGCCGTCGATGCGACGGCGCGATCTAGCCGGCAGGACGGCAACACCGTGATCCTCGAAAGCGAACTCCTCAAACTGAACCAAAACTCCGTGGAACACGCCATGGAGACGCAGATGATCACCGGCAACTTGATGCGCATGCGCCTCGCGATCACCGGCAGGGGCTGATTCTCATGTTGAACCTCATTCCAGGAATAGAGAGCACGTCCTCCGCGCTCAACGCGGAACGGATCCGCATGGACGTGGTGTCGCAGAACATTTCCAACGCGCAGGTCACCAAGGGTCCAGACGGCCAGCCCTACCAGCGACAACAGGTTGTCTTCCAGACCGTGCTCGACTCCCAGCTCCAGGGCGGCGCAACGGTGCAGATACCCACGATTTCCACGGACCACCGGCCTCCCATCCTCGTCTACCGGCCGGGACATCCCGACGCCGATCCACGCGGAATGGTGGCGATGCCGAACATCAACATCCACGAGGAGATGGTCGACCTGATCGCGTCGTCGCGTTCGTTCGAGGCGAACCTCGCCGTCGTGAAGTCGGCCCGGTCTCTCGCCATGCAGACCCTTTCCATCGGCAAGCGTTGACGAACTGAACCGCGATGGACCCGATCTCGCTCATCCGTCAGACGCCGCCCGGCATGCAGGCCCTTGGCGCCGGCAACCCCGCGCTCCAGCGGGCGATGGATGCCGCGGGCCAGGGGACCTTGGAGCGCATTCCGGAGTCGGTGATGCAGCAGCTTTCCCGTCCTGCAGCGGGCCACATCCAGGGCGCAGGCGGTCCGGGCACGGCGTCGTTCGAGAACATGCTCGGCGGACTCGTGAAGGACGTGGCGGCCAAACAGGCCCAGTCCAGCGCGACGGTCAACGCCCTCCTTGCCGGAAAAGACGTGCCGCTCCACCAGGCGATGATCGCCTCGGAGGAAGCCAGCGTCTCCTTTCAGCTCATGGTGGAGGTCAGAAACAAGCTCTTGGAGTCGTATCAGGAACTCATGCGGATGCAGGTGTAAGCGATGAACAATCTTTCGCAATTCGGCCGCCAGCTGGCGGTCATCTGGAAACAGATCGGGCTCAACCAGCGCATCAGCATCGTGCTGGCGGGGGTCGCCGTGATCGCCGGGCTTTCCACGCTCGCGTGGTTCTCCGGCCGACAGGATTTCTCGCTGCTTTATGGACGCCTCGACGAAGCCGAGGCCGGGAAGATCGTGGCCTCGCTCGAAGAGTCCAAGACCCCTTACCAGATCAAAGCCGGCGGCAGCATCTACATCCCCGCGGACCGGGTGCACCAGATGCGGATGCAGCTCGCGGCCAAAGGTCTTCCCCAGGCCCAGGGCGGCAGCGGATACGAGCTTTTTGACAAGGCGAACTTCGGGATCTCGGACTTTGCCCAGCGGCTGAACTTCAAGCGGGCGGTGGAAGGCGAGCTCGCCCGGACCATCGGCCAGTTGGAGCAGATCGAGTCGTCGCGGGTGCAGATAGTCCTCCTCGAAAACCGGCTCCTCATCGACCAGCAACGCAAGCCCACCGCGTCCGTCTTCATCAAGGTCCGCGGCAACGCGGACCTCCCGTCGTCCGCCGTGAACTCCATCCGGTTCCTTGTCGCGAACGCCGTCGAGGGGCTCTCGGCCAACTCCGTCTCGGTCGTCGACCAGCGGGGCAACGTCCTTTCCGAAAACCAGGACGACAATTCCGTCGCCGGGCTTTCCAACAGCCAGTTCGCCGCCCGCCGCACCGTCGAGCAATACCTCACCAAAAAGGCCGAGGGCATGCTGGCCGCGGTCCTGGGCGCTGGACAGGCCGTCGTGCGGGTCACGGCCGAGCACAACTGGGATTCCATCAACCGGGTCGAGGAGAAGTTCGATCCCGATGGCCAGGTGATCCGCGAGGACAATTCCACCGATGAGAACACGGTCACTTCCACCTCGCAGCCGACCGCCGTCGCGGCCGGCGCCGCGGCCAATTCAAACACGGGCGACACGAACAACGCCGGCGGGGCGAACCTCAACACTTCAAACACCAAGAAGAAGGTGGCCACCAAGAAGTATGAGATCAACAAGTCCACCAGCACCATTCTCCAGGCCGCCGGCGCCGTGAAAAAAATCACGGCCTCGGTCTTCATCGCACAGCGTTTCACCGGAGCGGGCAAGGACAAGAAGGCCGAGCCGCGCCAGCCGGACGACCTGAAAAAGCTCCGGCAGATCGTTTCCAACGCCATCGGGACCACCGACGACAACGTCGTGTTGGAGGAAACCCCCTTCAACGACGCGCCCGCCGTCGAGATCGCCCAGAAACTCGAGAAGGAGGAACGCACCCAGTTCATGATGGAGACGGCCCAGAAGCTCATCTATCCCGGCATCGCGCTCGTGCTCGGGCTCGTTTTCTTCCGCACGCTCAAGAAGACCAAGGCGGACGACCTCCCGATCGGAGTCGCGATCGGGGACCTCATCCCCGACGGCGTCGGATCCGATGGTTTTGTGGGAAGCCAGAAGAAGAAGGACGAGGTCGTGACCGTTGACGTCCTCAACCGCCTCATCAAGGAGAACCCGGCCAACATGACCCAGGCGGTCCGCGCCTGGTTGGGCCGCGGCAACAACGATCCCGCTCCGGAGCAGAAGTAAAATGGCAGCACCAGCCGAACCCGAACAGATCGTCCCCGACGTCTCCAAGATGTCGAAGGTGCAGAAGCTTGCCGCCCTCCTCATCATCCTCGGCCCCGAAGCCGCCGCCGGGATCATGAAGCAGCTCGAGGACGGCGAACTCGAGTCGGTGAGCGCCGAGATGTCGAAGATCAAGATGCTCACGGAGCAGAACCAGAAGGAGATCCTCAAGGAGTTCACGAGCGTCGCCGTCGAGGCGAGCACATCGGTGCTGGGCGGCGTGGACTACACCCGCGGTGCCCTTGAAAAATCTGTCGGGCTCTACAAGGCGTCCGACGTCATCGGCCGCGTTGCGCCGACGCGGACGCCGGTCGGCGCCATGCAGGGCATCGCCGACATGGATCCAAAGCAACTGGTCAATCTGCTCAAGAACGAGCAGCCCCAGACCATCGCCCTCCTGATCAGCTACCTGAAACCCGAGAAGATGGGCGCCGTCATCTCGCAACTGCGCGGTGATCAGCGCGACGCCGTCCTCGAGCGGTTGGCGACGATCGCACCGACCCCGGTGGAGGTCGTCGAAAGGATCGTCGATGTCATCAACCTGCGCCTCGGCGGCAGACCGGTAAAACCCATGAGCCAGACCGGCGGAGTCAAGACGACCGCCGAAGTCCTCAACGCCATGGACAAAAATCTTAGCAAGGCGCTGCTGGTCGCCTTGGAGGAACGCAATCCCGAGCTCGGGGCATCGATACGCCAGAAGATGTTCACCTTCGAGGATCTCGTCCTCCTCGATCCGCCGTCGCTCCAGAAAATCCTCCGCGAAGTCGAGATGCGCGACCTCGCAGTCGCCCTCAAGACTTCGAGCGACAAGCTCAAGACGGCCCTGCTCTCGTGCCTGTCGAAGCGCGCGGCCGAAACGGTCAACGAGGAGATCGGCTTCCTCGGGCCGCTCAAGCTGCGCGACATCGAGGGCGCTCAAAACCGGATCATCGACGTCGTCCGCCGTCTGGAGGCCGACGGCGAAATCGATCTGGGTGGAGGCGGCGATGCCCCTGCGTGAGGTCATCCGGCTTTCCAAGCCTTTCCGCGCGATCCGTCCGATCTCATCCGGTGTCCTCGTCCAGGTGATCGACGGTCCGTCCCTGAAAGCACGTTCGCTGTCCGAGAACCCCGTCGTCCCGTCGGCCGAGATCGAGCAGCAGATCCGCCATGCCCGCGAAGAGGGAAGACAGGAAGGCGAACGGCAGCTCGGCGAACAGCTCATCCAGCAGCGGGCCGACATGCAGCAATTGCTCGACGGCGTGGTTACTCCTCTTCGTCAGGCGGTCGGGCAGGTCATGCGTGACGCTGAGCAGGCCGTCACTTCACTCGCCCTTGATATCGCCCAGAGACTCGTGGCCGATCTTCCGATCACTCCGGAAATGGTCGCCGGAGTGGTGAAGGACGCCCTCATGCAGGTAGAGGAATCGGCCGAGTTCCATGTGCGCCTCAGCGCGGCGGATCTCGAACTTCTCCAGCGGTCCGGCTCGCAGTTGGCCAGCGGCCAGTTCAACGGCAGCACCGTCCACTTCCATGCCGCCCCGGATGTCAGCCGCGGTGGCTGTATCGTCCAGACGCGCTTCGGAATCATCGACGCCCGGCGCGAGACCAAGCTCGAACTCCTCCGCCACAGCCTGCTTCCCGACGCATGATCGAACGATCCAGCCCCGTCCCCCTTTCCCGGCTCGAATCGCTACGCCGCCGGGTGCAGGAAACCCGGGTCGTGCGCCAGCACGGCCGCGTCGTCCAGCTTATCGGCCTGGTCATCGAGTCCGAGGGCCCGCTTTGTTCCGTGGGTGAGATTTGCCGCATCGAGTCCGGCCGCCATGACTCCACCACTCTCGCCGAGGTCGTCGGCTTCCGGAACAACCACGTCCTTCTAATGCCGCTCGGCGAGCTCCACGGAATCCATCCCGGGAGCGAGGTTGTCGCGCTGGGCAGCGCCCTGCGCGTTCCAGTCGGTGAGTCGCTCAAGGGCCGCGTGATCGATGGTCTTGGGAATCCCCTCGACGACCTGGGACCGCTCAACTGCGACCGCACCGCGCCTTTGGCCACGCAGCCGCCGCACCCGCTCAAGCGCCAGCGCATCGAAAAGTTCTTCCGCACGGGCATAAAGGCGATGGACACGTTCACGCCCTGTGGACGCGGACAACGTCTCGGCATTTTCGCCGGTTCCGGCGTCGGCAAGTCGACCCTGCTCGGGATGATCGCCAGCAAGGCGGAAGCGGATGTGAACGTCATCGCGCTGATCGGCGAACGTGGTCGTGAGGTCCGGGAGTTCCTTGAGAAGGACCTCGATGAAGCCGGTCGGCGCAAATCCGTCGTCGTCGTCGCGACCTCGAACCAGCCGGCCATCGCCCGGTTGAAAGGCGCCTTCCTTGCCACGGCCATTGCCGAGTATTTCCGCGATGCCGGACAGAACGTCCTGCTGATGATGGATTCGGTCACGCGCTTCGCCATGGCCCAACGTGAGATCGGCCTGGCGGTCGGGGAACCTCCGGCGACCCGCGGATACACGCCTTCGGTGTTCTCGCTGCTGCCGCAGCTTCTCGAACGCGCCGGTAACGGCGAGACCGGCTCGATCACGGCGCTCTACACCGTGCTCGTGGAAGGCGACGACATGAACGATCCCATCGCCGACACGGTCCGATCGATCCTCGATGGCCACATCGTCCTGTCACGTGAGCTGGCGCATCAGAACCACTATCCGGCCATAGACGTCTTGTCGTCGGTCAGCCGTCTTGTCCGCGATTTGACGACTTCCGATCAGCAGGAGATCGCGGGCCGAGCGCGTGATCTATTGGCCACGTTCAAGAAGAACGAGGATCTCATCAACATCGGCGCCTACCAGGGCGGCAGCAGCGCGACCATCGATACGGCCATCCGCCTGATCGAGCCGCTCCGCCAGTTCCTCCGCCAAAAAGTCGGTGAAGGATTTCCGGAGAAGCAGAGTTGGGAGTCGCTGGCCTCCGTGATCAACCAGCCGGCCCCGGCTCCGAATCCGCCGAAGAGCCAAGTCCGATAGTCGAGCTGCCTGGATTTCGGAATTATAGCCGAAGTTAAGATCCGCCGCTGGCGGTCGCTGCCAATTTTCAGCCTATCCGGAAACATCGGGATGGAGATTCCGAAGTCGCCAAGTGGAGGCTTCTCCGGATCAATTCCCCGCCCTATGGCTGTGGTTCAAGATGCGTGGCGCCTCTGGAAACGGTATGTCCGGGAAGTCCATGTCGAAGTTTGCGCCCGCATAGCCGGTGAGGATCTTGCAGGAATTTGCTCCTGATTGAAAAGCCGTCCTCAGCCGGGCGATAGAACTGAAAATCACCTTCCCTACTTTGTTGGTCGCGTCGTTGAGTGTTAGCGACTGCCAACGCTGGGACTGCTCAGTTTACTCCACACCGTGCCTACCAAGGTTCGTTGCGAACGGGGTCGAATCACTTGGGGAAAGTTGGATTCACCGCTCTTTGCTGTGATCCAAGGTCAGCACTTCCCGGAAGCCTCGTGGCGATTGTTTCTGCGGTGGCCCGGCAACGAACGGATTAGGATTTGCGCCACGAGCCCCGGGTTAGGGGACCCGACCAGTTGACGTGAGTATCTATTTCCGGGACGGGAGAAAGCTTGATCCGGTCATTTCCATGTCCGGCTCTTCCTCAAATATGGGCACAGTTTTGGAAGGCGGCTTCACCAAGCAGTAGCGTCCGTAAAGGGACATCGCTGCCTGTCTGGAAAACGCAGACTGAAATCCGGCTATCGGGAATTATCCAGTATGACAGAGGATGTCGTCAAAACCGGGATCTCGCCGTGGAACTCGAGATTACCCTCGGCTGTGATCGTCCGGGCTGCCCATTGAGGGTCCAGCGCAAGCTTCTCCGCGCCGAGTCCGCTCATCATGACCACAACATCGGCACCGGATTGATCGCGGACTAATAGGCCGGGTGGAACTCCGCCACTCAGGCAGCGAACGGCACAGGCTCGATGGACCTTGCCGACGGCCGGACGCATGACGCCGAAGTAGCATTTCGTGTCCACGAGTTCTCCCGTCAGCACGACCCTTCCGATAGGGATCATTGCCGACGCGGCTTGGATTTCGTCCTTTGGAGCGATGATCTGGAACGATTTCTCATCGTTCATCTCCACCATCACGGCCTGGCCTTTCCGGATGAGTGATCCTTTGAATTGCACGCGCGCACCGTCGTGGCCGCGGGCGAACGCCGGCAGGCCAAACTTGCCGGAGCCAACGAGCAGGTAGTTTGTCGCCACGCCGCTGGTTGAAACGGTCGTGAGGATCGGAAGCGGCAGTTCGCGGAGGGTGCCGGAGAACGTCGACGTGATGCCAAAGCCGAACTCTCCGGGATCGGCGGGCGATTGCCTGAAGGCGATGAGGCCGACCAACGCCAGAAATGCGATCGTGGCTCCAACGACCACGCGACGGACGTGGTGGCGAACCGACGGCGGAACGCGGTCGTAGTAGCCGATGTAGAAGTCTTCGTTCATTGCCACGATTCCTCCGCCGATCCCGCGCTTCGGGTTCCAATTGGATTCGCCTCGGTCTTGAGCCAGATCGAACCGGCGAGGACCTTGAGCTCGTAGGTCTCGATCACTTCCTTGAACGGCGGCGGACTGCATCCGTCTTCGGGCTGGTAGTTCCATCCGTGCCAAGGGCAGGTGATGCAGCCGTCGATGATGCGCCCTTCACCAAGCGGCCCGCCCTGATGACGGCAGGTGTTCGATGTCGCAAACAGCTGGCCTTGATGCCGCCAAACGGCGACCCTCGTTCCTTCAACGAGAACAACCTTGGCCCGACCTTCGATGACTTCGTTCGCAGAGCAGGTTGCGACAAAGCCATCCTTCTCCTCCGCCCGGTGCCGTCGATCCGTCCTTCGTTCCTTGGTGGCCGCCGCGATGTGAAGGCCCGCAACGGTGGCGAACCCGATGAATACGAGAGCCGGATAGACGACGCTTCGCTCGGATTGAATGACTCCTAACGCGACATGTCCGATGATCAGGGCGTAGGCGACGTAGACCCCGAGATGCAGCGCCTTCCAGAACGCCGGGCCGAGATTGCGCAGCCAGAAGTCATGGCTCGTCGCGGCCATGACAAAAAGGATCGCCAAGGCGGCCAGCCCGAGAGGCTCGAATGGGAAGTGGGCTAGATTGGGAACACCATTGTCGAAAAGTCGGTAGTCGCGCTGGTAGGCCGTCAAGATGCTCAGCAGCGGATTGGCATCTCCGAGGGCGTGGAATTGGACGGTGGAGAACACGGCGTGGACCAGCGCCAGGCCGAACATCATCACTCCGAGATGTCTCCGATTGTAGAGAAGCGGAAGGAGACGGGAATCCAGTCGCGCCAACGGACCGATGCACAAGATGACATGGACCAGCAGCACAGCGGTCAATGCGGTGCCCCGTATGATGAGCGTTTCCGCCGTCGTGTTCGGAGAAACGATCAACGACACACCGATGTAGACCGCCAGCGCACCGATGATGAACGAGCCGACGATGATGTCGTATGTCCGCTTCTGCGGGTTCCAGTCGACGGCGCGGTAGGAGAGCGACATGCGAGTCAGCGCTGTGGTTGTGACGGAGGATGTATCTGGCTAGGAAGGCGCTCAGCGGGCCGGTTCCAAAGCACGATGACCAACAACGCAGGGACCAAGACGAGCAGGCCGAGCCATGTCCACCGATGGACGGGACGGAGTTTCGCGAGGGACTCCTGTGCCTTCAAATGATCCTGCTTCGAGGCGGCTTGGGAAGCGGCTACCCATCGGAACCAAAGCATCGGCCAGAGCGCGATGAGACCCGGCGAGATGATCAGGCGAAAGCCCAGACCTGTCCCTTTGGTGGCGGCATCCAGTCGAACAATTCCGCGAAAATGAAACCATGCAGCGAAACCAAGGCCCGCGAACAAATAGGCCGCCAACAGGGCCAGGGCCCAATCGCCGACCGAGTTTGCATTCCAACTCATTCGGCGGTGGGTCGGTCGGCAGGCTGATTCCTTACACGGGATCTTCGGCTAGTGGAATTTTCAGGATGCCCGATCCGGATTGGACGCCAGTCGATGCGCCCGGGAGTTCTCTTCGATCTGAAGTAGGCAAAGCATCGTCTGTGCTTTCATGCGGATTTCCGCTGCCTGCCCGAGGCCCCTGGCAAGGCCGACCATGGCAAAGGTGGCGGGACAGGCCCAGTTGGGCAGGTCCACGGCGATGTTTCCGGGCAGCGATTGCAGGATGAAAGGTGAGGCGACCAACCCCACAACCCCGCCAAGCAGCGTCGAGGCGATGGTGGAAACAACCGCTTGCGCGCCGAGGCGGTTCGACATCTTGCGGATCAGGTCCGGATCGTAGGTCGTCATCTTGGGTGAGGGTGCTTTCGGGATGCTTTGGTGGCGGTTTTCCGTGGCTGTTATCTCCGTAATTGGGCGGAGCGTTCGACCGCCGTTTGGATCGCGAGACGCACAGCGTCCGGATGCTCCCACGGGATGAAGTGCGTGTAGTCGGAGAAGACGATTTCCTGAAACAGGTTGCTCTTGCCCAAGGATGCGAGCTTGGAACCAAGGTAGGCGACATTCTCCACGGGCACCTGTCGATCGCGTTCACCGTGGAGCATGACGACTGGAACCCGCAGGCGTTCCAGCTCGGTTTCAAGCTCGAGGAGGTCGCTCTTCAACGTCATCAGTTCCCGGTTGCACTGCCGAAGCCAGCCGGGAAGCACCCATGAGGTCGCGCCGGTGTGGAACGGATATTGTATCCAGAGCGGATGCTCCTGGCCGGGATCCACGCTGCCGCCGATGAGCACGACGCCGGCGATGAGCTCGGGATGTCTTGCAGCAGTCAACAGCGCCACGGGGCCGCCGTAGGAATGACCCACCAGCAACGTCGCCCGGGCAGGCGTGACCGCGAGAAGATTGGTCAGTGCCGAAACCTGTTCGTGCAGGTGCGGGTCTCGTCGCACCGGTTGCGACAGGCCAAAGCCGGGACGGTCGTAGGCGATCAGATTCGCGCCGGGAAACGGATCCTTGAACTGCGAATGCCAGATCCCGGCGTTGGCCGGCGTGCCGTGGACGAAAACAATGTTCCATTCGGCCGCGGCGCTTTCCGCCAGGTGGTAGCGAATCACGAAGCCATTAGTCGTGAGAGTGGCTGCATGCGACAGCGTCTCCAACCGATCGTCCCCTGGAAGGATGAGGCAGCCGGTTCCGTGAAGCGCGAGAACGCCCGCGCCCATCAGCGCCAATCCGTAACGCGCGATCCGCCCGTGCTTGCGGGTCCGAATCATCCTGGAACCGGCGTCTTGAGCCGATCGATGGCATCGACAAACCGGACGAATCCACGGGCTTGTTCGCGCAGGCGGCCGGTGAGTTCGGTGTCGACAAACTGGCCATCCGAACCGAGCGCCTGCCCGACTCCGGGGATGAAGACGCGCTTCGGAAAGACATGGGCGTTGCGGTAGCCGAAGATCGCCTGGAGCTGCTCCACGCTGCGGAGTGCACCCCACATGCCGGCCGCCAGCCCGACGAAACAGACCGGCTTGGCTTCGAAGCTTTCCGGGAACTTGAGGTGGTCGATGAATAGTTTGAGAACGCCCGGCATGGAACCGTTGTATTCCGGCGTCACCACGACCAACCCGGAAGCCGACAGGATCTTTGCCGCGAACGGCTGGAAGGCCGGGGGCGGCGAGGCGTAGGCGGAAGGCAAGAACAGTTCGGGAGGCAAATCCTGGAGATCAACGATGTTCGTCGGCACACCGGCCTCGCGGTAGAGTCCTTCGATGATGGCGATGACCCGGCGGGTGTTGCTGGCGGGACGATTGGTCCCGGAGATGAGCGTGATCATTCGGAAGGAGGGTCGTCGGATTTAGGGGCTCCGCAAAGCAGCGTCATGAAAAAAGAATCAAGGACAGCTAATCCGGAAAGGTTTCAAGGTCCACAAGGCAGTCGTGTCACGGGCGGCTTCCTTACAGCCGAATCGCTTGCGGACCCGCTCGATACTGGACCGCCTGAAACGCAAACCTGACGGGCTGAAACGACGCAACCAAAGATCTGGCGGAATAAATCCGAGCCTCAACTACTCTGACCCGTTGGGAACTTGACGCACCGAGTCCGCGATCGAATCGCAATCGTCCTGTAAGGATTGCCCTCGTTTTCCCACACACCCGCGAACCGTATGACAGCAACCCGAAACAAAGACCTGATCCTGCTGCTGGCAATGGTCCCGGTCTTGATCGGAGCAGGCTGCAGCACCGTTCCCGTCCACAAGCAGAGACTGGTTTCCAGGCCGGGGATGCAGTTCTCGAACTCGGCGGTGTTCAGCTACCAATCGAAGATCGGGCCCCAGATTGAATCAGGCGCGTCCGCGTCCGGTGGCGCCCAGGCTGCCGGTTGCACCTCGTGCCGCTGAATCCTCACGTCAAAGGCATAAATGAAAATCAGATCCATCGTCTCCGCCCTCTTGTTCCTGTTCGTTGCTGGCAACGCCTTTGCCGACGAGATCGCCCCGAACTTCTCTCTCGCAAATCGAGCTTCGCGCGAAACGGTCAAGCTCTCTGATTTTGCCGGCAAGATCGTGGTTCTCGACTTCTTCGCCTGGTGGTGCGGGCCTTGCGCCCAGTCGGCACCTGTCGTCGAGGAGCAGATCCAGAAGCACTACGCAGCGAAGAAGGGCAACCCTCACGGCATTCCGGTCCAAGTCGTCAGCATCAACGTCGAAGAAGAAAATCCCAAGAACACTGCCGCGTTCATCAAGAAGCACCACATCAGCGCAGTCTTGGACGACCAGGACGGCAAGACCCTGAAAAGCTACGGAGGCGAAGGCCTTCCATTTTTCGTAATCATCGACGGAACGCGGGGCAAGGCAGGCTCCCCGTTGTTCCATGCGATCTACAAGAAAGCGGGTTTCGAGGGCGCCGAGGCGCTGCGCAGTGTGATTGATGCCATCAAAGCACCGGGGAAACCCTGACCCACGCGCCCGATGTCAGCCATTGGACTATCACTTCGTTCCAGAGCGCTATTTGCCATGGCATTCCTCCCACTGGCTTGTTCAGCGGCGCCCCCGCCGACGGGAGGTGGGGCTCCGGTTACCCAGCAAGTGCAGGTGGACTTTGACGGACTTTTCTCCAGCGACGTGACGTTGACCCAAAGTTCGCTCGAATACGGTCAGAAGCGCCGGTCGGCGGAATGGTCCGCGAGCCTTGCATGGAACACCTTCGAACTGGACTACGTTCCGGCGCCGTTCGACTTTCTGGGACTGCGCGAGTCCGTCGACGCTCACCGCATCGCTGGACAACTAGGTGGAAAAATCAGGATCCTCGATCCGCTGTCCGCCGTTTTCTCGGCGGGTGCCTACGACGGATACACTGACTTCCGGTCGTTGTGGCTAAACCAATACTACCGGCAACAATTTGCCGCGTTTTTCCCGGAATACCTAGACGCCTCGCCCCGAGGTGAGAATGGCACGGTCGGACTGAGGTGGGAATACCTCCCCACCGTGGGGTTTCTCCAGGCCGACATCAGCTACCTGCACGACGAGATCGCTCCCGGCTACGAAATCGATTTTGCGGGACTACGGCGCGGACGGCCCAACCTCTACACGGCGAGCTACCATGTCTCGGGGGAAAACATCCTGACCCGGCGGGTCCGCCTGCTGAACGAGTTCCGCCTCACCGACACGACCGACCGCGAGCACCGCTACGCGTGGCAAGGTTCGCTCAACATCGCGCTCGGCGAGCGCTGGATCGTCCGGACGTTCGGAGGATGGACACGGGAGAATCCGACGTTCGAAGCCTGGTATGGCGGAGGATCAGTCGAGTTTGAGCCCACAGCCGGATGGCACTTCAGCATGTCTGGCCGCTGGTATCGCGACTCCGGTGAGATTGAAAACTCCCTGTTCTCCAGCGCGGCACCGGGGCTTGAAGCCTGGCAAGCCGGGCTCGGGGTCCGACGCGTTTGGGGCGCCCATTCCATCAAGGTCTTCGCGGCGCCCTACTACACCCGCTACGAGCCTTTCGGAATCAGCACCGCCTTCTTCCAAAGCCTCTACAAGAACCGTTCCTGGCTGGCCGTGCAGCTCGCCTATTCGGCGGAGTTCTAACCACCGGAGTTCCCATCATGAAAAACCAGAAGCCAGCTCAAGACCTTTGCTCACTGCCTCGGACTTCCGCAAAGCCCGCCGCGATCGCCTCCCCACAAACCGCCTCCCTGCTCAGGCTGATGGTGTTCGTCGCCCTGGTATGGATCGCCGCGGTTCCGGCCCGAGCCCAGCAGTATTCCGTGGGGCAGGTGGTCACCAATTTCTCGCTGATCAACCGGGCCAACGGGCAACCGGTGCAGCTCACGGACTTCGTCGGCAAGATCGTCGTGCTCGATTGGTTCGCCTGGTGGTGCCCCTATTGCCAAGCGGCGGCGCCCCAACTGTTAACGGGAATCGACCAGTATTACGCGCCCCGAGGAGGCAATCCCGATGGCATTCCAGTCGTCCATGTTGGCGTCAACCTCCAGCCCAACCAGGAAGCGCAGACGCAAAACTTCGTCACCCAAGCCGGGCTGGATCTGGTCTTGAACGACTTTTCCAGGGCGGTCGCCAATCGTTTTGCGAGCGGCGGACAGCCGATCTTCGCCATCATCAACGGCGTCACCAACTCGCCTAGCCACAAGCCATGGGAACTGCTCTACAGCCAACCGGGCTACGGGCAAACGACGTTCCCGATCAACCTGTTCCAGTCCGCCATCGACGCCGTCAAAGCAGCGCCCGCGCCCAGCCGGGTCGGAGGACTCCGTTTGCGGGGCGCTGAAATTCTGGATCTGACCCTGGAAGGACTGCAGGGAAAACGATACCGGATTGAAGCCTCGTCTAACCTGGTCCATTGGTCGTCAGTTATCAGCCTGACCGCGACCAATAACAGGCACCTTGTTCAGCTGCAGAAAAGCGCTGGACCAGAACCCCGTTTCTTCAGGGCCGTCAATGAGTGACACTCGAACAGTCCGATTCGCGGATGGTTTCCCCAAGGTCCGTCCAAACCAATCGAACGACCCTCGTCAAACTTTGCAGTAAGGAATCGCCAGCCTGTGCGACACAATTTCCATGACGACGCCCATAACGAGCCGGCTCACGCCGCTCAGAAAGCTTCGTGCCGCGCTGTCGCCGACCTGTCGCGAGATGTGCAGCCACACTTCGCAGGCCATGGAACAAGACCTGCGTTTTTGGCAACGCGTCGGCTACTGGATGCACCTTGCCCTTTGCAGAAAGTGTCGCCGATACCGACGTCAGCTGAGCTGGCTGAGGCACGCGATCAGGCGTTTCGGACCCGGAGACAGCAAGCGGCATCGGCTTTCCGTGGCTGCGAAAACCAAAATCAAGGTCAGCCTCCGAGGCGGCGCCTAGCAGCCCATCAAAGAATGCCCGGTCAGGGGACCGGGCCTACAAGACCAACGTGATTCCCGAGTTTTTTTGTAGGCCGCGTGTCATCACGAGGCGGGGCTAGAGCTTGTTTGACGGGCTGCTACCGCTACGCTTCTTTGTTCCAATTGAATTCTTCTGACCAATCCGTTCCGTCTCAGGCACCTGCTCCGGTTCCTTCGCCCTCGAAGCTCAATCCGGATGGTTGGGTCGATGACCACGGAGACTATCTTTTCCACTACGCCCTGTCCCGTCTGCGCGACCAGACGCGGGCGGAAGACTTCGTCCAGGAGACCCTCTTAGCCGCGCTGAAGAGCCATGGACGTTTCGAGGGCCGATCTTCGGAGAGGAGCTGGCTGACCGGCATCCTCAAAAACAAGATCCTCGATCACTTTCGGAAATCAGGCCGGGAAACCTCCTTCACCGATCTCAGCTTCTACGAAGACGAGGAGAACAAGACCTTCGAGTATCCCGGATTCGCGGAGCATTGGACCCCTGAGCTCGCCCCAAGCGATTGGAGCAGCGCAGGCGACAGCATGGACAAGGACGAGTTCTGGAAGGCCTTCAACGGCTGCACCAGCAAGCTTCCGCAAAGGATCGCGCAGGTCTACCTGATGCGCGAAGTCGACGAGATCCCGGGCGAGGAAATCTGCGCCACACTCAACATCTCCCAGAACAACCTGTGGGTCATGCTGCACCGGGCCCGGCTGGCGTTAAGGCGCTGTCTGGAGGTTTCATGGTTCGGCAAAGTCACGCCGGAGGAGGAATGACGCGATGAACCCCCAGGCTTCCCTCAAGCAACGGTTCATCTTCTGGCTGGCCCACCGTCTTCCTCCTTGCAAGACCATCGCCCGGCTGGCCTCCGAATCGAACGAACGCCGCCTGACGCTGGGTGAACGGGTGAAGATCAGGCTGCATCTGTGGATCTGCGCCTGGTGCCAGCGATACATGGGGCAACTGGGTTCAATACGTCAGGCAGCGTCGCGGATGAACCCTGCAACCGTCCAGCAGCCCCATACCAACGATGTCGTGCGAAGAATGCCCACCGCCACCCGCGATCGCTTGAAGAACCGGTTGACGGAAGCGCTCGAAGACAAGGGCTGAACCGTTACGGCCACCAAGCGCCCGCTGATTGGATCGCCGCGCGGGAGCCTCTCGGCGTAACCCAGGCCGCCAATGCGAGCTTGGTGGCATCCGTTCCCGTCGGGCGTTTCAGGAGAACGTTTCCATGAGCCGCACTTTCGGCGTTCAGGGGAATCGTTGCCCAGGCCAACACGACGAAGTTGTGCTCCAAGGTTCGCCCCGCGTTCTCCCCGCGGCGGACCTGCGTGGCCAGGTTTCCAGCCAACCACGCGACCGAGACGTCGAATGGTCCCTTGATCCCAGGTGCCGGCGTGAACGTGATGGCGAAGTGGTTTGTTTGGCCTGGCTTTACTTCGAGCACTCCGGCGTCCGCACCTGGTCGCGGAATCGCCCGCCCCGCCAATCCGGATCGCCATTCCTTTCCATTCAGGACGAAGGCCGGCGTGTAGACGGAATCGCTCTTCCAGCTTTCCGCGTAGGCGTGTTGCCGGAGCGTGTTGTTCGCGGAGGCAAAGCGGTCGGGCCATCCCAGGCCATCCCAGTAGTCGACATGGAAGACGGCTGGAACGAAGTCGCGCCAAAGGCCCGCGTTGCCCGTCAGCGAACTGATCCACCTGTCTGCGGGAGGGCAGCTGCTGCAGCCTTCACTGGTGAAGAGTTCGATCAAAGGCACCTGCTTCATCCCGCTGCGGAGGACATGGGTTTCGGGGCCGGGAGCGTTGGTTTGGGCGCTGGCGATGCCCGCCATTCCAGCGAGCAGAATTAGGGAACGCATCATGCCCTGTAGTCGGGCAACAGGCCGGGAACTTACGCTGTAAGTTTGGCCAAGGAGTCGCGACACACCATCGATTATGCGCCTCCTCATTACCTTCGGGCCCGCATTCGAACCCATCGACCAAGCCCGCCGCTTGACCAATTTTTCGACCGGAAAACTCGGCACCCAGATCGCGAACCATTTCCTGAAGCGCGGTTGGAACGTCCATTGCCTGCGGGCGGAGGGAGCCACCTACACCGGGCCGCTAGATGCCTGGGAGGTCGAGTCGTTCACGACCAATGACGACCTGGCCGACCGCATGGAACGCATCGGCCGGATGCGCCGGATCGACGCCGTGTTCCATGCGGCGGCGCTCTGCGATTTCCGGATTGCCCGCATCGTCAATCAACAGGGCGAGCCGGTTTCCTCTCCGAAGATCGCCACCCGGGACGGTCGGCTGACCCTGGAACTGGAGCCCGCCACCAAGGTCCTTCCAAAACTTCGCGGCTGGTTTCCGCATGCCACCATCGTCGGTTGGAAATACGAGCTGGCGGGCACCCGGGACGAGGCCTTCGCCAAGGCCTGGCGCCAGTTGGCCGAATGCCAGACCGATGCCTGCGTCCTGAACGGCGACGCCCACGGGCCCGGATTCACGATCTGTCAGCCGGGCTCGAAGGTGCTTCCCTGCGATTCTGTCGTGTCCCTTTCGGAGTCGCTGCATCGCGTTGTCTCAAAGAACAGCGCCGCCGCGCTGCGCGCACCAATCCTCACGTTCGCCGCGTGAAGACGGCTTGTAAGGTTTTGCCCCGATCTTCCACCCACCCCTGTCCGCGCGGATCCACCGCGCAACAAACTCCAAAATGAAATCTGAAATCTCCCGTCGTTCCTTCGTCCGCTACACGCCGCTGCTCGTTTTGTCCTCATTCGTCCTCCTCCACTCGGCCGCTTCGGCCGCCGAGGCATCCGATCTGAAGCAATACAATCTCGGCGCCGACAAACTCGCGCTCCAAGGCTTCGACCCGGTCGCCTACATGGCCCAAGGCAAAGCGGTCAAAGGATCCAAGGAAAACTCCGCCGCCCACGCGGGAGTCACCTATTGGTTCAGCTCGGCGCAGAACAAGGCGCTCTTCGTGGCCTCGCCGATGAAGTATCTACCGACCTACGGCGGTTGGTGCGCGACCGCCATGGCCAAGGGCGAGAAGGTCGAGATCGATCCCCAGAACTTCAAGGTGACCAACGGCCGACTCTTCCTCTTCTACAAAGGCCTGTGGGGAAATGCCCGCAAGGATTGGGACAAGGACGAACCCGCACAGACCACCAAGGCCGATTCTTCCTGGAAGAAGATCTCCGGCGAATAGCACCCGATCCACCGGCAACAATCTTCCACCCATCAACCGGCTCCCTCCGATGAACTCCTGCAAAACCCACCGCAACGTCACCTGGACTTTCCAGATCATCGCCGCCGCCATTCTCCTCCAGACGCTGTTCTTCAAGTTCACCGGTGCCGAAGAATCGGTCTACATCTTCACCAAGCTTGGCGCAGAACCGTGGGGCCGGATCGGTTCGGGCATCGCCGAGTTGATCGCCGCCGGACTGCTGCTGAGCGGAAGGTTCTCGATCTACGGCGCCGGAATGGCCATGGGCGTCATGGCCGGCGCGATCGGCAGCCATCTGACCAAGCTCGGCATCGTGGTGAAGGACGACGGCGGTCTGCTTTTCGTTCTGGCCTGCGTCGTCTTCCTGTCGGGGGCGTTGGTCGTCTGGCTCCGACGATCGGAGATTCCGTTCTTCGGCAGCCGCTTCGCTACCCCGAGCGGCGCGCCGATGGTCGGCCATTCCTGAAATTCCCCATTTAGCCGAGAGGTTTGCCGTTGGCGCGACAGGACGCTCGCGCCCCGTGTCCTCAAGCTGTTGTCGAAGGAACAGGTCACCGCTTGCGTCCGTAGATCCCAGCCTCTGGAACCATCCACCGACCGGAAAGAGCTGTTCCGCGAAACACGGGCGCGGACGATGGCTTTGGCCGGCATCCGAAGCGGGCCGCGGGCCGAGGTCGGCTTCGGGAAAAAACCTGCCGAGTCCTTGTAAGGAATGAATCCCGCAGGCGACCACCTCGCGGAACGGTTGCCTGAATCCGTTCGATGTATGAACCAATCCCAGACGTTAACGCTGCCACACCAAACCGTGCATCCCCTTGTGGAGCGGACGTGCGGAGACGACCAGACCCACAACCGGCGCATTTTGGCGGCGGCGGTTGAAATCCTCCACCAAGGCGAACTCCTTCTCGGCTCGCTGGAGTTTACGACATACGCCGAGAAGCTTCCGATCGCGTTCAACGCATCGATCGGGGGCCACTACCGGCATTGCCTCGACCATTTTACCAGTCTGTTGGGCGGGATCGATTGCTCGGTGGTCGACTATGACCACAGGCAGCGCGACCTGAGGATCGAGACCCTGCCGGATTTCGCCCTCGTCCTAACGCGCCGAATCCGCGCCGTTCTGGAGTGTCTCGAACCCTCGGGACTGGATTCCCGGGTCCTCGCCCGTTGCGAGGTCAGCTACGCGCACGGGGAATCGCCCATGACCAAGTCGTCCGTGGGACGGGAACTGGTCTACATCATCGCCCACGCCATCCATCACTACGCGCTGATCTCGGTGATGGCCCGGCTTCAAGGTGTCGATCTTCCGGCCGCATTCGGCGTAGCCCCCTCCACAGTGGCGCACGTCGAAAAAGCCGGGGCCTGCTAAGCTTCTTCGCCATGGACGCAACCTTCACCCAGTGGGTTCCGCCCGGTTTCGCGGAATGGCTCCCGCTCTCACAGGCGTTGAGCCTCGCGGTGTCCACCCTCGTCCAAGAAGACGTTCCTACCATCGGGGCCGCGCTTCTATCGGCGACGGGAGTCATCGGCTGGAAGACCGGATGGCTGGGATGCTTCCTCGGGATCTGGCTTGGTGATGCGCTCCTGTATCTGGCCGCCCGGGGCGTCGGACGTCCTCTGCTGGAAACGGCGTTTGTCCGGCGATTCGTCCGGGCCGAAGCCGTGCAACGCAGCGAAGCCTGGTTCGCCGCGCGCGGATCGTGGCTGCTAGTCAGCAGCCGGTTCGTGCCGGGAACGCGTCTTCCAACCTACCTCGCCGCCGGGTTCCTCCGGCTTCCGTTCGGCCGGTTCCTCGCCATTACCGGCGTCACCGTGGCCTTCTGGACGGCAGCCCTCTTCCTGCTGATCCACGCGTTTGGCCCGTCGATCGGTTCCGCGCTTCAGCATTGGGGCGGCTCAGTTTGGATCGGGATTCTGCTTGTCCTGGGAATCGTCTTCCTGATCCGGATCTTGATGAGGCCGCTTGCCGGGCTTTCAAGGAATCGGCTCCGGGCGGCGGCGGCGCGATGGACGCGGTGGGAGTTCTGGCCGGCGTGGCTGTTCTACATTCCAGTCGTTCTGCGCTACATCCAACTCTCGGTCCGGTATCGCGGACTCACGGTCCCTTGCGCGGCGAATCCCTCGATCCTCCACGGTGGGATGGTCGGGGAATCCAAGATCGCGACGCTGCAAGATCTCCATCGCACGAGCCCTGAGTTCACGGCCGAGGCCTGGCTGCTGCCGACCGGAACCGTCGGGCAACGATTAGATCTGCTGGCCAAGCTCCGGTCGGAGAACGGCGTTGACCTTCCATTCATTCTTAAACCCGACATCGGTCAACGCGGCGCGGGAGTGAAGCTGATCAGGACCGAAGCCGAACTCGAAGCCTGCCTCGCAGCATCGCCGGACGCGCTCGTCCTCCAGCGATATGTCCCGGGGCCGTTCGAGGTGGGTGTGTTCTACTACCGGTTTCCCGATCAGGAACGGGGCGAGATCTTCGCCATCACCGAGAAAATCTTCCCGGTCCTCACGGGCGATGGCGTCCATACGATCGAAGAACTCGTCTGGTTGGATGAACGGGCCCGTTGCATGGCGACGAGGTATCTGGAGCGATTCGCGAGTCGCCGGGACGAAGTCCTGGCCTTCGGGGAAAACCTCCGGCTGGTCGAAGCCGGCAACCATGCCCAAGGGTGTGTCTTCCGCGACGGCGCCGCTCTGTTGACCCCGCAACTTGCAGCTCGCATGGATGAAATCTCCCGCAAGCTCGAAGGCTTCTACATCGGCCGCTACGACGTCCGCTATTCCTCCGAGGAGGAACTCAAGGCGGGGCGGGGCTTTCGGATTCTTGAGCTGAACGGCGCCGCGGCCGAAGCCACCAGCATCTACGACGCGCGCAATTCCCTCGTCTCCGCCTACCGCACGCTCTTTCGCCAATGGGGATTGGTTTTTGCCATCGGCGCGGCCAATCGCGCGCGCGGGTTTCGCCCGTCATCGGCACTGTCGTTGTGGCGCACATGGCGGCAGACGAGCCGGCAGATTGCGGCTTATCCCGCGGCCGACTAGACCGCCATGTGCACCGTCACCTTCTGGCCCCGGAAGCGGGGATACATCCTCGGCATGAACCGCGACGAACAGCGCTCGCGACCTCACGGTCTGCCGCCGGGGGAGTTCGATGTTTCCGGGAGAAGGGTGTTTCATCCCCGTGAGCCGTCCGGCGGCACTTGGATTGCGGCCAACGAAACGGGCACCGCCTTCGCGTTGATCAACTGGTATTCCATAGCGGCCCGCGTTCACGGTGAATCGGTCTCGCGGGGGCAAGTGATCTTGGCGCTGCGGGATGCCGATTCCCCCGAGGAAGCGGCGTCCCGGCTCCGGACGCTGCCCTTGTCATCCATGAACCCGTTCCGGTTGATCGGCTTCTTCAAGAGCCAGGCCGTTGTTTGGGAATGGAGATGGAACCGCGACGAGCTGCTGTCCGAGCGCCATGCATGGGAACCAGCCCAGTGGGCGTCTTCCGGCTATGATGAACCGGCAGCCCAGCGCACCCGCTCGGAGGCATTTTGTGCAGCCCGACGAGAACCGGATGCCGGTAGCGTCACGTGGCTCCGAAGGCTGCACTCATCCCATGGCGGAGAGCCCGGCCCGTTCTCAACCTGCATGCACCGTCCCGATGCGGTCACCGTGAGCTACACCGAAATCGAGGATTCTGATGTAGGCATCGCGATGCGCGGCACCGAGCGGGCGTTATGCGAGAGTCCGTCGCCTGTCGGATGCGTGGACTGAGGCACTTGGATTCGCACTACGGATTCGGGGCCATCAGCGAGATGGCATTTGCGGCCAGTGGTCTGTCTTCCGGGCGGATCAGTGGGATTGAGAGATCGGACCAAGCGATCCTCTTGGAGGTTTCCGGATCTCGGGGAAATCGTCGGGTTCAGGGGAAGACCCTTGATTGGAAGGCGTGGACTTCGCTCGGCGTTGGAAGTTGGTCAGATGGAGTTCTTCGTTTCGAGGATCCAGCCACAACGAATCCCGCAGCGTTCTATCGAGTGCGAGCCCGGAGAACGGGCCGCTCGGGCAAACTTGACGTCGCGGAACATAACGGCAGGTTCCCCGTGCATGCGAACGCCCACGGGTCTTCTCGAACGGTTGCCCGTATCTCGGGTCGCATCTTGCACCATGAAATTCCTTTCCACTCTAGTCATCGCCCTTGCGACCGCCCTCGTGTCGTCCGCAGCCGATTCAAAACCCATGAAAGACTCCAAACCCGTCTCCGCCGCTACCGAAAAAATCGTTCTCGGAGGCGGCTGCTTCTGGTGCGTTGAAGCGGTTTATCAACGTCTCGAAGGGGTCAAAACGGTCGAGTCCGGTTACTCCGGCGGACATGTTCCGAACCCGACCTACAAGCAGATCTGCTACGAGGACACCGGCCATGCCGAGGTCATCCAGGTGGAGTTTGATCCCAAGGTGATCACGCTCGATGCCGTGCTGAAGGTGTTCTGGGCTGCGCACGATCCGACGACAAAGAACCGCCAGGGCGCCGACTCGGGTCCGCAGTATCGTTCGACGATCATGTTCGCGAACGAAACCCAGAAGGCCATCGCCGAGAAGTCCATCAAGGAGGCCCAGAAGGATTTCAAGGCCCCCATCGTCACCGAAGTCGTCTCGCTGAAAGCGTTCTACAAGGCCGAGGACAACCACCAGAACTACTTCAATCTGAACGCGAGCAAGAACCAGTATTGCTCGATCGTGATCGGTCCCAAGCTGAACAAGCTGATCAAGGCGGGGCTGATCAAGGAAAAGCCCGTGCTGTGAGGCTCAACGGGTAAAAACGAAGAAGGCCGCCGGGATCTCCGGCGGCCTTCTTGTTTCAGTGCGATTGGGGATTTAGGCGGGCTCAGAGATCGAGCTTCGGGGCGATGACCTTCTCGAGCTTGATCGTGTCCGCGCCGAACTGGCGGATGCCCTCGGAAAGCTTCTCGGTCGCCATGGCATCCTCGTTGTGCATCCAGCGGAAGGTTTTCTCGTCGAGGTGCAGCTTGGCGTCCGTGTTCAAAGACGATGCTGTGGAGGCGTCAAGTTTCCGGACGAGAGTGCCGGTGTTCTTCTGGAGGTCTTCCAGCAGGTTCGGGCTGATGGTGAGCAGATCGCAGCCGGCGAGTTCCGTGATTTCGCCGAGGTTGCGGAAAGAGGCTCCCATGACCTCGGTCTGGTAGCCGTAGGTCTTGTAATAATTGTAGATCCGGCTCACCGAAACGACACCGGGGTCTTCGGCGGGCGCATACTCGGCTTTGCCGGTGCTCTTCTTGTGCCAGTCGAGGATGCGGCCGACGAACGGCGAAATGAGCTGCACGCCGGCTTCGGCGCAGGCGACGGCCTGAGCGAAGGAGAAGAGCAGGGTGAGGTTGCACTTGATACCGTCTTTCTTGAGGGCGGCGGCGGCTTGGATGCCTTCCCAGGTCGAGGCGATCTTGATGAGGATGCGCTCGCGGGAGATGCCCGTGGCTTCGTATTGCGCAATGAGCGTGTGGGCCTTGGCGATGGTCGCGGCGTAGTCGAAGCTCAAGCGGGCATCGACCTCGGTGGAGACGCGGTGCGGGACGATCTTGAGAATCTCGAGGCCGAATGCGACCGAGAGCGCGTCGAGCGCGGCGTCCAGACGCTGGGTCGGGGGCAGGTTCCGGGAAACAACGCCGGCCAGGGTCGAGTCGATCAACGCGGCGTATTCGGGCATCGTGGCCGCCTTGAGCAGGAGGCTGGGATTCGTGGTGGCGTCGCGGGGCGTGTATTTTTTCATCGCGGCGAAGTCCCCGGTGTCCGCGACGATCAGGCTGAAGTTCTTGATTTGGCTAAGGAGGTCACTCATTTCGCCGCGACGGTAGGGGACGTGGCGGGGAAATCAATCCGGGCGATGTCGGCTGCGGCCCGTTAGAAAAGACCGCTCAAGGATTCCGGAGGGTGTCCGATACAAGCTGTGTCATGAGACAAAGGTCTCCGGCAGCCTGAAGATGCCGGACAGGAAACGGTGGGCCTGCAATCAATCCACCCGTGGCATGGATGCCACGTAGAACACCCTCTTACCGGGGTGACTCAAGGAAAGAGTCGTTATGGTTATCAATACAAACGTCCCCGCCCAGAGCTCCGCTCGTCTGTTGTCCGAATCCTCCTCGATGCTCGCGAAGTCCCTTTCGCGGCTGTCCTCAGGCTCCAAGATCGTCTCCCCTGAGGACGATGCCGCCGGATTGGCGGTATCGCAGCGTTTCGACGCGCAGATCAACCGGACCTCGGCGGCCAAGAACAACATCAGCAACGCGGTGTCGTTCAACCAGACCCAGGACGGATTCCTGCAGAAGGTTGCCAAGGCCCTGGACCGCATGTCCGAGCTCTCCGTCCTCTCGCAGGACGTGACCAAGACGAACAGCGACCGCGGGCTCTACGACAAGGAGTTCGCCGAGCTGAAGACCTACATCACCAACACGGCGACGAAGGACTTCAACGGGGTGAGCCTGTTCACGTCCAGTGCGCTGTCGGTGACCACCGACGGCGACACCGCCACGGGTTCCGCCAACGCCTTCTCGATGACCGGAGTCAACCTTGCCGGCGCGTCCTATGCGGCGGCGACCGGATCCAGTTCCGGCGTCTCCACGGCGTCGGCTGCAGCCACGGCGTTGACCAACGTCAAGGGTGCGATCAACCGCCTGGCCACGGACCGAGCACAGATCGGAGCGAACATCGCCCGATTGAACTACACCAACGAACAGTTGGGAGTCCTCAAGGACAACCTCTCGGCCGCGAACAGCCGCATCAAGGATGTGGATGTGGCCGAGGAGAGCACGAAGTTTGCCCGATACAACATCCTGGTTCAGGCAGGCACCGCGATGTTGGCTCAGGCTAACTCGACACCTCAGGGCGCACTCCGGTTGCTCCAGTAAGAGAGCCCGGCGGCCTGAAAGGTCGAACACTCGGGCGGCGCGAAAGCGCCGCCCGAACCACTTTACGGTAAGGGGTCGAGGGCACGGGCAATGGGAGGGACAGGGGCTCGCAGGAGCAGGAATCCAGGGGTGAGAAGGGCACGGTTCCAGCTCATGCAACCGGTGTGACCGCAAGGTCCAAGGTTCCCGGCCACCGTCAACGGCCGGAGAGGAGAAGGTGATGCCTCCACAAGTTCACCCGCGGCATGGATGCCGTGTCATCACCCCTCAAAAGGGGGTGACTCAAGGAAAGAGTCATTATGGTAATAAACACAAACGTGTCGGCCCAGAGCAGCGCCCGTCTGCTTTCTGAGTCGTCCTCGATGCTCGCCAAATCGTTGGCCCGCCTCTCATCCGGATCGAAAATCGTCTCCCCTGAGGACGATGCCGCCGGATTGGCGGTATCCCAGCGTTTCGACGCGCAGATCAACCGGACCTCGGCGGCCAAGAACAACATCAGCAACGCGGTGTCGTTCAACCAGACCCAGGACGGATTCCTGCAGAAGGTCGGCAAGGCCCTGGACCGCATGTCCGAGCTCTCCGTCCTCTCGCAGGACGTGACCAAGACGAACAGCGACCGCGGGCTCTACGACAAGGAGTTCACCGAGCTGAAGACCTACATCACCAACACGGCGACGAAGGACTTCAACGGGGTGAGCCTGTTCACGTCCAGTGCGCTGTCGGTGACCACCGACGGCGACACCGCCACGGGTTCCACCAACGCCTTCTCAATGGCGGGGGTCAACCTGGGCGGAGCGTCCTACACAGCCGCGACGGGATCCAGCACCGGCATCTCCACGGCTTCGGCCGCGGCCTCGGCGCTGACAAACGTGAAGGGAGCCATCAACCAGCTCTCGAAGGACCGCGCACAGATTGGAGCGAACATCTCCCGTCTAAACTACACCAACGAACAGCTTGGAGTCCTCAAGGACAACCTCTCGGCCGCGAACAGCCGCATCAAAGATGTGGATGTGGCCGAGGAGAGCACGAAGTTCGCCCGATACAACATCCTGGTTCAGGCAGGCACCGCGATGTTGGCCCAGGCTAATGCGACGCCGCAATCCGCGCTCCGGCTGCTGTCCTAAGCAGTCGAAGTAAATGCGGCACAAACCCCGGACGGCGCGTGAGCGCCGTCCGGGACTTTTCTTTTGGGGGTATTCTCGGTCGCGGGGTTTAAGCCAATGGCCCGGGCTGCCGATGGGTAGGGTTGATATGCCATCTGTAGACCTAAGCCTCTCGGGACTCGCGTCCGGCTTCGACTGGAAGACGGTCGTCGAGCAATTGACCCAGATCGAGCGGTCTCCGCAGACCCGGTTGCGCGCGGATCAGGACGCCATCGCCCAACGGGCCTCCGCCTACACGAGCGTGCAGACGCAGGTTTCAAACCTGCGCGCGCGGGTCAGCGCCCTGAGTTCCCCCGACCTCTTCAATTCCCGCTCCACGAGCAGCTCCGACTCGGCGGTGGCCACCTCCTCGGTCGGCAACGGCGCCGCCGTGGGGACATACGGGGTCAATGTTTCACGGCTTTCCAAGGCCGCGGCCCAGCGCGGGATTTCGGACGTCGGGAGCCGGTTGAGCGCGACCAGCGACGTGTCGGCCCTGGTTCTGAAGGACGCCGGATTTGCTACGGGGATCACGTCCGGAACCATCAGCATCAACGGCAGGTCCGTGGCGATCGACGGCACGGACACTCTCCAGCAGGTCTTCGACAAGATCAGCACCGCCACCTTCGGCGAGGTAAGCGGCACCTACGATGAAACGCAGGACAAGATCACGCTCGCGAGCTCCGGCGGGCTCATTCTCGGGAGCAGCAACGACACGTCCAATTTCCTGCAGGTGGCCAAGCTCTACAACAACCCGGCCGGATCGGGGGCGGTCACGAGCGCTTCGAAACTCGGCTCGGTCCGGCAGAATAATTTCCTGGCCTCGGCTAATTTCGCCACTCCCGTGACGGACGGCGGCGCCGGTAAGTTCAAGATCAACGGGGTCGAGATCACGTTTTCTGCCGCGACCGACAAGGCGAGCGACGTCATCCGCCGGATCAACGACTCGTCTGCCGGGGTCATGGCCAGCTACGACGTGGTCAACGACCGGTTTGTGCTTTCCAACAAGAAGGGCGGCGACGTCGGCATCTCGCTCGAGGACGTGACCGGGAATTTCCTCGCGGCTTCGGGACTCGCCGGCGGAAGCCTTGTCCGCGGCCAGGACATGGAGTTCACCATCAACGGAGGTCCGGCGCTGACGGCCCGCGGGAATACCATCGCGGAGGACGACTCGGGGATCCCGGGGCTCACCGTCAATATCGTCAAGGAGGGAGCCGTATCGATCGATGTCCGCTCGGACTCTTCCAAGATCAAGAGCGCGATCACCGACTTCATCGCCGAATACAACACCACCCAGACGCTCATCGAAAACCGGACCGCCAGCACGATCGACGGGTCGGGAAAAGTGTCGACCTCGGTCCTTGCCGGAGAGACCGACGCAGCGGACATCGGTTCCAAGCTGCGCCGTCTCACCTACGGGGACGTCACCGGTCTTTCCGGGGTGTTGAACCGGTTGGAGAAACTGGGCATCACGACCAACGGGCAGGACAACAAGCTCAGTCTTTCCGACCCGGCGAAACTCGACAGGGCACTGGCGACGAATCTCACCGATGTCCGGGACTTCTTCACCAACGCGACCAGCGGGCTTGGCACCAAGCTCGTCAAATACCTCGATACCGTGGTCGGGGACGACGGGGCCCTGACCAAGAAGCAGAAGCTCTTCACCGAACAATCCACTTCGATCGACAAGCAGGTCGCGGATCAGGAACGTCTCGTGCAGCAACGCCGCCAGCAGTTGATCGACGGTTTCGTCGCGATGGAGCGGGCACAGTCGTTGAGCAACGCCCAGCTCAGCTACCTCCAGAAAACTTTCAAGTGATCGCCACGAAGCCGCTCAACCCCGCCGCGGCCTGACCGATAGACTGCGAAGTGAACACGCCCCGCCAGTCCGCCGTAATTCCCGTCGTCACCCTGGACGGTGCGCCCGTTGGCATCCAAAACGCCTCGACCCTTCCGCTCGGCGCGGTCCTGGGCCATCTGGGCACCGTCGCCCTGAAGCTCGGACGGGTCATTTCGCGCGTGGTGGTGGACGGCGAGGAGGTGTTCAACCTCCTCCTGCTTCCCGACGTGTCCGGTTTCCAGCGATTGGAAGTGGAGACTGTGACGACCGGCGCCCTGGGCGGCGAAGTCCTCGCTTCGGCGCGGCGCCAAATCCTGTCCCTCATCAGCGAAGTCGACGCCGCCTCCATGCTGGTCCTGATCAACGACTGGCCGGTGGCCCGTTCGCTCTGGCTGAATCTGGCGCCGGCCTTCAGGACACCGATGCTTGGGCTTGGTTTTCTCAAGGATCTGTGGGGAGTGTCGATCGATGAAATTACCAGCGGGCAGGGATCGTTCCGCGAGCATTGGGAACTTCTCGGCGGCATCGTCTCCGACGCCGAACGGATCCTTGGCGGCGAGGAGGACATCATCGGCTTCTCCCAATTGCTCGAACTCCGTCTCGGTCCGTGGCTGGGGCGCAATCTGGACTTCCTCGAACTCATCCATGCGCAACGGCCTCTTTAGTTTATTCGCGCTGTTTGGCGCCCTGGCTCTTGTCGGATGCCGGACGCTTCCGTCCGGCGACCCGGTCAGCGGAGAATCCTACAAGCCCTCCAACGTGCATCGCAGCGCGGAGACCCTGCCTGCCACGGTGCGGCGGGTTGCCGTCTTGCCGCTGACCGCGGCGGGGGACCGGCCCGGGCTTGAGGCCGGCGCATCGACGATCGGGCCTTTGCTCGCTCCCCAATTGGGCGCCTCAGGGCTGGTCGAAGCGGTAGAAGTCTCGGCCGCCGATCTTGCGCGTTGGACCGGTCGTCCGAAGCTGCGTCTTGTGCAGGAGTTGCCGGCTGGGGTGCTCGAATCCATCCGCTACCAAACCGGCTGTGATGCGGTGCTCTTCGGCGACTTGACCCAGTTTTCGGCGTTTCCGCCGTTGTCCATTGGTTTGAGGCTTTCCCTCGTGGAGGTCCAGTCCGGGCGGATCCTCTGGTCGGTTGACGAGGTCCTCGACGCGGGAAATCCGGCGGTTGCGAGCGGCGCGCGGCGCTTTTTCCAATCCTCGTTGAAGGGGCCCGGAACGACGCCTTTCGATTCCCAGTCCGTGCTTGATTCCCCGACCCGCTTCGGGCGCTACGCCGTAACGACGCTCCTGGGGACAATTCCGGGCCGTCAGGCCGGAAACCGCTAAAGACTTTTCACCAAGCTCCGATCAAATAGGTAAGGGTGAAAATTGGGCAGTAGGCCAATCTAACGCTTGCCTGAAAGTGAACGTATGGAAATCCGATCCAACTATGGTTCGCAGCCTGTAAACCCGACCCCGTCGGGAAAACCGGCCCTGCGCCCCGGCCAGTCAACCGAGTCGTCCGTCGATTTCTCGAGCACGCAGAAGCTCGAGGAAAAGCTCCACAGCCTGCCTGATGCGAGGCCGGAAGTCGTGCAACGCGGCCGCGAACTCGTGTCCAACCTGAACTATCCGCCGAAGGAAGGCATCGACCGCATCTCGCAGTTGCTCGCCATCAAACTCAAAAACCTTCTCTGACCCATTCGACGATGATCTCGAAGAATCCCTGGCAGTCTTATCGTCAGGTGGCGACCCAGACGGCGTCCCCCGGCACCTTGGTCCTGATGCTTTTCGACGGCGCCATCGGGTTCCTGGAAAAAGGACTCCGCGGCTTCGATCTCGAGGACCCGCTGGAGTTCAACCTCGCGGTCAACAACAACATCCTTCGGGCGCAGGCCATCATCAATGAGCTGAGCCTGTCGCTGAACATGCGCGACGGCGGGGACATCGCCATCCATCTTCGCCGTCTCTACGGCTACATGGACCGCCGGCTGCAGGAGAGCAACGTCCAGAAGGACAAGGCGGGACTCGTGGATGTCCTTGGTCGTGTGCGCATTCTGCGCGACACGTGGGCCGAGATGCTCCAGCAGGGTGTCCAAAAGCCAGAGCTCGCGAACGAGATGGTTGCCTGAACCGGCCATGTCCATCTCCGCCACACCATTAATTTCGGTCTATGAAGAATGGCGGCGGGAAACGCTGGAGGAAGGCGCCGCGATTTCAGTCGGGGATTGGGATAACGTCGCCGCCGCGCAAGGGCGAAAAATCCTGCTCAGGAAGAAGCTCGAGTCGGGGAGCCTTTCCCATGTGATCGGTTCTCTGGGCGTCGACGACGAAAAGCTGGTGCGCGCGTTCGTTGCCGAGTTGATCGGCCTTGAGCGATCGAATGATGCCGCTTTGGCCGCGAAACGTCGGGAATCCGTCGAGGAGATGGCTTCGATGGATGCTGCGGCCGGGAATCTTCGCCGGGTCCAACGCTACGGACAACCGAATGAATCCGCCTGGGTGGCCTATTCCTGATTCTTGTTTTTTCGGCATCACGATTTCGTGAGCCCCTCCGTCGGATCCGCCCTCAGTTCTCCTTGTCGAGGATACGGCGGACCAGTTGGACAAGTTCGATGTTCTCGAACGGCTTCTGCAGAACGGCCATCGCCCCCTTCGCTTTCAGATCTTGCGGCAGATCCTGCATGGACCCGCCCGACAGCAGGACGATCTTCGCCTTTGGATTGATCGCTCGGATTTTCACCATGGCATCCCAGCCGTTCATCCTCGGCATGTGCAGATCCATGAGCACGAGGGCGTATTTGTCGGGGGCCGCCTCATACTTGGCGACGGCGTCCTCGCCGTTGACGGACTCGACGATGTTGTAGCCGCGGAAACTGAGGACGGCCCGAGCCACGAGGCGGACCAGTTCCTCGTCGTCGACGAGGAGGATCGTTTCCGTGCCTTCGAGGGATTTCGTCTCGGCGACCGGCGCCGGAGCGCTCTTGGTTTCGATCTGACTAGGCGCGAGCCTGGGAAAATACGCGCTGAACCTGCTCCCTTTTCCGACTTCGCTTTCGACCTCCATCCATCCTCCGTGGTCGTGGGAGATCCCGTTGGAGATGGCCAGGCCCAGTCCCATTCCTTTCCCGAATTCCTTTGTGGTGAAGTAAGGTTCGAAAAGGCGGCTGATGGTTTCGGCCGAGATGCCCTCTCCGGAATCGGAGACGGAAAGCTTCAGGTATTCGCCGGCGCTGCGTGGTTCGACGAGCGCTGGTCCGGACAAGGAAACGTGGTGGACCCCGATCACGAGATTTCCTCCCTCGGCCATGGCATCGCGTGCGTTGAGGCACAGGTTCATCAGCACCTGTGTGATCTGGCTCGCGTCGCCGTTGGTGACCCACTCGTCGGCGGCCTCGATTTCGGTCCGGATCACGATTCGGCGATCGATGGTGCGCTTTAGCACCGAGGCGACTTCGTGGACGATCGGCGAGAGTTGGACGGACGACTTCGCTGTCGGAGCCTGCCGGCTGTAGGTCTGGAGGCGGCTTACCAGCTCGGCCGCCCGTCGCCCGCTTGTGCGGGCGATGACCAGATGGCGCTGGAGGGAGGACGGGAATTCTGCCGCCGAGAGGACGAGGTCGACGTGCGAAAGGATCGCCGTCAGGAGGTTGTTAAAGTCGTGGGCCAGTCCGGCGGTCAGCGTGCCGAGAGCTTCGTGTTTCTGCCTTTGGTAAAGGCTTTTGAGCGTCTCCTGCTTGGTTCCGGAGCCGCCGTTTTGCGGGGTTTCCTCCTGCATCATCCAAGTGATGTCGTTGCAGAGGTGGATGACTCCGGTGGGTTTCCGTCCCTTATCCAGAAGAACGTAAGCCCGGACTTCCAGCCAGGTCCGGGGTCGATCCCTGCGGTCGACGCTCATCTTGAATTCGACGAACGGGACCGAAGGTGCCAGCGAAGCAAGGGCGCCCAGCTGCACTTGGAATCGCGTCGGGAAAAGCCCCCACAGTTCGACCGGTTCACCTTCGGCGATTTCGCCCAAGACAAACAGGTCCAGCGCACCCGGACTGTGGTCCTGCACCTGTCCCGAGAGGTTGGTGACGATGATCGCGGCTCCGATTTGCCCGACGGAGGCAGATGTTCCGTGGCCTTTCATTCTTGGTGGTCGGAACATCCGGAGTCCCCGCTCGCTTCGTCAAGCGCGTTGGCAAGAAACTGGACGAACGTCGCGCGTTTGATCCTAGACGTGCGTGTGGTTAAACCTTCGTGAATCCTTTCTGGGCAGCGAGGCCGCTTTTGATGGGGCGATGATTTTCGTTGGTTTTGGCGCGGGCTCCGAGCTAAGTCCTTCTCGGTTCTGGTCCGGCACTGTCCGTCGGCCATCTCGAGGCCGGTTTTGCCGGTTCGTTCATCCAGGTGTTGCTATGCTGAGCCTTCGCGGTTCGCGGCCGATACAGATGCCTCCAGGGGCATGCGACTCCTGCCCCTCGGCCTTCGGGCCGGCGCGGGCACCTTTCCTCGTCCACCTCCCTATTCGACCATGCTCATAGCGCAGATGCACCAGCCTGACCTGCTCGACGGGATGCTGCCGTCTCCCGAGCCCCAGCCGCCGGCGGGAACGTCGTTCTGGCTCGACGCCGGGACGGCGATCGTCGACGGCGACGGGATTCTCGTGACGATGGACGAGGCGATGCAGGAATGGCTCGAACTACGCCATGGGCCCCCGGCGATGAGCGATTTCGGCAGTCTTCTGTCGCGGCGCGGTTCCGAGACGTTTGCGGCCTACCAGATGTTGCGCCGGAGCTCCGGTGATTTCTCGAAATCGCAGTTCTGCATCTCGATGATCGGGGCGGCGTCGGGGCAATGGATGCAGATGGAGATCGCGAGGTTTCCCGGCGGCTATTCCGTGCGGCTTTCATCGGTTCTCCCTCCGCTGAACGAGCTGGAGGAGGCGACCTGGGATGAACACCTGCGTTCGGACAGCGCGCGGCGCTCCATGTTCATGAGGCTGCTGCGGGCCGAGTCGCAACTGGACCGCCTGATGAAGCGCTGGCCGGGCGTGATCTTCCGGCAAAGGCCGGATTTCAGTTTTCAGTTTGTGAGCCAGAACATTGAGGCGCTGACCGGGATTTCGGTCGAGGACTGGTGCAGGCTTCCGGGCAAGTTTTGGGAAATCATCCACGACGGCGATTCGCGGGAGCTACAGGACATGCTCTCGAAGGCGGCAAAAACCGGGGCAAGTTGTTCGTTCACCTACCGGGTCTGCCATTTCCAGACCAAGAAGGTGTCCTACGTCCTTGAGCACCGTCAGCCCATCCTCACGCGCAATGGTCTTTTGCTTGGCTACGAGGGGTTCTGGGTCGACGTCACCCGGCAAACCATCGCCGAGAAACGCCTGACTGCATCGTCGTGGAAAGAGACTCTCGCGGCGCTCACGCTGGGCCTGGCGCATGATTTCAGGAACATCATGGCGGGCATCCACTGCCTGTCTGAGAACTTCCTCGCGGAGATCGATCCGTCCCACAGGTTTTACGAGGGGCTCGACCTGATCAAAACCAATTCGATGCAGGCCAGCAACCTGGTGCATCGGATGATCAACCTCCACCTCGGCCAGACCGGCGAGAGGAACTACCACGACCTCAACGAAATCGTGAACGACCTCTCCGGCCTGGTCCGCATCATCCTTCCGAAGAGCATCGGGATCGAGAGCCATCCCGCTCCCCACCAATTGCCCATCTACGCAGACCCGGTGGAATTTCAGCGCGTGATCATCAACCTCGCGCTCAACGCGGCCGACGCGATGGCTTCGAAGGGCAGGCTCACCTTCAGGACCAGCCGCCACGACAGGATTCCCGCGAAGCGCCACACCAAGGGGATTTTTCCGAAACTGCCGGCGGTCTGCTTGCAGGTAAGCGATACCGGTTGCGGCATTCCGGAGAGGCACTTGGCCATGATCTTCGATGCCTTCTTTACGACGAAGGGAGCCCAGCGTGGAACCGGTCTGGGGCTCTACATCACCCAGTCGTTTGCCGAGAAACACGGTGGAATGGTCACGGTTGAGTCCACGGAAGGTGTCGGAACTTCCTTCTGCCTCTGGCTGCCTGAAGCCACTTTCGACACGCCGGCCGAGCCCAAGGCAGGGGAGGTCGTGCGCCGTCGCACCCTGCTGCTGGCCGGGTCGGGCGGGCACATGCTCGAGCACCGGGTGAGGCGTTTCAGGGAAATCGGCTACCAAGTAGTCACCGCCTGTTCCGTGGAAGGCGTCGATGACACCCTCAATACCGGGCAGCCTGTCGACGGTGTGATGTTTTTCATCGAGCCGGCGGACCAGCGGTTCCCTCTCCAGCTTCCGGAGGTCCGGCGCCGCATGGGGGCAAAATTTCTGGTGATGCTCCAGTTGGTCGGCCGGAATGCCGATGAGATAGACGCGGTCACTTCCGGGCACGCCGACGAGATATTCTCGTCGGATGCGATGGACAGCCACGTCGAGCAGCGTCTGGCGGCGCTGCTTCAATCCAGGGAGTGAGGCAAAGCCATGTCTAGTCAGGCCGAAAACAGCGTCCACAGCATCCTCGTCG
Source organism: Verrucomicrobiota bacterium (assembly GCA_038203875.1). Classification (GTDB taxonomy): domain Bacteria; phylum Verrucomicrobiota; class Verrucomicrobiia; order Limisphaerales; family CANJSG01; genus CANJSG01. The sequence goes on from JBBRDN010000011.1 coordinate 41,528, forward strand.
TCGACGACGAGGAGATCGTCCTCGTGGCCCTGAGGGAGACGCTCCAGCGCGAGGGTTACCAGGTGGCGACTTGCCCGAATGCGATCGAGGCCCTGCGGATCGTGAAGGAGCGGCAGTTCTCCGCGATCATCACGGACCAGGCGATGCCGATGATCACCGGGCTGGAGTTCCTTGCCCAGGCGAGGCAGATCCAGTCGGACGCGACGCGGATCCTGATCACCGCCGTGCCCAAGCTCGACACGGTGATCGACGCCATCAACAAGGGCGAAATCTACCGTTTCGTCATCAAGCCGTGGCTCCGCGAGGAGCTTCTCGCCACCGTCCGCAACGCCATCCAGCGCTACGAGCTCATCTGCAAGAACCTCGTCCTCCAGGCCACGACCCTGGCGATGAACGAGAAGCTCTCGAAGCTCAACGCCCAGCTCGAGGAGAAGGTCGCCCAGGTCGGCGCCTGCAATATCCAGCTCGGCGGGCTCAACGAAGCGCTCCACACCAATCTGCAGCACTCGATCGAACTCTGCGTGAAGTCGATGGAGACCTTCTATCCCACGCTAGGATCCCAGGCCCGCCGTGTCTTCGAGCTCTGCCACGCGATGGCGGATGGCCTGAAACTTTCCGACAAGGACCGGCTCGTCCTGGAGACCAGCGCATGGCTCCATGACATTGGCATGGTCGGCGTTCCGCGGCATCTGATCCGGCGTTGGGAGAAACAGCCCAACAGCCTGACCGAGGCCGAACTCGCGCTGATCCGCCACCATCCCGTCGTCGGCCAGGAGTTGGCGGCTTTCGTCCACACGTTGGAGGAGGTCGGTGTGACCATCCGCGGGCACCATGAGCGCTTCGACGGAGGTGGCTATCCAGATGGGTTGCGCGGCGAACAGATTTCACCCATGACCCGGCTCCTCGCCGTGGCCGTCGGCTATGCCGAGAGCAATCTCGATTCATTCGGCGCGGTCGAGCACCTCACACGGGGAAGCGGCGCGGCTTATGACCCGGATGCCGTCCGTTCCCTCGCCCGCTGCCTGCCGCGCACCTCGGTCCCGAACCGGCAGAGGGAAGTCCTCCTGACCGAGTTGTCCTCCGGAATGATACTGGCCAAAGGCATCTACACCAACACGGGGATGCTCCTCTTCCCTGGCGGTCAGAAACTGACCGAGACCTACATCGACAAGATCCGGAACCACCACCGGATCAGCCCGATCTCCCAGAGTCTGCTCGTCTACTGCTGAGCCATGAGCTTTACCCAATTCCACCGCGCGTTGCCGAGTTCACCGGAAGTCAGGAACCAGTTGCGCCACGACTGGTGGAAGGCCGTCTTCGTCGAGTCCCCCGAAGCCCAGGTCATTTGCGGTCGCGCGGGCAACATCGACGAGTTCAACAAGGCCGCGGCCTGCTGGCTGGCCGACGGGCGCGGGTTTGATCCGGAGAACGCGATCTTCCGGCTCTTTAGTTCCTCCACCGCCGAACGGCTCCAGGACCTGTTCGCCCGACGCGAGCCGGGAACCCTCAACGGGGTTTCGCTTCTTTTGGCCGGCGAACTTTCGACCGTGGTCAACGTCAACGTCGTGCCCTTGGGCGACGACCACAGTCTCGTGACCTTGAGCGATGCCGGCCGCCTTTGGAGGATCGAATCCCATTCGCAACGGCTGACGGCGGCCATCGACTCCAGCGAGGACATCGTGTTTCTGACCGACGCCGAGTTCCGCATCAGCTACGCGAACCCGGCGATGGAGAACAAGACCGGCTTCGCGCTTGAGGAGATCCTCGGACAGAAACTCGACGCTTTCCGGGCCCCAGGTTTCGAGGACGCGGTGAAGGAATCCATCGAGCACCTGGAGGCGGGCGAAACATGGAAAGGGGACCTGGACAACATCTGCCGCGACGGCACCGTCTTCCCGGTCGAGGCCATGATGTCGCCGATATACGGCACAAAGGGCGAATTCATCGGGGCGGTTTCCTTCGAGCGGGACCTGACGATCACGCGCCGCCTGTTGGCGTCGTTGCAGCGCGAACACCAGTTGACCCTGTCGATCATCAACTCGCTCGACTCGGGCGTGTATGCGGTCGACACCCGCCTTCGACTGACCAATTTCAACGAGAACTGGCAGAAACTTCCCCCCGACCACGGCTACCTCCGCTTCGACCGCCCTCCCAAGATCGGCGACGAACTTCTCAAGTTTGTCCCCGACGAATGCCAGCGCGAGGAACTCGAGGCCATGTTCCACGCCGTTCTCCGCGGCGGCGATCGTCGTGAATTCGCCCAGAGCCTCGGGGCCCGGAAACGTTTCTTCGTCCGCATCGTCCCGTGGCGGCTCGATGGCGAGGCGCGCGGACTTGTCTACATCGTGACGGACCAGAGCCGGTTCCACGAACTCGAGAGCCTGCTCCAACAGAGCCAGAAGATGGAGACGGTCGGCGCGCTCGCCGCCGGCGTCGCCCACGATTTCAACAACCTCCTGCAGGCCATCAAGGGGAACATCTCGGTCATCAACCTGGAAGCCAGTCTCCCCGATAACGTCCGGTCGCGCGTCGACCAGATAGAGGACGCGGCTTGCCAGGCGGCCGACATCACGCAGCAGCTCCTTTCCTTCAGCCGCGTCAGCGACGATCAGGAGACCGTCATCGACTTCAACGGCATCATCGGCGACGTGTCCGAGATGGCGAAGAAGCTCCTCAAGAACCGGGTCTCGATCTCCATCCACCCGGCCGACCATCCGGTCATGGCCCGCATGAACGGCGTCCGGGCCAAACAAATGTTGTTAAACCTCTGCATCAATGCCCACGACGCGATGCCCAAAGGCGGCCAGATCACCGTCTCGAACCGGGTGGTCGCCCTGACGCCGGACCAGATCCAGCGCGTCCCTTCGAAGTCCCCCACCGACATCCCGTTTCTTTGTTGCTCGATTGCCGACACCGGCACAGGCATCCCGCCCGAGGTCCTGCAGCGGATTTTCGAGCCTTTCTTCACCACCAAAGGGCCGGGCAAGGGGACGGGCCTGGGCCTGTCGATCGTGCACAACATCATCAACCAGTCCGGCGGGTTCCTCGATGTGGATAGCGAGGTCGGCAAGGGCACGACGTTTAGCATCTACCTGCCGACCTTGGATTCCGGCCCCGCCGCGCCCGCGCAGAAGAAGCCCTCAAAGTCCCTCAAGGGAACGGGAACCATCCTCGTGGTGGATGATCTCGACCTCGTGATCGACTTCGCCTCCACGTTCCTGACGGCCGTTGGCTACGATGTCCTGACGGCCCGGAGCCCGAAGGAAGCGTTGGAAGTCATGGTCGCCTGCGGAAAAAAGATCGATCTGCTCCTGACCGACTACAACATGGGCGAACAGACGGGCGAGGAGCTGATGCGGGAGGTCGTGAAAATCTCTCCGGACACCAGGCTCGTTCTCGCTTCCGGATATCTCGAAGCCCCGGAACAAGAGCGCCTCAAGGGCGAGTTCGCCGTCGAGATCTTGTCCAAGCCCTACAACATCCGCGACGCGGCCGAGCTGATCAGCCGCCTTCTGGAACGCACCTCGGGTTGAGAGCGCCGTTGGCGGACTTGGGGACCCGCGTCCACGGTTGATTCCTCCTCAAGGTCCCAGCATGCGTCTCCGATAGGCCTTTCAACATCAGTTGTTGAAACCCTCGTGGACCCGCTCGCCACCAACTCGATTGTCCCGCACTCCCCTTCGAACAGTGGCTTGAGGCGCGCCTTCGAAGCCGGTCCAGCGGTCTGGCTAGCGGAACGTTTCTTCGACGGCGCTGTCCGATTCGTCGGATCACAACCATGACCACCGCCTCCATCCAATCCAGGTCCAGCGCTGCCCATGCCGCTGCGGGCAAATACCTGACTTTTTGCCTCGGTCGGAACCACTACGGGGTGGCGGTGCCCCGAATCCGTGAAATCATCCGGATGACGGACTTGGCGGCCGTGCCCGCGACGGACGGTCATTTGTCCGGCGCGATCAATCTCAGGGGCAGATCCATCCCGGTTGTCGACCTCCGGATCGAGTTCGGGATCGTCCGGGCCGGAGCGTCGGAACGGACCTGCATCGTCGTTTTTCAGGCCAGCCTTGCGGCTGGCGGCAGGGCTTTGGTCGGGATGATCGTGGATGCGGTCGAGGAGGTCATCACAGTGGCGCCCGGTGAAGTGGTCGTTCCATCCGTCGCATGCTCCGAGTTGGAGACGCGGTTCATTCTTGGAACCGCCATGGTCCACGGTTCGCCGACGACCTTGTTGGATGTCGACAGGATCGTCTCGGCGACGCCCGTCGAAAAGTTTATCGCGGGCTAGGCCGGTTCGCTTGACGAATGAATCAGAAGCAGCGAAGCGAAAATCGTCAGGCGCGTTCGCCATCGGGCGCGTCCGCGTTCTGGTTGAACCTGAAGTTCATTTTCAGGGGTTTCTTCAGCGCCCGGTCGAAGCGGGGCGAGCCGCTCAGCCCTGAGGTCGACTCGATGCAGGAATCCGTAGTCGAAGAACGTCTGGTCACCGCCAAGCGTCCAACCGTTTCCAAGAAAACGGACAAACGAACGAGGATCCTGTCATGACCTTGAATCCGCGTTTGGCCGCTCAACAATCCGGTCAAGCCGTCTCCTATTTTTTCCGGCCGTCCAATACCTTTTGAACATGGAGAAACAAATGCCACGGATTCTGATCATCGACGACGACGAGGGGCTTCGCCGTGTCCTCGGGCAGATACTGGTCCGGGCCGGCT
>JBBRDN010000012.1:0-42826 GCA_038203875.1 Verrucomicrobiota bacterium
GAGATTGAGGATATAGACTCCGAGCAGTCCAAAGAGGACGAGCGTCTGTCCCCACTGCGTCGTGTCCCGCCAAAAGACTCGGGCGTCCTTGACGGCGAGGGCGCGGACGTCGGGGGCGATGAAACGGAAACGGGCGAGGAACTTTTCGATCCAGGCCAGTGGATACGTAAACGTGGTGGAACGCTTTCCTCCCCACAGCCAGGACCAGTCCCCGACGGATCCGCCCCGGCTGAGGACGGCGGAGAATCCTTCGTAGAACAGGCGGCCGGTGCGCGTCACGCTGAGGGCGCCGAAGAAAAGCACGTTGCTCAAGAGGACAAGCGCGAAGAACAACGCCGTCGAGGTGGCCCCGTCAGTCCAGTTCATCACGCTGCTGGAAAGCCAGTAGCTCGGCAGGCCCGGGAACTCGGCGAATTTCGTCCGGTAGAGCAGCTTGTCGAGCACCGCCAGCACGCGCGTCTCCGGCAGGTCGTCGGCCAACGGAACCGGCCGGAGCCAGAACGCCACGAGTCCGATCAGGACGGCCAGTGCGACGACGGTGACGATCTGGAATTTTCGTCGGCCCAGATAAAGCCCGAGTGTGATCGCGGCCCACGCTCCGAAGACGCCCGGGAGTCCGATGAAGAGCCCGACGAGCGCGACAGTGACCGGATAGAAATGCCAGGCGACGCCCTGGTTCAATCCGTAGGCGACCAGCATCGGCGCGATGAGGAACAGGAATGCCCAGGAAGCCAGAGTGACCGATTCGACGAGCTTCCAGCGAAAGACGTTCTGGGCAGACAGCGGCAAGGTCAGTAGGAAGTTGGTTTCCCTATGGCGGAAGAAATTGGTGTAGCCGATGACGAGATTGCTCACGAGCAGCAGAAAAAAAAGGAAGGCGAAGAGGATGAACAACAGCCGCTCGCTCAGGATCGTGCCGAAGCCGGGAAAGCTGTTGATGAATCTTAGGGCCGTCCGGAACAGGAAGAAGGCGAACGCCAGGTAGACGGCCATGAACCCGACAATGACGAAGCTCAACAGGCGCGACTGGTCGCGGATCGACTGGATCCGGCGCCAGCTCGTCCGGAGGCTCGTCCTCACGATCGGGAGCAGGGCGGCTGCAGATTGGGGGGCGTCGGGCACTGGAAGGACTATTGGCCGGAAGCGCGGGGCTGCAAGTTTCGACGCACAGGCCGACGCAGGCTTGAGCCGGGTCCAGTTGGGGACGACGCTGCCGGGACTTCATCATGCAACCCGTTCCTGGAAAACACGTGATCGTCACCGGAGGCGCCGGCTTCATCGGCTCACATCTCGTCGAGCGGCTCCTGCGCGATGGGCATCGCGTGGTCGTGATCGACGACGTGTCTACGGGCAGCTGGAAGAATCTGGCGGCCGTCCAATCGAATCCCACGTTGACCAGGGTCCCGGCCCGCGTGTCGCGTTGCGAACGACTGGATGAGCTGTGCGCCGGCGCTTCGCAGATCTTTCATCTGGCTGCGACGGTCGGGGTGGAGCTGGTGATGTCCTCCGGGATCGAGACGATCCGCAACAACCTCGATGAAACGCAGGCGATACTCGAGGTGGCCAGCCGCCATCGGACACCGCTGTTGCTGACGTCGACGTCGGAAGTCTACGGGAAGAGCGCGAAAAACGAGTTCGCCGAAGAGGACGATCTGCTGATCGGACCGCCGAACCTGCATCGTTGGAGCTACGCCTGCTCCAAGCTGATGGACGAGTTCCTTGCGCTGGCCTATGCGCGGGAGCGCGCACTGCCGGTAGTGATCGTGCGCCTGTTCAACACGGTCGGGCCGCGGCAGACCGGTAAACACGGCATGGTGTTGCCGCGGTTCATCGAGGCGGCTAGGGCCGGACAAACCCTTCGCGTCTACGGTGACGGCGCCCAGACCCGCTGCTTCTGCCTCGTGACCGATACGGTAGAGGCGCTAGTTCGGCTGGCGGGAACCGAAGCCGCGCTCGGGGAGGTTTTCAATGTGGGCAACCCGGCTGAAGCGAGCATTCGCGAACTGGCCCAACTGGTCATCGAAGCTCTCGGATCAACCTCAGGAATTGAAATGATCCCCTACGATCAGGCCTACGTCGCCGGGTTTCAGGACATGCAGCGTCGGCGTCCATCGGTGGAGAAGCTCTTTCGGGTGACGGGTTTCCGGCCTCATACAAGCTTGGCCGAGATCATCCGACTCGCGGCGGGCTGAACGGTTCCAAATCAAAGGACAAAAAAAGAGGCACCCTTGCGGATGCCTCTAAGTGAATTGGAATGATCTGAACTGATCAGTTCGGGAGCCAGACGGAGGTCACGACCGGGGCCAAACGGAGGGCCTCGCGGAGCTTGCCGCTGGTCAACTGCTGGGCCGATCCGTCCATGAAGGCGACGTTGCCACCGCGCTCATGAATCTTGTTGTTCCAACGGACGTTGGCCGCCGTGACAGTCGAGCCGGAGATGGTGGCCAAGTTGGCCTGGCCGTTCTGGCCACCGTTGTAGCCGGCCGCCATGAAGGCAGTTCCGGGTTCCTGGTCGGTGCCGAGCTCGGTGATGTTACGGTCACCGATGAGCAGACGCTGCGGGGAGCCTTCGTCAGCGCCGGCGGCGTAGAAGTAGGAGGTGGCCTTGTTCTGCTTCGCGGGAGCGGCGTAGGAATCAACGCCGCTGCCGGTGGCAGTCAGGAAGTCAGCCGCGGGAAACTTGTCGGTGTCGGAAGGGCAGGTGAGGATGCGGGGGCTGCTGATGTCGTTCTGGGCGAGCTGGAACAGCTGCCACATGTTGGCCGCCGACGTGATGTTCGTCGAGGAGTCGGGGTAGCGGCTGTCGTTGTCGTTGGCGAACAAACGGAGGCCCATGGCGACCTGTTTGACGGCGTTGACGCACGAGATGCGCTGTGCGCGGGCTTTGGCTTTGGCGAGTGCGGGGAGGAGCATGCCGGCCAGAATTGCAATGATCGCGATGACGACGAGAAGTTCGATCAGCGTGAATCCATTGGTCCGATTGGAACGAATGAGTTTCATAGTGTGTGGTTGGATTGTCGGGTGACGAGCGGCGATTTGTAAGAAACGGACTTACAGAGTCAACTCGTTTTACCTGAAAATTCATATCGCAGTGTGCGTGCCAGTTGCTGCCGGCCTAAAATCTTTTCGTTTTGCTTAGGAATTTGAATTGTTCTCCGCTTCGCGAAAGAACTGCGTGAGGATTTTCACGCGTCCCGCGTGAAAATCACGCATGCGGTTTTTCATTCTTTCCGGCGTCTTGACCCGGTGCTTCCGCGCTGCGACAACCAAGCCATGTCCCACCGCATTCTGACGCTTGCCGTCTCCGTTGTCGCCGTTTGCTCCGTCGGTGCAGCCGAGAAATCCGTGATTTCCTTCAAGAAAACGCAACTCACCGACCAGTTCTGGTCGGAAGGAGCCGCTTGGGGCGATTTCAACAAGGATGGCAAGAAGGACATCGTCTATGGGCCCTACTGGTGGGCCGGTCCGGATTTTAAGGTTCGCCACGAATACTATCCGGCCAAGCAGACCTTCCAATTGAAGCTGGGGCCTATGACGACGGTCACAGTGCCCGGGTTCCAGGGTGGTTTGGGCAAGGAGAACGCCTATGCCGACAACTTCTTCGCCTTCTCCCGGGACTTCAATGCCGACGGCTGGGATGACATTCTGATCCTCGGATTTCCGGGTGAAGCATCCTTCTGGTATGAGAATCCCAAGGGCGCCGACGGCCCTTGGAAGAAGCATTTCGCGATCGACGTCACCGACAATGAGTCTCCGCAGTTCGTTGACATCACCGGCGACGGCGTGCCCGAAATCGTCTGCTCGTCAAAGGGCTTTTACGGCTACGCGGTTCCCGACAAAAGCGACCCGACCAAACCCTTCGTCTGGCATTCCATTTCTCCCAACAACAAATACCACAAGTTCACCCACGGCCTCGGCATCGGCGACGTGAACGGCGATGGCAAACTCGACCTGCTCGAGAAGGACGGATGGTGGGAACAACCGGCATCGCTGGCAGGTGATCCGGTTTGGAAGCAGCACAAGTTTCCCTTCGCCCCGGCCAATGGCAGCGCGCAGATGTATGTCTATGACGTCAATGGCGACGGCCGGAACGACGTCATTACCAGCCTCGCGGCCCATGGCTATGGCCTCGCGTGGTATGAGCAACTGGCGGAGAAGAAGGACGGCGAGATCCAGTTCGTCGAGCACATCATCGTCAACAAGGAGGCAAACGAGAACCGCTACGGCGTGAAATTCTCGCAGATCCACGCCATCGACCTGGTGGATATGGATGGCGACGGCTTGAAGGACATCGTCACAGGCAAACGTTTCTGGGCCCACGGCCCCACCGGTGATGCCGAGCCGATGGCGGATCCGGTCCTCTATTGGTTCAAGCTGGTTCGTGGAGCCGACAGGTCGGTCGACTTTGTTCCGCACCTGATCGACAAGGCTTCGGGCACCGGCGTGGAAGTGAAGGCCGGCGATATCAACGGCGACGGTCTTCCCGATGTGTTGGTCGGCAACAAGAAGGGCGCTTTCGTTTTCATTCAGGAGCGCAAGGCCGTGACTGAAGCGGAATGGGAGAAGGCCCAGCCGAAGCCCATCACCAAGTAGTCTGCCGACCGGCGCAGCGAATCCGCTGCTCGGGGCGTTAACGGGTGCATCGATGCGGGATTTCGATGGGCCTGGCATCGAATCATCCCGGTCCGTCATCTCAGGCCAACAACATGCGTCCGCACACTTCCATGCTCCGTTCGCTTCTAGGTTTCTGCGCCGTCGGAATTCTCAGCGGTTCGGTGTTCGCCACCGAGCCCGGCGGCGTTTTGCCCCTCGGCAAAGACGGCAAACCGCTGAACCTCGACTTCGAGACCGGCGACCTGCGCGATTGGAAAGCCGAGGGCGACGCCTTCGGAGGCCAGCCGGTTCGTGGCGACGCGGTGAAGATCCGCCGCAGCGACATGACCAGCGGCCACACCGGCAACTTCTGGGTCGGCAGCTATGAGGCGAAGGGAGACAACGCCCGTGGCGTGCTTGCCAGCGTGCCGTTCAAGGTAACGCAGCCTTGGGCAAGCTTCCGCGTGGCCGGCGGTGCCACGCCGAACACCCGGGTCGAACTCGTCGACGTCGCGACGATGAAGGCCTTCTTCCAGGTTTCCGGCAGCGAAACAGAAACCCTGCGGCCGGTCGTCGTCGACCTTTCAAAGCAGCTCGCCAAAGAGATCTTCATCAATGTCGTCGACCAGCAGGTCGGCGCGTGGGGACACATCAACTTCGACGACTTCCGCCTCTACGCCGACCGTCCGAAGCTCTCCGGTGAGATTTCTCTGACCGAGTTGCAGAGGAGCCAGCCGCCCGCGGCCGACACCGTCCTTTTCGCCGGTCTGTCCCCCGAAGCCGCCGTTAAAGCCGCGACGCTTCCGCCCGGCTTCAAGCTCCACCTGTTCGCCGGCGAGCCCGACGTGAAGCAGCCCATCGCCTTCTGCGACGATGATCGCGGCCGGCTCTGGGTCGCCGAGGGCTACAGCTACCCCAAGCGCCGTGAGGAAGGGAAGGGCATCGACCGCATCATCTGCTTCGAGGACACCGACGGAGACCACAAGTTCGACAAACGCACCGTTGTCGTCACGAACCTCAACCTCGTCTCCGGTCTCGAATGGGGCTTCGGCGGCATCTGGGTCGGCGCCGCGCCGAACCTCATGTTCATCCCGATCAAGGACGGCGACGTTCCCGTGCAATCCGGCCCGCCGCAGATCCTCCTTGATGGCTGGGACTACACCCGCGACACCCACGAGACGCTCAACACCTTCAGTTGGGGGCCCGACGGTTGGCTCTACGGCTGCCACGGCGTGTTCTGTCCATCCCATGTCGGCAAGCCCGGCGCGGCCGAGAAGGATCGTCAATGGGTTGACGCCGCTGTCTGGCGTTACCACCCGACCAAACAACAGTTCGAAGTCTTCTCCGAAGGCACGAGCAATCCCTGGGGCCTCGACTTCGACGAACGTGGCCAGGCCTGGATCGAAGCCTGCGTCATTCCGCACCTTTGGCACATGATCCAGGGTGGGCGTTACCAGCGTCAGGGCGGTGAACACTACACCGTCGGTCCTGAAGAAACCGCCCGCAACGAACGCTCTCGCCAAGCCGGCAGCCGCAAGCCGATCTTCCCCTACTTCTACGAGGACATCCAGACCGTCGCCGACCACGTCCACTACGCCGGTAATAAAGGTCCGCACGCCGGCAATGGCCGCAGCGACAGCGCCGGTGGCGGCCATGCCCATGCGGGAATGATGGTCTACCTCGGCACCAGTTGGCCCGCCGAGTATCGCGGCAACCTCTTCCTCGGAAACATCCACGGCCAGCGCGTCAACATGGAGATCCCCAAAGCCAAAGGCTCCGGCTACGTCGGCCATCACGGGGCCGATTTCCTCAACTTCAACGACACGTGGAGCCAGACCCTCAACCAGCGCCTCGATCCCGACGGTTCCGTCTATATCATCGACTGGTATGACAAGAACCAGTGCCACCACAACAACATCGACGGCCACGACCGCAGCAACGGCCGCATCTACAAGATCGTCTACAACGACCAGCCGAAGACCAACGTGGACCTCGGCAAGCTGAGCAATCAGGAACTGGCCAAGCTGGTCACCTCGAAGAACGAATGGATGAGTCGGCACTCACGTAGGCTACTGAAAGAGAGGTTCAGTTCATGGATGCTGTTGCAATCGCCCGTTTATCCGGACAGCGCCCAAAACCTCGGAGCGTGGCAGAAGACCTTTGCCTCATGGGTAGGACTGTCCACCGAGACGAGAGGGAAGCCTCCCAACGAGGTCCTCAGATCAATGTGGGCGCTTAGCGGCATCGGCGGAATGCCGGATGAAGATGCGACACGGCTCGCCAATCATGACGATGAATTTGTCCGTGGTTGGGCGATCCAGCTCGCCTTGGAAGACAAGAAAGCCGACGCGATATTCTTGGCAAAACTCAAGACCTTGGCCGCGACCGACAAATCCCCCGTCGTCCGCCGCTACATCGCCTCCGGCCTCCAGCGCCTGCCGGTTGAACAGCGTTGGCCGATCCTCACCGAGCTTCTCCAGCACAGCGAAGAAATCGCCGACCACAACCTGCCGCTCCTCTATTGGTATGCCGCCGAAGGCTGCGTCGCCACCGATCCAGAGAAAGCCATCGACCTCCTCAAGGCCTGCAAGATTCCCAAGGTCCGCGAATTCATCACCCGCCGCCTCGCAACCGCCAGCTTCGCCTCCGCCCAATGAAACGCTTCCTCACCTCGCTTACGGCGGGCGTCGCCATGGCCGTGTCGGTTTCAGCCGCCGATTCGTTGCCCAAGTTGACGCAGCTTCTCGCCGAGACTTCAGACGCGCAGATGCAGCTCGATGTCCTGCGCGGCTTGACCTTCTCCGTCCAAGGGCGCCGCAGCGCGCCGATGCCCGCCGGCTGGGACGCCGTGGAGAAGAAGCTCGCGGCCAGCCCGAACACCGAGGTGCGAACGCTGGCCCAGGCGCTCTCGCTCAAGTTCGGCAGCCCGTCGGCGCTCGCCGCGCTCAGGCAAACTGCGGCTGATGCCACGGCCAACGCCGGCGCTCGCCGAGCGGCGGTGGATTCACTGCTGGCCGTGCGTGACACTCGGCTCCCGAGCCTGCTGCAAGCGTTGCTGAAGGAGCCCGAGCTTCGCGGTGTAGCGTTGCGCGGGCTCGCGGGATTCGACGATGCGAAGACATCATCCGCCGTTCTTGCGGTCTACAGTTTGCTGGGCGGCGCGGAGAAGCGCGATGCGCTCAACACGCTCGCCTCACGGCTCGCCTACGCGAAGCCGCTGCTGTCGGCCGTGGCCGGGCAGAAAATCCCCCGCACGGATCTGACCGCCGAACTTGTTCGTCAGCTGCGGAATTTGAAGGACGCCGGACTTTCCAAACAGATCGACGAGGCCTGGGGTATTGTGAAGGAGGCCAGTCCCGACCAGGAGAAGGAGATCGCGAAGTTTCGTGCCGTCTACCAGGCCGGCGGTTCGCAGCCCGGCGATGCGGCCAAGGGCCGCGTCCTCTACAACCAGCTCTGCTCGCAGTGCCATCACCTGTTCGACTTCGGGGGCGCCGTCGGACCGGACATCACAGGCGCGAACCGCGGCGACGTGAACTACCTTCTGGAGAACATCCTTTTCCCCAATGCCGTCATCCCGATCGACTACCGCGTGAGCACTATCGAAATGAAGGACGACCGTGTGCTCACAGGCATTGTCAAGGAACGCACGACACAAGCGCTCGTCGTCCAGACGCCGAACGAAAAACTCACGCTACCGCTGGCCGAGGTGAAAAAGGTGGAGGCCAGCGAGTATTCGATGATGCCCGAGGGGTTGATCACGCAGCTCAAGGACCAGCAGATCCGCGACCTCCTCTACTATCTGGGACGGCCCGGACAAGTGCCGTTGCCAGCGGGCGCTAAGTGACCGCAGTCTTGCCTCACATGAACGACTGGATTGCCCGCTACATCACCGCCCACAAGGCGGTTCTCGACTCGATCGATCAGGCCGCAGTGGCCCGGCTCATTGCCCGTATCAAGCAGGCTTTGAACGAGGACAAGCAGCTCTTTGTTTTCGGCAATGGCGGCTCGGCTTCCAACGCCTCCCATTTCGTGACCGATCTCGGCAAGAGTTCTTCCGACAAGGTGGGCCGGCGCTTCCGGGTGCTCTCGCTCAACGACAACATCAGTTGGGTGACGGCCCTCGGGAACGACTACTCCTACGAAGACGTCTACGTGCGCCAGCTCATGAACTACGGACGTCCCGGTGACGTCGTCCTGACAATGAGCGTGAGCGGGAGTTCGCCGAACCTCGTGAAAGCCTGCAGCTGGGCGAAGGACAACGGCCTGTTCACGGCGGCGTTGGTTGGCGCGAAGCGTGGGAAGCTCGCCGAGATCTGCGATGAAACGTTGGTCGTAAACGACACCCACTACGGCCGCGCAGAGGACGCGCAGATGACCATCGCGCACATGCTCTGCTACGCTTTCATCGAGCATCCCGAGTGGGCCAATTGAAATCCGAATGATGAAGGCCAAAGGCCGAAGGAAGGCCGAAGCCTGAAAGGTCAGCAGCTTCCGGGCTTTTGCCGTCGTGACTCTTTCGGCCTTTGGCTGTCAGGTTTCCGGGGTTGGGGTCAACCGAGGATGCGTTTGCCCTGGCTGAGGAAGATTCCCTGGAAGTTCATCTCGAGGGCTTGGGCGTTGGTCGCCCGCTGAAGGGCTTCCTCCTTAGTGACCTTGCCGTCCTGGACGAGCTTCAGCAGTGCCTGGTTGAAGTCCTGCATGCCGTCGTCCACGCCCGTCTCGATGGCGGCGGCTAGCTTGTCCAGTCGGTTCTCCTCGATGAGTTTTTTGATCGTGCCCGAGTTGACCATGATTTCCTGGGCGGGGACCACGGTTCCGTCGACTGCCGGAACCATTCGCTGGCAGATCACGGCCTTGAGGGTGCCGGCAAGCTGACGCCGGACCTGTTCGCGTTCGTCGGCCTTGAAGAAGTCGAGGATGCGGGTGATCGACTGGGAGGCGTTTGTGGTATGGAGCGTGGACAGGACGAGGTGCCCGGTGTCGGCCGCGCTCATGGCCGCGGCGAAAGACACGGAGTCGCGCATTTCGCCGATCATGATCACGTCTGGATCCTGGCGGAGCGCCGACTTGAGCGCGCCGCTGAAGGAAGGGGTATCGAGGCCGACTTCGCGCTGTTCGATGACGGACTGGTTGTCCTCGAAGACGAACTCGATCGGGTCCTCCAGCGTGACGATGTGTTTCCGGAAGTTGGAGTTGATGTGCTCCAGCATGGCCGCAAGCGTCGTTGATTTGCCCGAACCTGTGGTGCCTGCGACCAGCACGATGCCGCGTTGGGCCTCGGCGATCTTCAGGGTGACCTCCATCAGGCCGAGTTGCTCGAACGAAGGCACCTGGGCTTTGACCAGACGGAGGGCAAGAGCCCAGGTTCCGCGCTGCTGGAAGATGTTGGTCCGGAAGCGGCCTATGCCCGGGACGAAGTAGGAGAAGTCGGTTTCGCGGTCGGCCTCAAGTCGGCCACGATTGTGGCTGGGCGCAATTTCGCGGACGACCTTGTCCATCCACTCCTGCGTCGGGAAGGGTGCCTCGACATCGATGAGCTGTCGGTTGATGCGGAAGACCACCGGACCGCCGGTCTTCATGTGGATGTCGGAGGCCCCGCCTTGGACGGCTGCCTTGAGGATCTTGTGAAAGATTTCCATGGCTTAGGTGCGGAACGGTAGGGACGGCCGGTGGAATTTCCAGCCGATTGATCAAGCGGACAGGGAATTCGACGAAGGGAGGTCGTTGTCGGTCGGCGACACGTAGAGGAGGCAGACGCGATGGCCGCCGGTTGCAAGCGGATCGCAGGCCACGACGACCCCCCTGCGACGCTCGTCGATCCCGTGCTCGGAGCATCGGATATCGATCTCAATTTCGGCGAATAGCGGCAGCGGCCACTGCGAGGGGAATTCGATTCCTGTCGCGCTGCGCGTGATGGACGAGCAGGGAAGGTTCAATGACAGCGACTGGCCGCCGAAAGGGACCCCGTTAAACCAGACGCCGAGGGTTCGAGCGCTCATAGGGACTCCCAATAGTAGCATGGCCGGGGCGCGGGTCAAAACCGGTCACCACTCGATGAGCGCGGAACCCCAGGTGAGGCCGGCTCCAAAAACGAGGAGGAGGACGAGATCTCCGCGAACGACACGGCCGGTCGTGACGGCTTCATCGAGCGCGATGGCGACGGATGCGGCCGAGGTGTTGCCGTAGCGGTCGAGGTTGACGAAGGTCTTTTCGGCGGACACTCCCAGGCGTTCGCCGACGGCGCTGATGATGCGGAGATTGGCCTGGTGCGGAATGACGAGCTTGATGTCGTCGATCGTCAGGCCCGCTTTCTCGAGAGCTTCAAATCCGACTGCGACCATGGCGTTGACGGCGCTCTTGAACGTGTCCTTGCCGTTCATCCGCAGGAAGTGCTGGCGGGTCGTGACGGATTCGGCCGTAGCGGGAACGCGGCTCCCGCCGCCCGGCATGCAGAGGAATTCGCCCTTGGTGCCGTCTGAGGCGAGGCACGTGGTGATGATTCCACGTCTGCCAGGCCGATGCTGCAGGACGGCCGCGCCGGCGCCGTCTCCGAAAAGCACGCAGGTCGCGCGGTCGGTCCAGTCGATGATGCTGGAGATCTTCTCCGCACCGATCACAAGCACATTAGTGACGGATCCGGATTCGATGAACCTCCGGCCAATCTCAAGCGCATAGACGAATCCGGAGCAAGCCGCCTCAATGTCGAAGGCCATGGATTTCTTCGCACCGAGCCGGTGCTGCACGAGGCACGCCGTGGACGGGAACAGCATGTCGGGCGTGATCGTGGCCACGATGATCAGGTCGATCTGGTCCGGCGTAACTCCGGCGGAGGCGAGTGCCCTTTCTGCCGCGTGAAACGCCATGTCCGAAGTAAATTCGTCCGCCCCGGCGATGCGGCGTTCCTTGATGCCTGTGCGGCTCGTGATCCATTCATCTGACGTTTCAACCAGACTTGCCAACTCCGCGTTGGTCATCACCCGGGCCGGAACGAATGAGCCCACGCCTGCGATGGAGCATGATTTGCCCCGGAATGGTGATTCGGGGGAATGGGCGGGATTCATGCAGGTTGTATGACAGTCTCGGTCGGCAGGTTCAGGTTAGCACGCTGCACTTCTTGAAAAATGATCTGGTTGATCTGGTTGTTGGACGTCTCGCACGCGATGCGGATCGCGCTGCTGATCGACTTCTCCTTGGCCGAACCGTGGGCCTTGAGGACGTTTCCGTTGAGCCCGAGGAACGGTGCACCGCCGGAAGCGTCCGGGTCCATGCGCCGCTTGATGGACCGAAGGGCGTTCTTGGCCAGCAAGGCTCCGAGCATGCGTTTGGGGTTGGCCGACAGTTCATCCTTGAGCCAGTGGACCATTCCCGTGGCGAGGCTCTCGATGGTTTTCAGGACGATGTTGCCGACGAAGCCGTCGCAGACCACGACTTCGACCTTGTTCTCAAACAGGTCGTGTCCTTCCACGTAGCCGATGAAATTGAGATCGACGTTCCGAAGCAGTTTGAGCGTCTCCTGGGTGAGTTCGGTGCCTTTACCTTCCTCGGTTCCGTTGCTGAGGATGCCGACCCGCGGCTTTTTGTAGCCCAGCATCTGCCGGGAATAGACGCTCCCCATGATGGCAAAATGGACCAGATGCTCTGGTCGGCATTCGACATTGGCCCCGGCGTCGAGCAGGACGAACTCGTTGTGTTGGGTCGGAATCACTGCCGCGATGGCGGCGCGCTTGACTCCTTCGATCGGCCTTAGGAGCACCGATGAGGCGGCGAAGAGCCCGCCGGTGTTGCCCCGCGAGATGATCGAGTCTGCTTTGCCGTCCCGGACCAATCCGATCGCCCGGACCATGGAGCAGTCCTTCTTCTTTCGAATCGCGTCCATCGGCTTGTCCTCCATCGTCAGCACTTGGCTGGCATGCAGAACCCTGACACGGGAGTCGGTAAGCCCGCTCTTGGTCATCAAGGGACGGATTTCGTCCTCGAGTCCGACCAAGTGGAGTTCGGTGATGGACGGGATGCTTGCGAGGGCGTGCTTGACGCCGTCAATGACGACGACGACACCGTGGTCGCCTCCCATGGCATCAACCGCAATGCGCATAAACGGAAAGGGCGCAGCTAGCCAAACGGCCGAACTGCGCCCTCCAAGGAATTACGCTACCGCTTCGATGTTGATCACCTGCTTGCCGCCGTAATATCCGCAGGCGGGGCAAACCCGGTGTGGAAGGGACGGGGCTCCGCACTGGGTGCAGGAGATCAGTTGCGGCAGCTTGAGCACGCTGTTGTAGGCGCGGCGCATGCGCTGCCGGCTTCGTGATGGCTTACGTTTAGGAACGCCCATAAAATCAGAGTTTGAGTTTGTTCAAGGCCGCCCAAACCGGAGACGGATCAGCCGCTTCAGCTATGGACGGGTCAATTTGATTGCCTGAGGACGGCTTTTTTCGGGCCAATCCATTACAATCCTCTTCGCACAGCGGATGCTGCGGAAACCCAAGCAACATGTCTTCCCGTAAAAGTGGAGTCAAGTCCACAGACTCGTTGTCGACGGCCACCGCGTCCTCGCCCGTCAGCGGCAGGTGCGCGTCGAAGGGATCAACGACCAGAGTCTGTGTGAACGGCTTTAGGCACCGGCCGCATTCGCAATCCAGTTGGGCCGTGATCCGACCCCGGACGAGGATGCCGTCGTCTAGGTGCTGCGCGGTGAGTTCAACATGGACCGGTTGCCGGAGATGGATCAATTCATCAACCCCCTCGATTTCGAATTCTTCCGGCGCGACGTCGCCATTGATCTCGAGGTCTTTCGTTTCGAGTTCGCGGAGGGTGAAATGGAGGATCGATTTCATGTTTGATGGCTTTGGCCCAACCGCTGGCGCAGGGCAGCGGCGATACTGTCCGGCACAAACGGTCCGATGTCGCCGCCCAATCGGGCGATTTCTTTCACCAGCGTGGAACTGAGGAACGTGTAGGTCTCCTTGGGCATCATGAAGATTGTTTCGACCCGGTCGTTGAGGGTCCGGTTCATCTGGGCGAGTTGGAACTCGAATTCGAAATCCGAGACCGTTCGCAGACCCCGGATGATGGCCTGTCCTCCCCGGCGTTGCACAAAGTCCACGAGCAGTCCGTCGAAGCCTTCGGTCTCAACCGTTGCACAGCCGGCTGTCGCTTCTTTTACGAGGCCAACCCGTGCTTCGACGCTGAACAGGGGAGACTTTCTCTCGTTTTGCGTGATCGCCACGATCAAGCGATCAAATAGTTTTGACGCCCGATGGATGACGTCCAGATGGCCGTTGGTCAGGGGATCGAAACTTCCCGGATAAATCGCCGTCCGCATGCGAGGAAGCTAGCCCTCTGACTGCGGGGTCGTAATCAAAAAACCTGATACTTCGCAACCAGGTCCGCTTTGATGGTCCGCCATGGAACCTCGTAGCCCTGTAAGCCGGACGAGAAGCCCTTCAGGCCCGTGACCTCGAGCTGGATGCATACTTGGGCCAGGTCCGGCGCGAGTTGTTCAAGTTCCCTGTAGGTGCCTTCCCCTATGATGATGCGACCGCGTCCGGAGAATCCTTCCAAGCGGGACGCCAAGTTCACTTCTCCGCCGAAGACGGTGTAGTTCAAGACGTGCTGGTCCGAGCCCATCAGGCCGACGGTTACAAATCCTGTGTTGATTCCGGTTCCAAGTGAAATTTCTGGCAGCTTCTCAAACGGCGGTTCACCGCGGGCGATGCGGCCCGGGTTTTCCTTTTCGCGTTGTTCGTTTTCCCGCCCGGATTGGACGTTCAACAATTCGATCGCTTGCTGGGATTCGATCGCCGCCAAGACGCTTCGGAGGGCGTGGTATTTGTCCTCGATGGGCGCCCCCCAGAACGCCATCACACAATCGCCCATGTATTTGTCGAGGGTGCCCCGATGCTTCTTCACATTGTCCGCAATGGTCGCTAGGTAGCCGTTGATTGTGCGGAGGTTGTTGTCCGCGGCCTGGTCGCGGAAAAGATCGGCTTCCGCGCCGGTGAGGCCTGTGCGTTGGATGTGGGTGTCGGTTTGCCGTTCCCTCGCGTCCATGAAGGCGGTGAATCCGCGGACGTCGGCGAAGTAGACCGAGACCTTGCGGCGTGACCCGCCGAGCACCACCGTGTCGCCCATGAGAAGTTCGTGGACGATGTTCGGGGAGACGATCTTGGAGAAGACATCCTTCACCCGCCTTTTCTCATTCTGCTCCAGCCTCGCACGGTAGGTCACAAGCATCCCGTGGTTGATCAGCAATCCGCCCCCTGCCGGCAGCCAGAATGGGATCAAGAATCGTTGGGAAGCGAACAGCCAGTAGGTCAGAAGTGCGTAGGCCATTAGGAGCACGGCGACCGACAGGGACGCCTGGACCGTGCGGAGATTCCAAGTGAACGCGGCGGAGAATGTTCCCAGAACTACGATCAGCAGAAGGTTCAACCACAAGGCCGAACTCGTAATGAACCGGTCGCCGATCACCATGGCCGCGACGTTCCAGTGTTTGCTGACCAGATAGGTATCCTTTGACAGAGGGGTTGCTCCGCGGTCGGTCAGGTCATTGCCGGTCGCTGTGGAGCCGACGATGACCAACTTGTTGCTGAAGGTGTTTTCCTGCGGCTCTTCTTTTCTCAGGATGTTCCGGCCAAGGAGTTGCTCGAAGCTAAGCGTGGTCAGATTGGGATCCCCGTGGCGCGTCTTCCAGTCGATCAGGAAGAAGCCCTCTTCATCGAGGGGGATCGTTCGGCTGACTCCGTTGGTGCCCGGGATCGAAAGGTTTCGTCCGATCGGTTCCGCCTTGTCCAAGTCGAGTCCCAGCGAGCGGGCTGCCAGCATGATTCCCATGTGCCAGATGCGAATCGTCTGGAAAGGTTTCGAAGGCGGGCCGTTCTGGTCCAGATCCGCCGGGTTGAATCGGCCTTCGGAATCCAACCGGACGACGAGGCTTGGACCGCTGCCCAGATGCGGAATTGTGATGGCCTCTGCATTCACGCGCGCCTTCGTCAGCGCCAGACTCTGACTTGCCGCATGCTGCCGAATGGCGCGGTGCCAAACCCGTTCGTGATTATTGAAGGGTTTTGCCCGGCGCAGGACACCGTCGCCGTCCTTCACGGCGGAGATGTCGCCGATCGGCACCTTGGCGGCAAGAAACAGCTCGTCGGGAATCACGTCTTCCGAAGCGGCGAGGATTCCTATTCTGCTAGTTGAAAGGCTGCGGGCGAAGGCCTCATCCGACCCGATCAGTTCGCCGCTGGGGAGTTGGGTCGGGGCGTGGTCTGCTCTCGGTTCGGCGAACAGAACGTCGAATGCAACCGCTTTGGCCCCCTCCGCCGAGAGTTCGTCCAGCAGTTTGGCGTGCAGGTGCCTAGGCCAGTAGAGGCCGAACTGGAAACCCAGGGATCCGTCCGCGATGGAAAGAATGCTTTCGTCGCGGATCTCGACGAACCCCAGTTTTGAAACCGAATCGTCGTCGGACCGCTTGGTGGCGGTGAGCTGCATCAGCTTGTCGTAGACGATCCATTCCCAGCGTTGAATTCCGAAGTTCCATCCGCCGTATTGGAGCACTTCGATTAGGCAGAGCAAACCCAGGATGACACTCGTCATCAGCGTGGGCAGAAGCCAGGGGCGTTTCTTCACGGGAAACAAAAAACCCAGAGTAACGCGAGTTACTCTGGGTTGGATAGTTCGTTAGGAGACCTTAGTCTTCATTATTAGGAACAACAGGAGGAGGAGTTGTTCCTGTCCCGTTAACCGGAGACGTGTGGGGTTCCACGGTGAACCCTCCGCCGATGTCCGTCTTGGTCACGAGGTCGGTTGGGGTTTCAGTCGGGTTGGTGGCGATCGGACTAGGAGTCTTGAAAGGCCCACCGACGGTCACGGTTCCAACACCGGGAATCGTGACCTGCTGACCGACAGGGAAGTCACCCACTACGAAAGACTCACCGGCGTTCACCACGGCGGTTTTGACGCCGGAGGAGGTCGTTTCCGCGACATCCATCGTCCCTTCGACGACGCTGTAAATTGTAAGGCGCTTCCCATCGATCAAGTAGGTGCGGACATCGATCTTGGATCCACGAATTCCGGCGACGCCATTTGGGGTCTTCACCTCGTAACGCGCGCCGGCTGCGAGCTTGCGGATGTTCGCGGTGACACGGCCATCGACCAGGTTCAACTGGGTGTCGACGATCTTGACGCCCGATGCCATTCCGCCTGACAGCTTGTCCAGACGGACGGTGGTGTTCGGTTGGACGCGAACGATCGAGTCGTTCAGCGAAAGATCAACGGGGGACGAAGATGAGGCGATGGTTGCTCCTTCGGGAAGCTTGTCGCCCTTCTTGACAGGAACCCAGACGTTGGCCGTCGTGCTGTAGCGGGCGCCTTCGCCTGCTGAACGCACCTCGGCCTTGCCGGTCTTGACGCCCTGAGCCTTTGAATCCCATGCAGCGCCGCTCAGGATAAATCCGAGAACGGCTGCTCCGACCAACGTGGTTGCTGACTTTTTCATAAAAAATCCTTACTGAAAACTGAGTAACGGAGGTGAAAATAGATTTCTCACCAGTGGAGTCAAACGAAAACCCCAAACGTTACGAGGTATTGTATCGGGGGCTCGGGTTTACGCCTTTAGCCAACGCACCCTTACGGCTTGGCAAATTCGCGGGGATCGGAAATCCGCCCAGTCAATGCACTCGCAGCGACCGTCGCCGGGCTGGCGAGGAACACCTGGCTTTCCTTATCGCCCATGCGACCAGGGAAGTTGCGGTTTGTGGCGCTGATGCACTTGAGTCCGGGCTGATTCATGCGGCCGAAGGTGTCCACAGGTCCACCGAGGCACGCGGCGCAGCCGGCGTTTTCGGTCATGCGGACGCCGGCGTCCTCGAGGATCTGCCAGATGGTCTTGGCACCCCAGCGGGTGGATTGAAGGTCCCGCACGATGTCGGGAGTCGCGGGCACTCCAAAGGTATCGATAACGACCTTCTTGCCGCGCAGCACGCGGGCGAATTCCACGAAGTCGCTCGTCTTGCCGCCCGTGCAGGAGCCGACATAGGCGCGATCCAACTTAAGGTGGCCCATGTCCTTGGCCTTCTTGCGTTGGCCGGGGTCTGGATGGCAGGCGACCGTGGGTTCAAGTTGGTCGAGGTTCACGACCAGCTCGTAGACAAATTTCTGGCTGGCATCCGCCTCGACGGGTTCGTAGCTCTGCTTGGTGTCGTTAAGACTGGTGCGGGTGTTGACGTATTCCGCCGTGCGGGCGTCGAACGGGAAGATGGCGTTTTTGCCGCCGGCTTCGATGGCCATGTTCGCGATGGTCATGCGGTCGTCCATGGAAAGGGTTGCGATGCCCGAGCCGTCGAACTGCATTGCTCGATAAGTGGCGCCGTCGAAGCCGATTTCGCCGATGACGTGCAGGATGATGTCCTTGGCCATGACGCCCGGCTGGAGTTTGCCTTCGAGCCGGAAGCGCATCGTCTCGGGGACCTTGATCAGCAGCTTGCCGGTGCCCATGACGAAGCCGGCGTCGGTGTTGCCGATGCCGGTGGCGAATTCGTTGAACGCGCCCGCCATGCAGGTGTGCGAGTCCGTGCCGAAGAGCACTTCGCCGGGCCTGGTGTGGCCCTTGGCCGGCAGCGCGGTGTGGCAGACGCCCGCGTAGTTGGAGCCGTATTGCTTCTTCAGCAGGCCCTTCGTCGAGTCGAACTGCCAATGGCCGTTCGGGTCGTCGATGACGTCGTAGAAGTAGGGCAAGTCCTGCTCGCGGGAAAAGTCCCGAAGAATGTCGACGTTCCGGTTCGACTTCGAGTCGGCGGTGAATATGTAGTGGTCGGGGATTATTACCACGCGTTCGCGGTCCCAGACCTTGGCGTTCTGGCCAAACTCGCGTTTGAAGACGCCGATGGTCCCAGGCCCGCACACGTCGTGGGTCATGAGCACGTCCGCGTTGACCCAGATGTTGTCGCCGGCCTGGACCGAAGCTTTTCCTGAAGCGCGAGCGAGCAGTTTTTCAGTCAGCGTCATAAATGTCCGAGGAACCTAGGAGACGCGGCTCTGACGTGCAATACCGTTGCCGGTTCTCCTGCCACAGGCCGCTGTTGACCGGCGCCCCTTCGGCGGTTATCACGATTTAATAAGTTCTCATATGCGATCTCTCACAAATCTTGCGGTTGGGGCCATCTTCGGAGTGGCGTGGCTGAGCGGGTCCGTATCCGTCAGTCTGGCCGGCGAGAAGATCGAGATCACCCCGGTGTCACCGTCCTCCAAATCGAGCGCGCTTCCGACCGCATCGAGGTCGCCGTCGAAGCTCGACCTCGAGCTCGACCGGCTCGAAGGGGCCCGGATCCAGATGATCCCGTCGGCCGGCCCTGGGATGAGCATCCCGGCTCCCGTTCAACGTCCGGCAGACGACGGTAAGAAGAAAAACTGGCTGCTCGATTCGGCAGGTGGAGACAAGGCGCTGGATTACAACGGAGCCCTCGGTGTCAGGGACTATTCTGGAAAGGCCCGGCAAAACCCGTCCGGCAATGGCTTTGATTTGGACGGACGCGCTATTTTGCCCGGTGGAAATGCGATCTCGCCCGGGCGAAATGATTTCAATCGGGGCGACGGTTCGCGCCGGGATCCCTCGGGACGGGTCGCCGACGGTTTGCTGGGTCTTGGCGGGCTGCCTCTCAGGACCGGCCCCGGTGTCGACCCGATGGCGGGACTTCGCGAGTCGTCGGCGTTGAATACCCTGCCGGGCCTTCCCCGGAACTCGGATCGTGACCTTGAACTGTTGAGGAACCGCTCGTCGCTGAAATCCGAAGCGGACGGTATCCTCAGCGGAATCGATTCCCGGTCCCGGAGTCCGCTGGGGAACCCGCTCTCGGTGGAGAGTATCCTCCGGTTGCCGGGTAGCCCAAACTCCGGATCGCCTCGCTCGCGGTTTGAGGCCCCGAGTCCGATCCCAGCCACGGTAACGGCAGACCCGCTTCGGGCGCCTGCTTTACCGCGCGACTTGACGCCGTCCGCCGCGTTCACCAAGCAGAGCGCCGACGCCGTTTCCTCTCAACGCCCCAAGCTGTCCGAACCCGATCGGCCCAAGGACGAGCAGCGTTACCGTCCCTCCGTTCTGCCGTTCCCAAAACGGGGTTTCTGAGCTTATTCCCAAAGCAGGACTTCGACCGCCTCCCCTGCTTCTATACTGGTCCCGGGTGGAACGGTGACGAGTCCGTCCGACAGGGCGAATCCCCCCAGCGCGTGCGACGCCTGGAGTCCGCATGCCTCAACGGTTCGTGACTCAGTAAACCGGACGCGGACGTAGTGCCGGCGATTCCCGTCGTTGTCCAAAGCCGCCGCCAACTCGGCGCGAACCGATTTGGGCGAAATTGCCGGTGAACCTTGCATTTTCAGCAAGGCTGGTCGGACGAGAAGAAGACAGGTCACCATGGCCGAGATTGGGTTGCCGGGCAGGCCGAACAGGCATTTCCCTTCGAGGGTTCCGAACGCGAACGGTTTGCCTGGCTTGATGGCGACCCGCCAGAGGTCCAGATGGCCTCCCGCCAGCTCCAGCGCGGGCTTCACGTGATCGTGCTCCCCGACCGAAACGCCTCCCGATGTCACAACCGCATCGCATTCGGCGAATGCGTTTCTAAGGGCTGCGGCGGTGGATTCCAGGCCGTCGCGGACGATGCCAAAGTCACGCACACTCGCGCCGACGGCTTCCAGCAGCGGGATCAGGCAGGCGCGATTGCTCTCAAAAATCTGCCCGGGCTTCAGCGGACTCCCGGCCGTGACGAGTTCGTCGCCTGTCGAAAAGATTCCAACGATCGGTTTCCTGGAAACTGCGATGTCCCCAAATCCCAAGGCGGCCAGAAGTCCAAGTCGCGCGGCCGTCAGCGTATCGCCGGCTTTGGCAATTTCGCTTCCGGCCTTCACATCTTCTCCGGCGAACCGGACGCCTTCCCACGGTTTGGTTGCTCCCAGTATGCGGACCGTCCCGGCATCCAACGGATCAAGAGTCGTGTCCTCCTGCATGACGATCGCATCGGCCCCGGTCGGCAACGGTGCCCCGGTGAAAATGCGGACAGCCTCGCCAGCGTTGACGCCACCCAACCAGGCACTGCCGGCGGGAACTTCACCGAGGACCTTGAGGCAGGCCGGGCGCTCGGAACATGCGTGGCCGACATCTGCGGAACGCACCGCGTAACCGTCGAACATGGAGTTGTCGAACGGCGGAAGCGGAATCGGCGCATGCACGGAAGCCGCAATGAAACGTCCGGCTGCTTGCCGGAGCGGGATGGTTTCCGATTTCAACGGAACGATGCCCGCAAGCAGGCGCGCGAGGGCTTCCTCTAGTTCGATCACGGGGAAACTCTACGGCTCGCCAATGACGCACGGCGAGCGCGGCCTGCACCTCAGGGGCGGGGTTTTACGTAGACTTCGGCGTCGTGCAGATGCGGCAAGATCATGTCCACGGTGCGATCGGCGGCGCCGAGATTCTTCAGGACGATCCCCTTGGCCCGTTCGCCCAATTCGTTTCGGGTCGTCGCGTCGGCCAAGAGATGGTCGAAGGCCTTTTCCAGCCCGGCGGCGTCCTTCACTTGGATGGCGGCGTTTCCGGCGGCGAACGCGGCGACGATGGCCGGGAAGTTCTGCATGTTCGGGCCGTAGACCATCGCCTTTCCGAGCGCACCAGGTTCGATGGGGTTTTGGCCGCCCTCGGCTGAAAGGCTCTTGCCGACGAAGACGAGGTCGGCGTGTTCGTAGAAGTAGCGGAGTTCGCCGGTCGAATTGACGAGCAGCGCGTCGAGGCTGCCTTCGGCCAGCTTGGTTCGGGCGTTCACGTCGCTGCGGAACATGAACCGCAACCCATGTTTCTCCAGTCCGCGCGCAGCATCCTTGCTGCGTTCGACGTGGCGGGGAACGACGACCAGAAAGGCATTCGGATACTTCGCCTTCAGCTTCTTGAGAACGCCGGCGAGTATCTCCTCCTCGCCCGCGTGGGTGCTGCCGGCAACGATGATTTGCCGGTCGGTCGGGACCCCGATTTGGGCAAGCAATGCGGGCACGTCGAGCAGCGAACGTTCGTTGAGTTTAGCCGCGTCGAATTTTAAGTTGCCGACCACTTGAATCGCTTCCGGCCGGAATCCGAGTTCACGGAGACGAGTGGCGTCAGCCTCGTTCTGGCATCCGACTCCGGCGAACTGGGCGAAGATAGGGCGGAAGATGAAACCGAACCGTTTGTAGCCGCGATAGGAGCGGTCCGAGAGGCGGGCGTTCACTAGGAAGACGGGGATCTCCCGTTCGAATGCGCGCCACAGAAAGTTGGGCCAAATCTCCGCCTCGACGAGGACGATGGCCTCCGGATGGACGGTCGCCAGCGCGCGCACGACCGTTCCACGGAGATCGATGGGATAGTAGATCGGGGTGACGTGCGAAGGCAGGTGCTTTTGGAGTTCGCCCATGCCCGTCGACGTGGTTGTGCTGACCACGATCTTCAAATTGGGCACGCGGGGCTCGATGGCCTTGATGAGCTGGGTGCAGATGTTGACTTCGCCGACGCTGACCGCATGGAACCAGATGATGTGCCGGTTCGTCAGGGCCTGTTTGATCTTCGAGCTGTATTTTCCGAAACGCTGCCCGAATCCGGGGCGCCAGTTGCCCCGGCGCCACATCTTCAGGAAGTAGAAAGGCGCGCTCAGCCAGAAAAAGACGGCGAACAATGCTCTGTAAATTATCCTCATTCGATGCTGCTGCGCCCGGATGCCGTTCCCAAAAATCCCCGTCAAGGTCCTGCTTCCTGGTCAAGCGACGAAGACGTGACGTCGATGCGGCGAAGCTATTCGCGGAAAGATCGGATTCCGGCCAGCGAATTCTTTTCCGTGACGCCAGATTTTGCACGCTCTGCCGCGGCAAACTCAGCCGATGCGTTTCGTCAGACGCGACGCAACGTCGTCAGCGAACCGATCGATGAAACTGCGACCGTAGGAGGTGACGCTCAGCGAGGGGTCGACCACCAGAGGTGTGAGGTCCATCGCGAATTCGAGAAGCCTGGCTTGATCCGTGGCGTGCGACGCGAAGTAGGTCGCGTTGGCCCGTTTTCGACCGGCAGTGGCGAGGTCGTAGCGTTTGCCGCCGCTGATCTGCGAATCGAAGACCCCCATGAGAGAGTTAGAGATGTTCTCCCGGGCACCCACGTCGAAGACGACCTTCTCATCATCGAGCATCCAGTCGAGGTTGCGCCAGACTTCACACCCATAGACCGCCTTGGGCCGCTGGGCGGCCGGGAGTTCGCGGATGGCCTGGATCACCGGGATGGCGACGCCGATGTGGGTCTCGTGTTTGTCGGCCAGATTGTGCGTGTAGACGGCCTCGGGACTGGTTGCGAGGAGGATGCGTTTGAGGTCTTCGATCACGTGGCGGGAATGCGGGTCCTTCACCTCCCGGCTCGGGTAATTCAACTGAAGCGCGGCCCCATATTCTCCGACAAAGGCCGCCTTGCGCTGTTCCACGCGTCGGACCGCGACCATTTGGTCATCGGTGTATCCGGCGTATTCGTTCGCCCGGGAACTGCCCCGGCCATCCGTGACTGTGACGCCGGTGAACCACTGGTCGGCATTCTGGAAGCATGCGAGAATCCCGTGGAGACACATGAACTCGAGGTCGTCCTGATGGGCGCCGATCCCGAGGTGGGTCGTGCGGGCGAGGGCTTGTTCCGTTGGCAAGTTGTCCGGAACAAAGATGTCGGCGGAGGGATGGTGAAACTTCATGGGGTGTTATCCGCGCAAGGCGCCGTTCCTGGCCTGATCGGTTCACTTCACGATCTTGGGCAGGCTCGCTGCTGCGACAGCCTGGCCGTGGCGTTTGTTCTTTTCGTCCGGCGTGTGGATGGCGATGCGGTCGACGAGGTCCGGGAACTCGGTCGCGAGAACCTTGCGCGCGCCGGCGAGGATGAGGTCGCCGCCGGCTCCGCTGGTCACGCGTCCGAGCACAAGCACGTGCCGGAAGTCATACATGTCGGCGTATTGGGCGAGCGCATAGCCGAGGTAGACTCCGATGGTTTCGAAGATCCGGACGGCCCGTTCATCGCCGGCCTTGTGGAGGTCCTGGACGTGCTTCAGCTGTTCGGCCATGTGGCCTGCGGGAAGCGCGATGCCTGCGGCCGGAGCGAGTTTCACGACGGCCTGCTGGGAGAAATACAACGCACCCACACCGCGGTCGCCGGACCACTCGTCCGTCGCTGCTGTGGGCGAACAGTCGACCGGGGCGAACGCCAGTTCGTTCAGCCATCCGCGGATGCGCCCGTCGTTGTCGAGGAATCCTGCGGCCTCGCTCGAACCCATGGCGATGCCGAGGACGCCCGTCGCGTTGAGGGACATCGCCCCGGCCAACGCGGTCACGTCGCCGTCGTTGGCCGTCTCGAACGGGACTCCCCATTCCTTTTGGAGCCGGAGGAAAACGTTCGTGCCGCGTTCGGCGAAGTCCTTCGCGGGAACGGCCCGGAAAAGCGAGGCCGCGCGGATGCGGTTGTCGACGATGATTCCCGCCGAGCTTCCTCCGATGGCATCGACACGGGGCAGTTTGGACGCCGCCAGCTTCAGGCCTTCGTTGATCTTCTGGTAGTGCCAGTCCGGGTTGGCCTCGACCTTGGGATCCCACGGTATTTCGGTCGTGAAGACCGGTTCGCCGTCCTTGACCGCCGATAGCTTGTAGTCGCTCGCGCCGAGGTCGAAGCCAATCCGGCAACCGTCCAGATGCCCGCCGACGGACACCGCCGCTTCCTTGGCGGAAGGGGCTTCCGAGAACTTCGCATGGTCGACCGTGAACGGCCGTTCGTAGACCGTCTCCATCAGGTTCACGTCGAAGGCGCGGGCGCCGGTCTTCGAGTAGACCGCAGCGATGTGATCTGCGAGGTCCTTGGGGCCGCAGATGGTGACTTTCCAGCCGCCGATCTGCCAGAGAAGGAATTTAACCAATCGCTCGATGAAGGCATGGGTGTCCGACTGGTGCGCGGTGCCTGACGCAAACGCCTCGGTGGTGTGGACGGCGGTCAGGCCGTCGTTCCGTTCAATCGCGATCGCCACCGGGGTGCCCTTGCCAGAAGAGCGAACCGCTTTGAGATAGTTTCTCGAGCCGCTGGAAATGGGGCAAAAACCCGGGTCGAGCGGAGGCACCACCAGTGGCTTCCTGAGTAACAGGGATTCGGAGTCGGACATAGATTTTTGCGGAGGCTGTCAGGCGAAATCCACAGCTGCAACCTGTCTTGGAATCGACGGGTTACTCCTTGAGCAGGGTATCAAGGTCCGAGAGTTGGGTTCTTGCGCAATCCGGGCAGATACCGTGGGAAAACTCGGAGTCGGTGTTGTTCTTGATGAACTTCTCGATGTGGTTCCAGAACCCGTCGTCTTCGCGGATTCTCCGGCAGTAGGCGCAGATCGGCACCATTGGATCCAGCGTCTTCACCTTCTCGAGTGCAGTCGCGAGTTCCTGCGAGGTGCGCCGGAATTCGAGCAGGAGGGAGACCTGGCGGCCGAGCGCTTCGAGCGCGTTGCGCTGGTCGCTCGAAAGCGTCCGAGGGAACCGGTCGATGATGCAAAGCGTTCCGAGGGCCTGCCCTTCGGGCGTCATGAGGGGCGTGCCAGCGTAGAACCGGATATGCGGCGCTCCCGTCACGAGGGGATTGGAAGCGAATCGAGAATCCTGTCGCGCGTCTTCCACGACCATGGTGTTGCTGCCGAGGATGGTGTGGGCGCAAAACGCCTGGCTTCGGGGAGTTTCGGCCACTTCAAGTCCCACCTTGGCCTTGAACCATTGGCGCTCCTCGTCCAGCAGTGAAATCAACGCGATAGGCACTCCGCAGATGAACGAGGCCAGTTCGACGATGTCGTCGAAGGCCCTTTCGCTGCCGGAATCGAGGACCCGGTAGCGTTTCAGGGCCTCCAGCCGGTCGGGTTCATTGATTGGTATGGGTGCCGCCATGGTTGGAATACGACCCTAGTCCGGGAAGTCCCGCCATCCCGATTTTGAGTGAATCCTATCGCCGGCGATGGCTGTTAGAATTCTATTGCTGGTTCAACGCACGCCCTTATCTTGCTCAGCCTTGCAATCGGAGAAAAAATTGTGACCAGCGAATACGTCAAACAGGCCCTGCTGAAAGTTGGCAACCCCAACATTCTGATCAACGTCGTCTCCCGCCGTGTGCGCCAGCTCAACTCGGGCGGCGGTTCTGCCAGCCGGCCCCTCATAGCCGACACCGCCAATCTCGGAGCCGCGGACATCGCGCTCCTTGAAATCATCGAGGACAAACTGTCGTGGAGCCAGGAAGGCGAACCCATGATGAAGGAACAGGCCGACCGGAAAGTTTCCTGACCATTGCCCATATTATCTTTCGATTTCGTCCAGCCGCAGGCTTCACCGTCTGCGGCTGGCCTTTTTCCGGCAGTTGATTGAAAGTGGTCTTCGATCCTCTCCGGAAGATTCCATGGCTGACATCGTCACAAACCACAAGGCCCGCCGTGACTTCCATATCCTCGAGACGTTCGAGGCGGGGATCGTCCTGCATGGCTCCGAGGTGAAGTCGCTCCGCGCCGGCAAGGCTCAGATCGCCGACGCCTTCGCCCGGGTCGATCGTGACGAAGCTTGGCTCCACAACGCCCACATCGACGAGTATACCTTCGCCAATCGCCTGAACCACGTCCCGAAGGCTCCTCGAAAACTTCTCTTGAACCGGACGGAGATCGACAAGATCGCCGGTCTGGCGTCGGTCAAAGGCCGCACGCTGGTGCCGCTGTCGTTTTACTGGAAGGGCAGCCGGGTGAAGGTCCTTCTCGCCGTCGGGGAGGGCAAAATGGAGTATGACAAGCGGGACGACATCCGGAAGCGGGACGATGAACGCGAGATGCGCCGGGCGACGATGAAATCGCTCAAGGGCCGCTGAGTTCTCGCTGAATCCTCCGCAAGGGGCGGATCCTGAGAGCCTTTGGCGTCGAAAAGAAAAAGGCGCCCTTCGACAGGGCGCCTCGGAGAGAATGAGCGGGTATTGGCCCGAACTATTTCGCGGTTTTTGCAGCCTTCGCCGCGGCGGCCGCCTTGGCGCGGGAACGGGCTTGGGCGCCGGGAGGAGCCTTTACGATGAGGCCCTTCTTGATCGCGCGGGTGGTGACGCGGATGTATCGCACTTCGCCGCTCGGCAGGAGGGCCTTAACGCGGCGCAGGTTGGGGAAGAAGCGGCGCTTGGTGATGGCGGTGACGTGCATACCGATGCCGCCCTTCTTCTTGGCTTTACCACTTCTCCAAATCTTGGAGCCCTTCATGGGCTTCGTGCCGGTCAGTTCGCAGATACGAGACATAAATTTTTCCTTCTGTTAAAGGGCGCGGAAGGTAGCGCGCATTTCAAAATGGTGGCAAGCGCTGATTTTTGACTCGTTTGAACTGTGGCCATCTCGGGTTGGGGTATCCACGCCATTCGTCCGGCACATGCCGATTGGTCCGTCGTCTTCCCGATTCGCCATGGCGTGTCTCGGGACAATCACGGGTCGGCGTTGGAAGTCTTGCAAAGCCCGAGTTCCTGGCCGACTCCTCTTCCGCCATGACAGCCCTTCTCCTATCCGGCAAAGACATCCCGCCCCGAGTCGAAACGATTGCCGATCCGGTTCCTGCTCCCGGCGAAGCCATTGTGGCCATTCGGGCCGGAGCCCTGAATCACCGCGATGTGTGGATAAAACTCGGGCTCTACGCGGGGATCCAATATCCAGTGGTGCCGGGTTCCGACGGCGCTGGCGTGGTGGAGTCCGTCGGGGTCGGCGTTGATCCGGTTTGGGTCGGCCGGGACGTGGTCATCAATCCAAGCTTCGACTGGGGCACGTCGGCGAAGGTCTTTGGGGACCGGTTCACGATCCTAGGCAATCCGCGCCAGGGAACCTTTGCCGAGAAGATCTCCGTGCCTGTGACGAACCTGGTCGGGAAGCCTGCACACTTGAACTGGGAAGAGGCAGCGGCGTTGCCGCTCGCCGCATTGACCGCGTGGCGGGCGTTGTTCAGCCGGGCACAGTTGCGTGCGGGCGAACGGGTCCTGATCACCGGAATCGGCGCGGGCACGGCGTTGTTCGCTCTTCAATTCGCTGCGGCTGAGGGTGCGGACGTGTGGGTGACTTCAGGTTCCGTTGACAAACTGGCCAAGGCACAGGGCCTGGGTGCGAAGGGCGGCGCGAACTACAAAGACGCCGGCTGGGCGGAGATGCTGGGCAAGGTGGCCGGTGGCTTTGATGTCATCGTCGATTCGGCCGGTGGGCCGGGGTTCAATTCGTTGATCGACCTTGCGGCGCCGGGGGGGCGGATTGTTTTCTTCGGCGCGACGACTGGGACGGTGCCCGAGTTCAATCCGCGGAAGGTGTTTTGGAAGCAGCTTAGTCTGATGGGCACGACGATGGGTTCGCCGGAGGATTTTGCGGGCATGCTCGCCACCGTCGACCGGCAGTCGATCAAGCCCGTCATCAGCGATGTGTTTCCGCTCGAACGCGCCCCGGAAGCATTCGCTCTCATGGAAAGGGGCGCCCAGTTCGGCAAGATCGTCGTCACCGTGGAATGAACCCGGCCTGGGCCTGAGGATTTCCTCGTTGGTCCCGCGGTGCGCAATCAGATAACGTGTTCGGACCTGATGGACTTCACCTACAAGATCGTTGGCGGCGATGGCCGGGAGTATGGGCCCGTGTCCTTGGACGACCTGATCGTTTGGATCCACGACGGACGTGTCGCTGTCGAAACGCCCGTCCAGCGGTCCGACCTGTCGTCTGCCAAGCCTGCGGATGACTACTTGGAGCTGCGGTTCGAATTGAACCAAGCGTCGAAGAAAGCGTTGCTCGTCGAATCGGATGACATTCCGGCCTCCGATAGCGCGGTCGTGGTCGAGAACGCCGGGTTCTTCCCGCGATTCTGTGCCTACGTGCTCGATTGGTTCATGCTCTACACGATGGGGATGCTGCTCAATTCGGCGCTCGGCTGGAAACCGCCGGAAGCGTTGACGCCGCAGTTTTTCGGGTCTGCTTTGTTCCTGAAGATGATGGTGCTCGATGTCGCCGTTTCGTTTGCCTACACGGTGTTCTTCGTCACTTCGTCAGGGGCAACGCCGGGCAAGTTCATGATGGGGCTACGTATTGTCGCGGCGTCCGGCGAAAAGGTCGGGTTCGGCCGGGCTTTGCTGCGCTGGATTGGGGAATTTGTCAGCGGCCTGACCCTGGGCATCGGCTATCTGATGGTGATCTGGCATCCGGAGCGCCGTGCCCTCCATGATCTTATCGCGGGAACGAAGGTGGTCATGCTGCGATGAAACTCACGGCCAACCAACGCCTTTTCTGGATCGGGTTCACCGTTTTTGCGCTGGACCAACTGACGAAGCAGGCCGTCCTGCGTTTCCTTGGCGCGCACGAGGAGAGGGAGGTCATCGTCGGGTTCTTCAAGTTTGTGCACTGGAAGAATACCGGTGCGGCATGGAGCCTGTTCAGTTCGTTGGACGGGAGCAGCAAGGTTCTTGCGGCCGTCTCGGGTGTCGCCTTTGTCGCCCTGCTGTGGTTCCGCAAGCATTTCGGGAGCGAAAGCCGGCTCGGCCAGCTTGCGCTGGGGTTGGTTTTCGGCGGCATCGTCGGCAATTTCTGCGATCGTCTCTTCCTCAATCACGTCGTCGACTTCATCCGGTTCTACCTGCGCACGCGTTCTGGCGAGGAGATCGGTTTTCCGGCTTTCAACATCGCCGATTCGGGCATCTGCGTCGGTGTAGGCCTTCTTTTCGTCATGTCGTGGTTCGCGGAATTCAACAAGGAAGTGGCGGCCAAGGCTGACCCTGCGAAAGCTTCCGTTAACGGTGGCGGAACCTTGTGACGGGGCGGCATTGACGGTTCTGTCATCAAAATGACCGATTGACGGCCGACGTTGAACTGTCCAGTTTCACGTAACTTGAGGTTTTTTCCTCGGTTCCTCCTGAACCCGGCATCCGATTCAATTGGGTGCCGGGTTCTTCATTTTCCAGCCGGCCCGTCCGAGCAGCTTCAGCAAGGCTGGCAGAAACGTCAGGCCCACGACCATGCAGGTGGTGACTCCGACGGCCATCGTGAAACCGAGGCTGGAGATGCCGCGATGTTTGGCAATCACCAGGCTGCCGAAGCCGGCGATCGTCGTCAGGCCCGACACGAGCACCGCCTTGCCGGTGCTCTTGCCAAGGATTCCTGGATCCCGCTCCTCGGCGAAGCGGTTGAGGATGTGGATGCCGTTCGTCACCCCGATGCCTACGACCAGGGGAAGGGTCATGATGTTGGCCGGATTGAAGTCGATTCCCCTCCAGCCCATGAACCCGACCATCCAAAAGAAGCCGAGCCCGACGGGGACAAGAGAAAGGACGACGCACACGGGTGATTTGAAATGGAAGAGCACCATCAGGGCGATGGCGCCGAGGGCATACCAGGCGGCCTTCTCGTAGCTGCTGCGGAGGAGCGAGGTGTATTCGAGCAGCTGCACGGGCGTGCCCGTGGCGTTCTCGTCGACGGATCGGAGCTGGCGGACAAACTCAGCCTGGGGTTCGCGGTCCCAAACATTGGTCTTCGGATAGACCATCAGCAGGTGCTTTCCCGAGACGCCGACGAAGCGGCTGCGCAGGGAATGCGGGAGATCGGCCACGCCCAGAGGAGCCGAGTCGTCCTGTTCCCGGAGCGACCGGAAAGTGGCGTGGAGGTCGTCGAACAGCGCGGTCTGAAACTCCGTTGCACGGGCGATGCGCTCGGGGTTCGTTTCATCGAGCAGCCCCTTCCGGAAATCCGCGATTGCCCTGCGGAGCGAAGCCAGTTCCGCTGAAAGAGCATTGTCCGAGTCGCCGACAGATCCGAGCGCGAGCCCCAGGTAGCCTTGCAACGCCCACAGCGTGCGGGTGAGGTCCTCGGCGTGGATCGGTTCGCGGTCCACCGGCGCGAAGGCGATGCTCCCGGTCTCGGCTTTGACCTGGGCAACGACGCGGAGCTTCGACGACTGGTCATCCCCGATGAACTTGGCCATCGAATCGATGCTGGAGACGGCGGGAAGGGCAATGAGGCGGGCCTCCAGGTGTTTGGCGTCGGCAAGGGAGTTCGCCACAACGGCGCCAAAGAGGACGGACTTGTCGGATGACCTGATAAGCTTCTCCTCGAATTCCACCGCCGCCAGATCCGCCGACTGCATATTCAGCAGGTTGTAGTCGAACTTCACCCTTAGGCCGCCGAGCACTGCGACTCCACTCACAGCCAACGTCAGCCCGGTCACCGTCCACGGCCGATCGAGCCAGAGACGCTCCAGTTTATCGCGCCGATCAACCGGGGGTCGGACGTGGTCGATGATGTTCTGCTTTCCGCGGAGCAGCAGGACGGGGAGGAGAGTCATCATCGGAACCAGACATACCAGCAGTCCGCCGCCACAGATGATCCCCATTTCCTGGATGCCGCGGAAGTCCGTCAGGCCCATCGCAAGAAAGGCCGTTGCCGTCGTCAGCGCACCCGTAAAGATGCCTTGGCCGGTGTTCACCATGGCGAGTTCCATCGATTCAAGTTCCGACCGGCCGTTCCGTAGTTCCTCTTCATAGCGCGTGATGAGATGGACCCCGAAGTCGATGGCGAGTCCGATCAGGATGGGGACGAATGTGATGGTGAGGATGTTGAGATGCCCGACCGTCAGCGTGGTGAACCCCATCGTGTAACCCAGGCCGATGATGAGCGCGACGACCGCCTTCAAGGGCCGGCCGGTCGACTTGTAGCCGTAGATGAAAATGAGGGCGCATCCGATCAGCGAGACGACGGAGGCGATGGTCGAATCCCTCTGCGACTGGTCCATTTCATCCACTTCGAGGACCGGTTCGCCGGTCAATCCCACGTTCACTCCCGGCACTTCGGTCTGCGTCCGGGCGATCACCTCGCGAATCCGGGTCACCGCGTCGGCGTTGAGCTCCTCGGTCCGTGCCCGGGCGGTCACGAGGTAGATCTTCCCGTTGGCAAAGGTGATGTAGCTGGCCTTCTCCGCTTCGTCGCCGGCCCCAAAAAGCGCGTTGACCCCGGGTGACGGCGGGGTGCCCGGGCGTTTGAGAATGTCCGTTCCCTCCTCGATCAAGCGGCGCAACGCGGGAAGCGCTTTGACGAGTGAATCGTTGGCGGCGTTTGTCTCCTGCTTCGCCGTGCGGAACTGCGTGTTCACCAGGCCGAAGAGCGAGGCGAGGTTCGAAGCCTGGGAGAACTGCTGGATGAACGGGCGGTAATCATTGAGGGCCTTGTGAAGCTCCTTGAGGTCCGGTTCCGGGACGAAGAGCAGCGCCTTGGGACCCATCATCTTCAGGTCGCCCTTGTAGAAGACGTCGATGAAGAGGTTCGTCTCGAGGTCCAGCTTCGCGCCGAGGCGTTCCACGAACTGCCGGTTGCGGGCGATCGACTCGCTCTCCACCACGACCACGAGATCGTCCTGCGCGGGAAACTCCTTCTTAAACCGGAGGAAGTTCTGGTGATACTTCTTGTCGGCCCCGACGAGGTCGTTGCGGTTGGTGTGGAACTCCAGCTTCGCAATCGTGAACCACACGCACAGTCCGAAGAGGACCAGTTGGGGCCATACGAACCACGAGCGGTGCGTGCAGACGGCCCGGGTCAGCAGCCTCAGCGACCTGAC
This sequence comes from Verrucomicrobiota bacterium, assembly GCA_038203875.1. Lineage (GTDB taxonomy): Bacteria > Verrucomicrobiota > Verrucomicrobiia > Limisphaerales > CANJSG01 > CANJSG01. The sequence continues at coordinate 32,221 of JBBRDN010000012.1, forward strand.
CATGAAACGGTCGTCCTGCAGTTTATGTTCGTGGTCCAATCGATCAAAAGCTGATGGCCGAGTAGGCCAAGTTCAATGCTCAGTCGTTCCTAAAATCAGGAACACTTGGTCGCCTGCCTCGAAGAGCGGATCGATCTTTCCGTTACGCGAGATCGAACAGCAGCACCTGCGACGTCTCGTTCCCTTTCAACTCGATGCCCTCTCCGCTGATGGCCGCAGCATCTCCGGCCTTGAGCGGATTCCCGTTTACCGTGACTGAACCCGTGGCGACGTGGACCCACGCATGGCGGAGGCTGGGCAGTTCAAGCTTGGCCTCTCCTCCGGCACTTAGCTTGTAGAGGTGGATGTCCGCGTCCTGATGGATGGGGATTGAGCCGTCGCGGCCGGACTTGGAGGCGATCAGTGCATGGTCCGTCACGGCAGCAAAGCTCTTCTCGGCATAGGCGGGCGTGACGCCTTTGGCATCCGGCATCATCCAGATCTGGAGGAGATGGACGGGCTCGGTGGACGAGTGGTTGAACTCGCTGTGCTGCACGCCGGTGCCCGCGCTGATGCGCTGCACGTCGCCCGCTTTCATTACGGCGGTGTTGCCGAGGCTGTCACGGTGTTGGAGCGCCCCGGAGAGGATGTAGGTCACGATCTCCATGTCGCGGTGCGGGTGCATCCCGAACCCTCCACCACCGGCAACGGTGTCGTCGTTGATGACGCGCAGGCTGCGGTAACCCATCCAACGCGGGTCGTAGTAGTCGGCGAATGAGAAGGAGTGTTTGGCGTTCAGCCAGCCGTGGTCGGCGTGGCCGCGTTCTTCGGATTTGCGGATGGTGATCATCGGGATTGGGGCGATTCAGCTTCTATTCGGCTCATCTCGAACTGCGGCAACTGAGCGTCACTTGGCCATTTCGTCCAGAAGCGGCTTCAGGATCTTCCAGCAGTTCTCGGCCACGAGCGTGTGGCCTCTGGGATTCGGATGGATCATGTCGGGTTGGTTCAGCTTCGGATCGCCGCCGACGCCTTCGAGCAGGAAGGGAATCAGCTTCGCCCCGTTCTGCTTTGCTACGGTGGGGAAAATGCCCGCGAACTCTTCGGTGTATTCGCGGCCCATGTTCGTCGGCATCTGCATTCCGGCGACGATCACCCGGACGTCGGGATACTTGGCCTTCGCCTTGTCGATGATGGCCTGGAGATTGGTGCGGCTCGCGCCGGGAGTGATCCCGCGCAAGCCGTCGTTGCCTCCGAGTTCCAGCAGGAGCACGGCGATCTTCCGGCGCAGCAGCCAATCGATCCGCCGCAACCCGCCCGACGTGGTGTCGCCGCTGACACCGCCGTTGACCACGGTGAAAGGCAGCTTCGACTCCCGGACTTTCCTCTGGAGCACGCTGACGAAACCTTCCTCCGGATCGACGCCATAGCCCGCCGCAATGCTGTCGCCGAGCACGAGCACGGTGCGGTTGGTCGTCTGCGCGGAGGCCGAGAAGACGGCCGCGAGCAAGAGCGCTGCGAAGGTGATAAAGGTCGTTCGGATCATCCGGTCTGACTGTAGCCGCCATGTCGCCCTTCGCAATCGGCGGGAAACCCCGGGCAGTGTCCTAATCTGGATTCGTAATCTTCGTCCTGATCGGATTAACAGAACGAGCAAAAGCATCTTTAGGACGGAGCTGAAACCACGGGCGGGCTCGTTTGACTCATACCCGTTCTCCACCAGACTCAGCCGCGATGTCCGAGATCCTTGAAGTGCGGAAAGTCACCAAGTCCTTCGCCACCACCGCCGGGCCGTTGCCCGTGCTGAAGGAGATCAGCTTCCATGTTGGCGCGGGTGCGACCTGCTCGATCGTCGGTCCGTCCGGCAGCGGCAAGACAACGTTGCTCGGGCTGTGCGCCGGACTCGACCAGCCGACGACGGGCGAGGTGCTTGTGGGCGGCCGTTCGCTGAGCGGCTTGGGTGAGGACGGGCTCGCGAGGTTGCGCAGCGAACTGGTCGGCTTCGTTTTCCAAAACTTCCAGCTCATCCCGACGCTGACCGCGCTGGAAAACGTCATGGTCCCCGCGGAACTCCGGGGCGACACCGGCGCAAGCCAACACGCGGTGGAACTGCTCGGCCACGTTGGTCTCGCCGAACGGCTCGGCCATTATCCGACCCAGCTCTCCGGTGGCGAACAGCAGCGTGTCGCTCTCGCCCGGGCCTTCATCAACCGCCCGCAGATCCTCTTCGCCGACGAGCCCACCGGAAACCTCGACTCCGAAACGAGCGGCCGGATCGTGGAGCTTCTCTTCGAGCTCAACCGCGCTGCTGGCACGGCTCTCGTGCTCGTGACCCACGATCTCGAACTCTCCGCCCGCACCCAGCGCACCATCCGGCTCAGAGGCGGAGCCGTTGTGGAGGACGTCTCGCGATGATCGCTTCGACCCTGCAGAATCTTCTGGCTCCATTGACCTGGAGGATGGCCTGGCGCGACAGCCGGAACAGCCGCCGTCGCCTGATTGTTTTCAGTTCATCCATCGTCCTCGGCATCGGCGCGCTCGTGGCCATCGCGTCGTTCGGGAAAAACTTGGAAGCCGCCATTGAACTGCAGGCCAAGGCGCTTCTCGGAGCCGATCTGGTGCTGGGTTCGCGGCAGGCATTTGGCGACGCGGAGAAAAAGATTTTCGCCGAACTCGGCGGACAGCAGGCGAACGAAATCAGCTTCTCGTCGATGATCCGCTTCCCGGCTACGGAAGGCAGCCGGTTGATCCAAGTGCGGGCATTGGACGGGCCGTTTCCGTTCTTCGGCGCGCTGGAGACCGATCCGCCAAATGCCGGGCAGGAATTCCGTTCGGGCGGTGCGTTGGTCGAGGAGGGCGTGCTCATTCAATACGGCGCCAAGGTCGGCGATGTCGTCCGCATCGGCGACCTGACGACCAAGGTCGTAGGTTCGCTGAAGAAGGTGCCGGGCGAGACGGTCGTCTTTGCCACCATCGCGCCGCGTGTTTACCTCAGCCTCGGCGAAGTCGAGCGGGCCAAGCTCATCCGCGAAGGCAGCCTTGCCCGCTACAAGACGTTCTTCCAGTTCCCCGCCGGCACGGACGTCGGAGCGCTGGTGAAGGAGCGGAAGCCCGAGTTCGACCAGCTCCGCTTGAGCTCCGACACGGTGAAGCAGCGCCAGGAGAACCTGGGCCGCTCGATGGAGAACCTGACGAACTTCCTCAGCCTCGTCGGCTTCATCGCGCTGTTGCTCGGTGGCGTCGGGGTGGCCAGCGCGATCCACACGCATGTGAAGCAGAAGCTCTCTAGCGTCGCCGTGCTGCGGTGCCTCGGGGCGACCAACGCACAGACGTTTGCGATCTACCTCGCACAGTCGATGGCGCTCGGTGCGATCGGGGCCGGCGGCGGTGCGGCGCTCGGGGTCGTGGTGCAGGTCGGGTTGCCCCGGGTGCTGAAGGACTTCCTGCCGCTCACGGTGGACTTCGGAATCGCTTGGGGCGCGGTGCTGGAATCGATGGTGGCGGGCTTCGGCATCTGTGTGCTCTTCGCGCTGCTGCCATTGCTGGCGGTGCGTTCCATTTCGCCGCTGGTGGCGATACGCGCCTTCGTCCAGCCGTCGGCCAGACGGGACTTCGCCCAATGGGGAGCCATCGCGCTGCTTATGCTCGGCATCGGCGGATTCCTGGTGCGCCACACCGAGCGGCTGCAAGACGCGGCCGGTTTCGGCGTCGGTTTGCTGGTGGCGTTCCTCACTCTCGCGGGCGCGGCGAAGCTGCTCGTCTTCGCCACGCGGAAATTCATAGGGCCGTCGCTGCCGTATGTCTGGCGGCAAGGGCTGGCCAACCTGCATCGCCCGGGCAACCGGACGCTGCTGCTGCTGACGTCCCTTGGCCTCGGAACCTTCCTGATCGTCACGCTCGTGCTGGTTCAGCAGACGCTGCTGACGCAGTTGGTTTCCTCGCGTCAGGACAACCGCGCGAACACCATCTTGTTCGACATTCAGACGGACCAAAGGCAGGCCGTGGCCGCGTTGCTGAAGGAGCAGGGATTGCCCGTGCTCGACGAAGCGCCCGTGGTGACGATGCGGCTGCAGTCGATCAAGGGCATCGATGTGGAAGACCAGTTGTCGCGAAAGACCAATGGCATTCCGAACTGGGTTCTGCGCCGTGAGTTTCGCTCCACTTTCCGCGATACGTTGTCGGAATCGGAGAAACTGACCGCAGGTTCTTGGCCGCAGAAGGCCACGAACGACGTCATCCCGGTCTCGCTGGATGTCGGGATTGCCAAAGATCTTCGTGTCGTGATGGGCGACGAAATCGTGTGGGACGTGCAGGGCGTGCCCATGACCACACGGGTGGCGGCGTTGCGCGAGGTCGACTGGCGCCGGGTGCAGCCGAATTTCTTCGTCGTGTTTCCGCCCGCGTCGCTCGAAGCCGCGCCGGCGTTCCACATCATGACCACGCGCGCGGATTCGACGGAGGTCTCCGCCAATCTTCAGCGGGCCATCGCCCGGAAGTTCCCCACCATCTCGACGATCGACGTGACGTTGATCCTCCAGACCATCGACTCCGTGCTCGGCAAGGTCGCCTTCGTCATCCGCTTCATGGCGCTCTTCACCGTGCTGACGGGATTGCTGGTGCTGACGGGCGCGATTCTGACGGGCCGCTTCCAGCGCGTGCAGGAAAGCGTGCTGCTCCGGACGCTCGGCGCCACGCGGAGCCAAGTGCGCCAGATCCTGCTCGTCGAATACGCGGCGCTTGGGGCCTTGGCCGGACTGACGGGAGTGCTGCTGTCCGTCGGCGGCGCGTGGGCACTGAGCCGGTTTGTCTTCCAAGTGGAGTTCGCCCTCCCGGTGACGATCATCTTCGTCGCGCTCGGAACTGTATCCCTGTTGACCATGGCCATCGGCTGGCTGGGAAGCCGCGGAGTGCTTGATGAACCGCCGCTGGTGATCCTGCGGGAGGCGTGACTAGACGCCGCTTGGTCACGGCGCCGCCAGGTTCTTGAGCGTCTCCATGTCGGCAGGGACCCGGATGGGGTCGAATCCGAAAGCGGCTTCGGCGGCTATCAGCGTGGCGAGCTTGGCCCCAAGAACGGCGCCGAGGCTGGCATCACGGGTGGCAACGTAGATGGCGACCTTGGAGGACTTGTCGGAGATCTCGACGCCATCGGCGATGGACTTGAAGGCGACAGGTTGGACGCCGTCGGCATCGATGCGGACGACGGCTTTCGGGTTCTGCAGATGGATCGGAAGCGCGAAACGAAACCTAGCCTCGCGGGGCGGCCCGAAGCGGAAGACCTTCTCCTCGGGATCGGGCGCGTAGGCGCAGTCCATTGCGACGAGGAGCGCGGATTCGGGAGCCGCGATGCTGGAGAGTTCCCAGTCGGGTTTTCCCGACTTGAGAACCTCGGTGTGGCGGTAGGCGTCGCCTTTGAGGAAGAGGTCCTCGAGCAGGCGGATCTCGCGCCCGACGCGCGCGATGTCGTCCCAGGCATCGGGGAATTTCATGAGCGACTTGTGGCTGAGATTGAACCAGTAGAGCGACGTGATCCTGGCGGCGAGACCGTGCCAGGCCTGGACGCGGAGTTCATCGGGTGTGGGCGAGCCTCGTTTGCGTCCGCTCCAACCGCCGCTCCAGCCGCTGTGGACCCCCTGTGACCAGTAGGCAATGGGCGCGGGGCGGTTGAGCTCCCGGAGCGAACGCGTCATGTCGCCGATGGTTTCGAGCGGGGCGCCCCACGAGATTTTCTGACCGCCCCATCGGTCGTAGAGTCGCCAGGAATCGGCCGCGGGCGCGACCACGCGGTAGGCGTCGTAGTGGGGGTAGTCGGAGAGGCCGGCGTAGTTCCGCCAGATGCGCTCTTCGCTGTGGGTGACACTGGTAGGCAAGCGGGAGGCGGCGTAGGGCAGGAAGGCATTGAAAACGTCCTGCGGTGGAACGGGCTTGCCGCCGCCAAACTGGGGTTCGCCGAGGAACTCGACCGCATGGACACGTGGAAGCACCGCTTCGGTGTCGTAGGACCCGAGTTCGGCCATCCGATTGAAGTATTTCAGCGGATACTTGTCGTAGAGCGGCGTGTCGGAATAGCCGGGAATGTGCTGGTGCTGGCCGGTATTGACGTGGAGACGGCCGAGGAGCTTGAGATACGGCTCCAAGGTGAGCGCCTCGCGGTCGCCGACTTTGCCGGAAATCCAGCCGCCGGAAATGTCGAAGGTCTCGCGCTTGATGCGTTGGTGGCTCCATAGGCGACGTTCTCGGCCAGTGCGGTCTGCGACGACTACCTCGACTGCAGCATAGGTCAACGGCAGCGGGCCGGTTGGAATGACGATGCCGCCCTTGTCCCGGGAGGGGATCCACCCATCGGCGGCAAATGGCCGCCCCGATGTCTGCATTTTCCCGGGAAGGAGAGCGCGGAACGAGGCGTTGCTTGTCGGAAGCCACAGTCTTAGACCCGAAACACGCCATGCGACGGAATCGTCGTTGGCAATGTGGACTACCATGCGGTCGGGAGTTGCCGACGCGTTGCCGTTCAGGAAAGTGACGGCTGATAGCCAAACCGTCGGCGCTTCGATCGTGAAGGAGTGTTTCCTCGCCTTCCCTCCGGCCGCTTCCTCGACCGTAGCCGATCTTCCCAAGCCCCATGCCGAGGAGCGGCCATTGAAGCTCCAGACTGTCAACGAGCCCGGCGCCAGGGTGATTTGCGAGTTGGTGCGGGCCGAAGGCGTGTCGTGCCACGCCCAGTCGCCGGAGGCGACGAGTTCGGCTGGAAGTCTGGCGTCGAAACGAGGCTCATCTGAATCCGCGATGGTCACCGCCACGTCGCCGTCGTTGCGCAGGAACAGTTGGACGCGCGCGGCGAGGTTGGTGTCCCGGGGCCGCGAGTAGCGCATCCGCGACTCGATTGAGTGGGGGATCACCGAGATCCCTGCGATCTCGAGAGCCGAGACCGTCTGAGAAGCCAGAACGGCGAACAGGGCGCCGGAAATGGGTGTTAGGAAACGGATCATTCAGAGAAGTATCCCGCAGTCCGGTTCGGCGCATCCGGAACTTTCTAGGGACTCGATGGCTGGAGGCCGGCCGCCGGATCAGGCCGCTTTCAGCTGCATGATCCGGCTGATGTTGCGCTCGATGCTTTCGAGGTAGCTGTTCCTGCCGTTCTCGTCTTCAAGGAAATGGTAGAGGCCGCCAAAGTCTTTGTTCGCTTTCGGCACGACATATTTCTCCCAGAAACCGGGCGTCTTCACGATGAGGTCGTCGACGCTCTTGAACATCCCCGGCTGGCCGCTGAAGCGGGAGCTTTCCTCGAACTCGGCAAACAACACGGGAAGTTTTTCAGGGTAATCGGGGGCCGCCATCTGGCCTAGGAGGTCGGCCGTGCCCAGCGCGTGTCCCGTCATCCGCTCCAGGTCGCTTTGGAACTCGATGGCCGCGAGGTTCACGTTGAGTCCGGTGCATCGGATCATGTTCCGGACAGACTGGCATTCCACGGCGGTAAAACCTTTCTGCAGAAGCAGTGTCCGCGCGAAGTCCATGCTCCGGTTGACGTGGGTGGCCGTGTATTTGGCTCCCGTGCCCGCGTCGTCGAAGCGGTGCTTCAGGTAACCGGTGTCATGCATCAGAATCGCCGCGATGCCGAGCTGGTGCATGCGTTCTGTCAGGATGGGCTCGGCACCGCGCCGATGGCGGCCTTCGAGCAGGAGCGACATGCAAAGAGTTCCCTGCAGGGTGTGTTCCAGGTCGTGGTAGCGGGCGTCGATCGGGAGGTAGTCGCTGTATCGTCCGTGAAAACAGTCCAAGGCCCATCCGAAGACCCTGTCGACGTATCCGATATCTCCGGCAGGGAAGATGTTCCGGTAGCATTTGGCGACAGCGGCCGCGACGGCGGCAGGCTGACGCGTATCGATCATGCAGGGCACGGCTTCGGATTTAACTCAGCTTTGAGAAAATGCACGTCCTAAGTCTGGACAAAATGGTGGGGTGGAAGGAATTCCTTATGGCAGTGCATCATGCTAGTTGCGGTGATCTGGTCTGTTGTCCGACACTTCAGGGCAGTGACGGTCGTTCTCACCATTCGAAATGCGATCAAGTCCTTCGGGGCCAATCAGGCTTTGACTGGTGCTTCGTTCGAACTGCGCGAACGTGAACTCCTCGCGCTGCTCGGGCCGAACGGCGCCGGCAAGACGACCCTGATCCGGGCCATCGCCGGGCGGGTCCGGTTGGACTCGGGCGAAATCGAGATCTTCGGCGAGAAGGTTGACGCGACCGGACGGCGGCGGCTTTTGGCGGTGGTGCCTCAGGAATTGGCTTTGTATGGGCTGCTCACGGCGCGGGAGAACCTGGCGGGATTTGGGCGCTTGAACGGCGTTCCCGCTGATCAGATCCGCGACAAGGTCGCTTGGGCTTTGGACTGGACTGGTTTGGCTGATCGGGCGGACGAGCCGATCCGAAGCTTCTCCGGCGGAATGAAACGGCGCCTGAACCTCGCCTGCTCCGTCCTCCATGATCCGAAGATTCTCCTGCTCGACGAACCCACCGTCGGGGTCGATCCGCAGAGCCGCGAGAAAATCTATGACATGCTCGAGAAGCTTCGCGCTGGCGGGATGTCGCTCGTGGTGACGACCCACCACCTGGAGGAAGCCGAGGCACGGTGCGAACGAATCGTGATCATCGACCACGGATCGGTCGTCGCTTCCGGGACGTTGCGGGAGTTGTTGGAGAAAACCGTCGGGCACCTCCGGGCCGTGACCCTGACGCTCGACCGTCCGATGCCCAAGGGCCCCGTCGGCTGTGAATCTGCCGACCACGGGCGGGTCTGGCACACAAAGATCTCCGACGTGGCGGCGGAGTTGCCGGGACTTATCCAGAGCGTGCGGGCGGCCGGTTGCCGGGTGGAAAACATCGAGGTCCGCAGCCCCAACCTCCAGGCGGCCTTTATCGCCCTGACCGGAAAGGAACTCCGCGAATGATCTCCACCCTCCTGCGCATCCAGTGGACCCGGCTCCGGCGTGATCGCGTGGCCCAGACGCTCACGTTCGTCGTCCCCATCATCTTCTTCTCCATCTTCGCGTTGATCTTCGGAACGACGGGCAATGGAAAGACCCCGTCGGTTCGGTTGGCCGTGGTCGACGAGGATCAGTCGGCCGTCAGCAAACGAGTCCTGGCCGCGCTCGGACGTGAGGACGGTTTGAAAATCATCCGTGAAGCGATGCCGAGGAGCTCGGCACCCAACACGCCGCGCGTTCCCATCGATCGGGAGAGGGCCACGGCGATGGTGCAGGACGGCGACGTGGCGGTGGCGTTGATCGTTCCGAAGGAGTGGGGAAAGCATTTTCCCGACTTTGGCCAGGAAGGTCCCGAGATGGAACTCCTCGCCGACACGTCGAATCCCGTGGCGCCCCAGATGACTTTCGGCCTCCTGCAAAAGGTGGCCATGAGCGGCTCGCCGGATCTGATGATGGAGAAAGGTCTCAAGCAGATGGAGAGCGCGGGCTCCGGTTTCGAGTTGTCCACCAAACAACGCGAGCAGATGACCACGATGCTCCAGCAGTTGCGGTCGTCGGCGGAAGCCGCCGATCAGGAGGCTGCCGCTGAAACGAATGCCGCAGTTGCCGGAGTGGCTGCTGCGCCGGGCGGAGGTGCAATCAACGTAAAGAAGGTCGACGTGCTCGGGGCGAAGAAGACCAATCCGGCGATCGCCTTCTACGCTGCGGGGATTGCCGTCATGTTTCTCCTCTTCACCTGCACCGCCACGGGCGGATCGTTGTTGGAGGAGGCCGAAGATGGGACTCTCGAAAGGCTTCTTTCAACCCGCCTCGGAATGACGGGGTTGCTAATGACCAAGTGGCTCTACATCGCCCTCGTTGGCGTGGTGCAGATCACCGTCATGTTTGTCTGGGGCGCGGTCGTCTTCGGGTTGGAGCTCTGGAGCCACCTGCCCGGATTCATCATCATGACGGCGGTCACGGCCGCCGCTGCCGGAGGATTTGGCATGTGCCTGGCCACCTTGTGCCGAAGCCGGGGGCAGCTGAACGCCGTTTCCAACATCGTCATCCTGACCATGTCGGCCTTGGGCGGCAGCATGGTCCCGCGTGCCTTTATGCCGGAAGGGTTGCAGAAGGCGGGGCTGTTCACCTTCAACGGGTGGGCTTTGGACGGCTTCCTCAAAGTCTTCTGGCGCGAACGGCCGCTCTGGGAACTCTGGCCGCAGGTATCCGTCCTCGCGGGCTTAACCGTGCTTTTCCTTTGGCTTGCGCGACGCATGGCCCGTCGATGGGAGACGGTCTGAAAGGCCTGTCCGCTTGACCGTCGGCGGGTCAGCCCCGACCTTCCGCGCTTCGTCGCCAGTTCTGCGGCGTAGAAACACACATGGTCAGCCATCTCCGCCACATCGATCCCAATCCCGGCATGGTCGTCCGAGCACGCGGCTCGGGGGAGATCATCCGCCGGGTTGCCCGTTACCTGACCCCTTACAGGCTTTTGGCCGCCGCGACGATCGGGTGCGCGATCCTGTCGTTGGCTGCTTCGTTTGCGTTTCCGCTGCTGATGGGGTTTGTCATCGATGATGTCATCAGCGGTAGGCGGTCGGAAAAACTCGGGTGGGCGATAGGTGCGCTGATCCTCGCGTTTCTCCTGCGGGATCTGTTCA
>JBBRDN010000013.1:0-41201 GCA_038203875.1 Verrucomicrobiota bacterium
CTCGGGGGACGCCGGTCCTGCTCGTCTTACCCGGCTATCCAGCCCTTGCCTCCAAACCACAACCTGCTATGAACACCCACGCCCCAAGGTGGCTGCATTTGACCCGCGAAATGCTGGCTGCTTTTCACCCGCAAATTGACAATGAGTGCGCAAAAAGACGCACTAAAACCGTCAGCTTTATCGTTAAGGAATCTCTTTTCGGCAGGGTCGCGATCTGGGTCCTCGAAATCAACGAGCTTTAACGTGAGAGAAAGTTTCAATTATTCCGGCGCATTCCACCACGGAAACCCTGCAAACATTGGTTGTCGGTGAACCGATTGTGACCGACAACGCACCAAGCAACTTTCAGGAGGCGGCCTATCTCCTCCTGTGCAGAGACGGTTTGGATGCGAACCGGGCCGTGGGATTGGCGCTGAAGTTGAATCGGATGCATGAGCAGCGGACAGCGGAAAACGCCTTCAAGACCCTTGAGCTCGCGGGCAAGCATCCCCGGCTTTCACCTCAGGAAAACGAGTTTCTGCGGCACTTGGCAACCGGCAGGAGCCAGAAGTCGGCCAGCGCCGAAATGCGTGTTTCGCCCCACACGACCGACACCTACCGCCGCCGTATTCTGAAGAAGACAGGCGCGAAGACCATCGCGGAGGCCATGCTCCAGGCCATGCTCCATTCCGGCGGCCTCACCGACTCCGCAGTCGGAAACCCGTGACAGGCGCGCCAAACGGAAATGCGGTTTGATGGGGGCATGTTCGACGGCAGCCCAGAACTCTTAAACGCGTGCCAGGTGGCCAATCGGCTCCGCGTCCCCGTCCCCTTTGTCATCCCCGTCCTCGCCTACGAAGTGAATCCCATCGGCATCATCACCCATGCGGACGGGTCCGGCTGCAGCGCCTACTGGAGTGAAGGCCAGCTCGAAGAAATAAAGGCCGCGCTCCTCAAACATCTCGGCATCGAACAACCCTTCCCATGAACGAACTCACCATCGGCGACCACATCGGCTTCGGCGGCACTAGCTACAAGGACTTCAGCACCGCGTTGGGCAAGATGTCCGGCGCGATCACCGTCCGCATCAACTCCCTCGGCGGCGACGTCTTCGATGGATTCGGCATCGCCAACCGAATCCGCGCGAAGGGCGCCGGCGTCATCATCGATGGCGTGGCCGCGTCGATCGCTTCCGTCATCGCCGTGGCCGGCACGCCGGTAAAGATCGCGAGCAACGCGCACATTTTCGTCCACAACCCATCCACCTTCACCATGGGCGACGCGGCCGAAATGCGTTCCGCCGGTGATCTGCTCGACCGGATGACCTCGTCGCTCGCCGCCGCCTACACGCGCAAGACCGGCAAGGACGACGCCACCGTCCGCAAGTGGATGAACGAGGAGAGCTGGTTCGATGCCGAGGAAGCCGTGGCCGCCGGCCTGGCCGATGAGATCATTCCCGAGTCCGACGCTCGGGTCTTCGCCTGCCTGAACCTCGCCGCCATGCCCCACGTGCCTGCGGTCCTCGCCGCGCGCATTGGTGCAGCCGCCAAGCCCCAGGATCTCCAGGCGAAGGTGACACAGTTGCAGGCCGCCCTCGAGGGAGAACGCCGCAACAGGATCACCGCCGCCGTGCAGTTGTGCATCAGTGAATGCCGCCTGGCCGCCGGCAAGGCCGCCACCGACGCGATTGCCCGCGCGATGCAGGACGAGACCTACCTCGCCGAACTCGCCAGCCTTCCCCAGAACTTGCCCGGCACGGATCCGCTCAACATGTCCGATCCCTCCAGAGAGTCCGGCGGCGATCTCTACGCGCGCCACATGGCTGCGCTCAAACGCCAGCGCGGCAGCAAGTAACCACCCAACCAACCCCAAGCCCACACCACCATGCCAAACGTAATCGGAGCCGCGCCCGGCACACTGATCGCCAAAAGAATTTTGGACACATTGATCGAAGAATTTCCGTTTTTGCGGAAAATCTCCGTCGATTTCTCCGCCGAGATGGCGAACTTCAACCAGCAGATCGTCACCAAGATCCCGGACCCGATGACGGCCGGGAACTACAGCACCGCCACTGGCTACGATCCACAGGACACCGAGCAGACCGACGTCCCTTTGACCATCGACCAGCACGTCCACACGACTTATGCGTTCAACGATCAGGAGCGCAGTTCCCACAGCGTCGATTTGATCGAGCGTTACGCCCGCAACGCCGCGCACGCCATCGGCCTGGCCATGATGAACAACTTGCTGGGCAAGGTGACGGTGGCCGCCTTCCCCACGGCCGTGCAGCACCCGCCCGACAGCTTCGACCGCGATGACGTCCGGGCGCTGCGGAAGAAGCTCAACCTGCGGAAGGTGCCGATGATGGGGCGCTTCATGCTGTTGAACTCCGACTTCACCGAATCGCTATCCCGAGATACCATCCTCGTGGCCAACGCCGGCTCCCCGTCCGACGCCGTCCGCACCGGAATGATCGGCATGGTCGAGGGGTTCGAGACGGTGGAATACGCCTTCCTGCCGACCAACGGCGAGAACCTCGTCGGCATTGCCGGACTTGCCGAGGGCCTCGTCATCGCCACCCGGCTTCCCACCATGCCCAAGGAACAGGTGCTCGGCGGATTGTTTGAGACCATCACCGAACCGAACACCGGACTGAGCATTCAACTTCGGCAGTGGTATGACTTCCGCCTCGGCAAGGAGTTCCGGACCTACACGCTGATGTTCGGCTGCGCCGTCGGCAACCCCTTGTGCCTCGAACGCATCGTCCTGCCGTAGTCTATCACCTCGTGACAACCCTTCGAGCGAGGCTAATCCATCGAAGAGCAGCGCCACTGTTTCGCCGCCGAGTTCGGCGCGGTTCATCCCATTCGGGTGGGGGCGCGATAATCCCCGCATTTCCCTTTTGCCGGTCGACCTGCCGCGATTGCGGACAGGCCGATCGGCACGGCGCCCCGCTCCGCTGCGGTGGCGGAGCGCCGATCCCCGTTTGAAAACTCCCCAAGACCATGGCCACGACAAAAAGCACGGTTGAACTGAACTTCACGACCTCGGGCCTCGCCCAGGTGAAGTCCGGCATGGACTCGCTGGGCGCCACGGCCGGCCGTCTCGCCTCTGTGGCGGGCAACGTCGGCAAGGTGCTGGCCACGGTCGTCACCGCCGTGGCCGCCCTGACAGGCCGCGCCATCGCCCAGGCCGACGAGATGGGCAAGGCCGCCCAACGCGCCGGCCTGGGCGTCGACGCCTTCACCGCTCTGGCCTTCGCCGCGAAGCTCGCCGACGTGGAGTCCGGCACGCTCCAGTCCAGCATCAAGAAGTTGTCCGAGACCATGGTCGACGCGGCCAAGGGTGGCGGCGAGGCCGTGCGGACCTTCGAAGAACTCGGCGTCGCATTCACCGATGCCGAAGGGCGGGCCCGGCCGGTCGATCAGATGATGGTCGACCTCGCCGCGCGCTTTGAATCCATGCCCGATGGCGTCGACAAGGTGAGTCTCGCCGTGAAGCTCTTCGGCAAGTCGGGGCAGGAGATGATCCCCATGCTCAACGCGGGCAAGTCCGGCCTCCAGGGGATGCTCTCCGAGGCGCGCGAACTCGGCGTCGTGGTCGGGCCGGAGTTCGCCAACAACGCCGGCACCTTCATGGACGGCCTGTCCCGGGTGCGCTCCCTCTTCGACGGCATCTTCCTCCAGCTCGCCGACAAGCTCCTGCCCGCGCTCAACGCGCTGCTCACCTGGTTCATCGATTGGGCGAAGGAATACAACCCCGTGCGCGTCTTCCTCGAGGTCATCACCTCGAGCTTCTTCCGGCTGGCCGATACCGCATTGAGCTTCGCTTATGGATTGGAGCAGATCGGCACCTTCCTTGGCGTCTTCGGCACGGACCTCGCCATGAATCTCGACCCGGCCGCGGCCTGGGCTGCCGCGATGGAGGAGATGGCGAAGAACGGGGAACGCTACAAGGCCGCCATGGACGCGCTCCGGGGAGTCAAGCCGCCCATCCCGGCCGGTGGTGCTCCAGATGGCGGCGGCGGTCCTCTGACCGTGTCCAAGTCCGCGCAGCTCGGCCTGAGCGTCGAGCAGGAGTTGAAGCAAGTCCGCTTCGCGCAGGAGATGATCTACAAGTCGGGCACGCCCCTGATCGACCAGAAGACGATCATGCTCGGCTTGATGGCCAAGGAGAAATCTCTCTTGGACGACCTGAGCTACCGCTACGAGGTCAATGCGGAGGCCGCCACCGCCAAGATGGCCGAATCCACCACCGACGAAGGCCGTGCGGCCGCCGTCAAGGAACTGCGCCAGGCCCAGTCCGACCAGCTCGGGGTGCAGCAGCAGATATTCGACCTCACCCTGAAGCAGCGCGACGTGGAGGAAAAGACCACCTTCATGGGCCGCCTGACCGCCGGTGCGCGCGACCTGCAAGCAGCCTGGGGCAACCTGAGCGTCACGATGGCCGACGGCGTCCTCAACGGCATCACCAGTGCCGTCTCCGGCCTCGCGGGCGCCCTCACCAGCGTCGTCATGGGCACCAAGAGCGCCGGTGCGGCCTTCGCGCAGTTCGGCCTCTCGCTGCTCACCAACTTCATCAGCATGATCCTACAGGCAATCCTCTGGGCCACCGTGGCCATCCCCATCCTGACCGCCCTCGGCGTCCTGAGCGGTGGCAGCACAGCCGCCGCGGGTGCAGCGGCCACAACGATGGCCGTCGCCGGAACCGTCTCCGCCGTTGGAGGCATGGTGGGCCGTGAAACCGGCGGATCCGTCATCCCCGGCCTGCCTTACATGGTCGGCGAGCGGCGGCCGGAAATCTTCGTGCCTGAAACCTTCGGCCGCATCCTGCCCAACGTCTCCGACATGGGCGCCACGACCTCCGGTGCCGGTGGCGGCGGCGGATCTCCCGGCAGTGGCGGCGGCCAGGTCGTCTACGTGGTCCAGAGCACAGAGGAGGCCGTCAAACAAATGGCCCAGCGCGGCCACCTCGACGCCCTGATCGTCGACGCCGTCACCCGCAACCGCACCAAGATGGGACTCAGGGGATGACAACGCCGCGCGATTCACGGAGACCTGCCCGGAAATATCCGCCGACCAAAAGCATCTTCACAGACGTCGACGGCACGCTGCTCACGTCCCTGGGGAAATGTAACGCGCCTCTCGTCGAATGGCTCAAGGCCCGCCGCGCGGAAGGCTATTACATGGTGCTATGGAGCGCGCGCGGAAAGCAGCACGCCGAGGAAGTGGCGCACAGATTCGGCGTCGCTGAACTCTTCGACGCCATCGTGCCCAAGCCCGGCACGATCGTTGATGATCTCGGTTGGAGCTGGACCCGCTACACGCGCGCCATCTCCAAGAACTGGCAGCTCGCATCCCCCACCCCCAGCCATGAAAACTGACACCGCGCCCGAGTTCCCATTCACCCCCGAGACCGAGCGCGATGAACTGTGGCGCATCCTCTTCCTTGTCGCTCCCACGCCCGCGCATCCGCAGTTCTTCAAGGTCGACGTCGGCTGGCTGGCCGTCTGGTTGTTTGCCCCGGACCTCGGCACCGCCGCGCAACGGGCCATGATCCACCTCGCCGTGCTGCCCTACGAATCTAAGTCCGACACTGTCTTCAGCGCCGGTTGGAGCGAGATCCAGAAGACCGAAGCCACGCCCGAACTCCTCGAGGAGTTCAACCACGCCGTCCGCGCCGCCTTCGGCACCGGCCTCGGCCTCTTCTACAACGTCCAGAAGACCGGCGAAGACCTCGGCCCCGCCTTCCTCGAAAAGCCCCCCGGGGTGGATGCCACGAGCAAGGGCTAGCCTCGCAGACGGAAAACCCCGCCAAGCTCTCGCCCGGCGGGGCCTTGTTCCGTGGCACTGAATCCTAGGCTGCCTCCGCCTTCTCCACGATCGACGTTTTCCCGTCCGCGTATCGGTAGACGATCCCGCGGCCATTCTCCGCCTCCGGCGCGGCGATCTCCACGGCCAGCCGGTCATCGGCAAACTTCGCGAGCACTTCGAGCAGGCTGTTTGGCAGGCTGCCACGGGAGCAGCGCTGCGTGGCCAGCGAAAGAGCTTTCGCCACCAGGCCGTTGACGACGATCACGACGGCGAAGTGGTCCGACCTCTTGGACTCGTGGACCTCCAATTCAGAAAACACCCCGTCCTCCTGCCTGCTTTCGCCGATCACGAGCAGCTCTCCGAGATCGTTCTCCTGGACCGAATCCTTTCCGTTCCCGCTTTTCACAGGGCACCTCCCTTTGGCAGCTCCGTGGCCAACGCCTGCGCGAAGCCGATCAGATGCTCCTGGTTCGGTTGCAGCACCGGGAACGTCGAGACCGCTCCGTTCGACAAGCGGACCTCGACCCGGATTTCCGCCACCTCGCCCGGCTCATAGGCCTGGTGCGTGCGGTGGAGGTTCTTCAAGTTGCGGATCAGTTCCGCAACGGGTTCGTATTTTGACGCCGTGTTCATCTTCTCGCCTTTCGTTGGTTGTTGGTGCCAACCCCAACGGCGAGCCGGTTGCCAGAGTTGCCAGAACTGCCCTATTGAACGCGAAAAAATCGGTTTCTTTCCGATTGGATAGCGGGAAGGTAGAAACGAAGAAAAACCGAGCAAACCTATGGTTTTAAGATGGTGCCAGAGGGGAGATTCGAACTCCCGACCAAAGGCTTATGAGTCCTCTGCTCTACCACTGAGCTACACTGGCCACCGGGGGGAAATACGTCGGCGATTTCGGGATTCAAGTCAATCGCGCAGATGGACTACGGGGTTGCCCATCGAACGGATCGCCCCGCTCGTTCACAGCAAGACACCGCAGACGCAGGCCGTCATGTAGGATGCCAGCAGGCCCCCAACCATTGCTTTCATGCCCAGCGCGGCGAGGTCGTTGCGCCGGGTTGGCGCCAAGGCGCCAATACCACCGATCTGGATGGCCACGCTCGCGAGATTCGCGAAGCCGCAGAGGGCATAGGTTGCCAAAGTGTAGCTGCGTTCATCGATCAGCGCGGCCTTCTTCATGTCTGCCAAGCTCAGGTAGCCGATGAATTCGTTTAGAACGATGCGTTCACCCAGCGCCTGCCCCACGGCAACGCAATCCTTGGTCTGGATTCCCATGATCCACGCGAAGGGTGCATTGGCATACCCCAGCAGGGTCTGCAGCGGTTTCTGCGTTTCCCAGCCCACCTGGGCGAAGCCCCACCCAAGAAGCCAATTCACCGCCGCGACCACGGCCGTGAATGCGATCAGCATGGCGGCAACATTGATCGCGAGCTTCATTCCATCCCCGGCACCAGTGCACAGGGCATCGATGCCGTTGACCGTTTCACGCGGGATTTTGGCGGTCGCCCCGGCGGCGGTCTCACTCACCTCGGTCTCCGGAACCATCACCTTGGCGATCAACAGTGCGGCCGGCGCACTCATGACACTTGCGGTCAAAAGGTGGCCGGCAGGAATGTTGAGGGCACCCGAGTAGACGGCCATCACGCCCCCCGCGATAGTCGAAAAGCCGCCGACCATCATACAGTTGAGTTCGCTCCGGGTCATGCCGGGGAGGTAGGGTTTGATGACCAAGGGCGCCTCCGTCTGTCCCATGAAGATGTTCGCGGCGGCGCTTAGGGTCTCACTGCCGCTGGTGCCCATCACCTTGCGCATCACCCAAGCGGCCCCTCGGACGATGAGCTGAAGGATCCCGTAGTGATAGAGAAGCGACGATACCGCGCTGATGAGAATGACCGTTCCGGTCACCACGATGACAAAGAGGAAGGCGTCATTGGCGCCAAAGGATTTTTCAAGCAGCTCCCGCTTCGCCAACGGGCCGAATACCATCTGGTTTCCTTCATTGGCGAAACCAATGAACCGGTTCACACCATCTTGGCATTTCCCAAAGATGGCCTTGCCGATTTCGGTATGGAGGATGAAGAGGCCAAAGGAGAACTGGAGGACAACACCCCATAGAACCACCCGCCATGGGAACAGCCGCTTGCGTTCCGACAGCAGCCACGCAACACCCACGAGCACAATCAGACCAAAAGCACTGATCAACTTCAGCGTCATCGCCCCGGACGCTACGGGCCGCCCGCCCCGCTTGTCGAACGGCGATTGGTGGATTCGCGGAGGTTGCCACGAGGCGTGTGGGAAAATTGCCTTTTTCCGGGGCTCTTTCTTTGTTCAATTGCGGCCGCACAATGAATCAGGCCGTCAGGATCATCCTTTATGTCGCGCTAACCGCCCTCGCCATTTGGCTGGGGCTGGGATTTGCACGCGCTTACCGGAACATGGCAGTGGAATCAAGAAAGGCCCCCGCACCGGTCGCGACCAACCCGACACCCGCCAGTATCGAGGAAGTTCCTCCCGCGGCAGCAAGCAATGCCTTGGTCGCATCCACCAACGTCGCCCTATCGTTTACCAACCAGGTCACCGAGACCAACAATCCGGCTTCCCTGATCGCGTCCAACGCCGTGGCGGACACAAACGCAGCAGCCGCGTTGCGGACCAATACTCCGCTGCCAGAGGCTACTCCTCCGACCAACACGGTTCAGGCGGACGACGACGGGACGTCGCAGATCTCTTCCCGGGGTCCCCAGCGTCTCCGGGGCAAGGACTACGGAGTTCTGATCCGGTATCTCGTCGGACTCGTGGCCGCGCTCGTCGGGCTTGGATTGCTGCTCGCCAAAGATTTTTCACGAACCATAGGCAGCAAGGCTGTCGAATTCCTGTTCAACGACGACGCAATCGGGGTTCGGCGCCCCGAATACGATGCAGCGGAACACATGTGGGCGACAGGAGACTTTCTCGAAGCCATCAGGATGATGCGCGAATACTACACTTCCAGCCCGAGGGAGGTTTTTGTCGCCATTCGCATCGCTGAAATCTACGAGAAAGACCTCAAGAACCTCCTCGCGGCCGCCTTGGAATATGAGGAAATCCTCACAAAGAGCCTCCCCCCGGCCAACTGGAGCTGGACCGCGATCCATCTCTGCAACATCTACTCGAAGATGGGCCAGTCGGATAAGTCCCTCGCGCTGCTCCGGCGGATCGCAGTGGAATATGGCGAAACCCCGGGAGCGGAGAAGGCACGCAAACGCCTTAACCAAATCGATCCCACGTTCCTCGCCACGATGACGATCACGACCTTGGCGTCTGAAGCGGAAGATCGTGCGCCAAAGAAGCCGTCCAAGCCCGGAAAGGACGACTCCGCTTCTAAAAACCTTCCCTCCGGCTTTCGTCCCCGAAAGTAGTCGCGTTCGCGGCCGCTGCGCCGAACTCCATTCGGTGGGCCATCCCGAAGCCGACAGAAGGGCCAGCATGGCGCACCCATGGCTCATTCGTCCGTCTCCCGAGACTCCGATTTCATTCAAGGAATCCAGAACCCCCTTACGATGAGCCTAATGGCGGCCGTTTAGGAGACTAGTCGCTCCGCTGGGAGAACCGGCATGGATTACGCTTAGAGACTTTCACTAGTCGCCCGGTGTTATTAGAGGCGTCCAGAGGCGGCTCAATAACGTAATCTTTCTTAGAACAACCCGGCCTCTGCGGAGTCGAACCTAACAAGCATATGAAAACGCATCCTTCCCGAACAAGTCGTTCCCAAACGGTGAAGCGCTGCCGCAAGCCGGCCTCGGGGGTCAAAACCCGCCGAACTAGGGCGACTACCCGACCTGTCGCCACCATCGATCCGGTCATCCCTGCTGCTCCCGCCAGGGTCGTCGATCCGATCCCGTATGAACGGCTCGGCTACGATGGCAACACCGCCTTCAACCTCTATTTGCGCGAAGTCGGCCAGACTCCGCTGATCACTCCGAAGGAAGAGATCCAGCTCGCGCGCCGTATCAAGAAGGGCGACAAGGATGCCCGGGAGCACATGATCAAGGCGAACCTGCGCCTCGTCGTGAAGATCGCCCGTGACTACGAGAATTACGGCCTGCCGCTCCTCGACCTCATCAATGAAGGCAACATCGGCCTGATGAAGGGAGTGGAACGCTTCGATCCCCGCAAGGGCGCAAAACTTTCGACGTATGCCGCATGGTGGATCAAGCAGTCCATCAAACGCGCGCTCGCAAACCAGTCCAAGACGATCCGCCTTCCGGTCCATGTAGTCGACAAGCTGTTCCACCTGCGGAAGGCGTCCGCCAAGCTTCAGGAAATCCTTGGTCGCGAACCGAGCAACGAGGAACTCGCCGACGAGCTTGGCCTTCCCGAACGCAAGGTGGCCCGACTGCGCAACGCATCGATCGCACCAGTGTCGCTCGAAGCGCCACTGGGCAACGATGAGGAGTCCAACCGCGTCGCAGACGTCGTCGCCGATGCGACGGCCGCAACGCCCTATAGGAACCTGGAAGAGCAGAATAACACGCAACTCATCCGCGAACTGGTCCGGGGCCTGACGCCGCGTGAACAGGATATTCTGAAGCAGCGCTTCGGCCTCGACGGCGAGAACGAGAAGACCTTGGAAGAAGTCGGCGTGCAGTATGGCCTGACCCGCGAGCGGATCCGGCAGGTTCAAAATGTCGCCATGGACAAGCTCCGCCGGAAGTTCGAGGACTTGGAAACGATCACCGTCGCCGAGTAAACCGCGACAGAATTCAAAACGCCGGACGGCTCGCCGTCCGGCGTTTTTCTTTTGCCCAGCTGCCGAAACGTTGGGGCTTCCCGGCACCTTCGTCCCCTGCCACGTTGACCGCCTCGCGCAGTGTGGAGTGAAACCTACAGGGCCATGCGCGGCCTGCCCAGGCCGCTCTGGATGCTTTTCGCCGGAACGTTCATCAACCGTTTCGGCGGCTTCGTCGTTCCCTTCCTAACACTTCATTTGAAGGACGAGGGTTATACCATCGCCGACGCCGGATTCGCGGCCAGCGCCTACGGCATGGGCCATCTGGTCGCGTCGCTGCTGGGCGGTCATCTCACAGACTATTTCGGGCGACGGAACACGATCATCGTCTCAATGTTCAGTTCGGCAGTGCTGGTGCTGGTCTTGTCGCAAGCCAGGGAACTCTGGGCCATCGTAACGCTCGTCGGACTCTTCGGACTGGCCGGGGAACTCTACCGCCCCGCCGCAAGCGCGCTCATCGCCGACCTCACGGATCCCGACCAGCGGATCTTCGCCTTCGCGGGCTACCGCATCGCGATCAATGCGGGTTTCATGCTCGGTCCCGCGGTCGCAGGCCTGTTGTCGCAGGCGCATCCCATGTGGCTTTTCATCGGCGACGGCGTGTCCTCCCTACTCTACGGAATCATTGCTTGGACCACGTTGCCCAACATCATCTCAAAAACCGTCCCCCCCGCACCGTGGAGCGAGGCGTTGGCCCATCTGAAATCCAACCGCCGGTTCCTCCTCTTCATCCTCGCGGTGGCGCCGGTCACGTTCATCTTTTTCCAGATGAACTCCACGTTTCCGCTCCATGCCGAATCGCACGGGCTCACGCGTTCGGAGATCGGAATGCTCCTCGGCCTGAATGGGCTCCTCGTCATCGTCATGGAGGTTCCACTCACGACCTGGGCGCGACGACTGAGCCTGCCCGTGGTTCTGGGCACCGGCTATCTCCTGATCGGCCTCGGCTACGCCGCAAACGCCTTCCTCGGCACAGCGCTCTTGATGACCCTGGGTGTTTTCATTTTTACGTTCGGGGAAATGATCACCGCGCCGCTCCAATCGACCTACATCGCGGGCCTCGCCCCACAGGCATTGCGAGGCCGTTACATGGGAATCTACAGCCTCGTCTGGTCGCTCGGGCTCATGACGGCCCCATGGCTGGGAACGATGGCGTTTCAGAAGGACCCGAACATCCTCTGGTTCGCCTGCGGTGCACTGGGCGTCCTCGCGTCGATCATGGTCGTCGTCGCCACACGCGGGCCTTCGCCAAAGCAGTGATGAGTCCAAACCGACAATCGGACTCAACATTTCCCACGCCGCAGCATGAGAGCGTTTCCCACCACGATCAGGTCCGAAAACCCCATCGCTACGACGCACATGACCGGGCTCAGGAACCCAAGCATGAGCACCGACACACGAAGGAGCATGTTCCGCTTCCACCCCGCACTCTGGGAATTCTTTGACGCGCCGCCCGCTTCATTGGCCAACGGAGTCCCCCGCGCAACCCGCCTGGACCAGGGCGGACGGGATCGCTTCGTGCGCTCCACGCGCACTGTCCTGGCTCGTCATGCCGTCGATCCGCCACGGCTTGGAGAGAGCAGCCGGATTGGCTTGGAGGACCGGGTTCGTTTGCACTCGTGGGTCCACTATGAAGTCGAATCGGAGGCACGCCAGTTTCCCTCGCGGACGACTCGCCAGAAAAAGGATTCCCACCGATAGTCTCTGGATGTCCCGCGTATGCCTCGCTTGGATGGCCGTTCTCGCAACCTGTGTTGCGGGATACTCCGCCGGCGTCACCAACCAGATCACACGCGACGTATTGGAGGTCGGCAAGGTCGTGCATCCGGCGATGACCGAGGTCTCGGGCGTGGTGGCCAGTCGGCAGTATCCGGGCACTTACTGGATCCACACCGACGGCGGCAAACAGCCGGTCCTCGTCGCGATAAACCGCAACGGTGAGACTATCGCCAAGTTCGACGTCTACGCGCGGTTCGGGGACTGGGAGGACATCGCCATCGACGAGAAGGGCCACCTCTTTCTCGGCGACATCGGAAACAACGACACCTGGCGGACCGGGCTCCGGGTCTACCGCGTCGCTGAGCCCAGCCCAACGGCTGCGGACAAGAAATCAAAGCTGCGGCCCGACCTGACCTGGCACCTCAAATTCCCACAGCAGCCCTTCGATTGCGAAAGCCTGTTCATCGTCGGCACCAACGGCTTCGTCATTTCAAAACTGTTCAACGACGAACACGCCCGCCTCTACCGCTTTCCCCTCACGCCGGCGAAGGAGCCCGTGACTTTGATCGAGGTCGGTGTTCTTCCCATCACATCGCCGGTAACCGGCGCGGATGTTTCGACGGACGGAAAACTCCTCGGCGTCGTGGCGAAACACGGCGCACATGTCTTCCGCATCGATGGCGATCCGGCCAACGCCGGCAGGCTCGGCCGTTGGTTCACGCCGCTCTCGAACCACCACATCGAAGGCTGCACCTTCGTCGAAGACGGCCTTCTTGTGACGGCCGAAACCCGTTCCATCTACGTCTTCACCAACCCGGCTTTTCGCGACGGTCCAAGCCGCTAAATGCTTTTTGAAGCAACGAAAACGGGCTGACCAATCGGTCCGCCCGTCGTTCTTGATCAATTCCCGGGGTGCCGCTTACTTCCGCGCTCCGGCCGGAGTCGGGCCGTAAACGCGCAGGCGAAAGCCGTCAGCGCTGACCTGCCCGGAGTAAACGGTAAAGCCGAAATACTTGGAGACCTGGTCGAACGGCGGGTGGAGCTTGTAGTCGAACGCGGCGCCCAGACCGAAGTCCGGAATTCCCCCGAACGGACCGCCCGGCCCGTCGACGGCCATCTTCTTGGCCATCTCGATCGCGATGCGGGTCTGCTCCTTCTGGTTCTGGTAACCAAAGAAGCCAGTGCCCGTCCCACCGATCTTCTCGGCGGCGGCGGTGAGTCCATCAAGTTCCCGCAGGGGCTTGGCCTTGGCTTCTCCGCTACGGAGGAACTGCTCAAGCATTGCCGGGTCGGACGAGACAGCGAGGTAGCCGGAGCTGGCAGTGAACTCGATCTTGCTGCCTCCAGCCCCCATCTCGATGGAGTAGACTTTCCGGCCGAGAAGTTCGCGTTGTTTGATCAGGTCGGGGTCGGGCGCGATCGTGCCGATGAGGATCTTGATGGCATTGACGAGGCGATCCGGAGCCGGCGATCCGATGAGGAAGACAGAACGCGGTTTGGAGAGGGATTCCACCGTCATTTCCGCCGGTGCCTTTTCGTAGACCACGATGTCGTCGCCGAAGTTGCCGAAGAGTTCCTTGCGGAGGTCGAAGTTCGGATCCTTGTCCTTGCCGGCGTTGTCGAAGACCAGATTCAGCGCGCCGTTGGCTGCCGGGTTGATGTCGGTGATGGTCTTCTCGATTCCCTTCCAAAGCTTGGCGAGGTCGAGGCGCATGCGGAAAGCCTGCACGACGTCGGCCGGAACAAACGCGGGCGGCTCGGAAGGCTTTGCTTCGCCGGCAAGCAGGGCGATGAGGCCTTTGCGCTCGGCGACGGGTTGGCCGAGGAAGAACTCGGCCATCGATCCATCATCAGTCAGCTTCATGGAGAACGAAGCGCTCTTGATCCCGCCGAGGCCGATCGCGCTGACGATCTTGAGCGGGTCGACGGGCGATTTCTTCACGTCTTCCGAATTGAGGGCGAGCTGGAGAAGCGGTTGCGGATTGGCCCAGCCATAGACCTGTGCGTCCCGGAACAGAAGATTGCCCGGCGCCTGGAACGAGGAGACCTCAGCGACGGCCGGAATGGAACCTCCCGCCTGGCGGATGAGCACGCGTTCGATCGCCTTGGTCGCGGTGCCGATGATGAAGAGCGAATCGGACTGGCCGAAGCTGATCTCCACCGGCTTGTCGGAGCCCTTAGGCTTGTCTGTGTCGTCCGCGCCCTCGGACTTTGCGAACAGCTTGGAGATGTCGCCCGAAGTGGTGACCCAGGTGGTGAATTCGATGTCGCGGATCTTGTCGGTTCGAAGCTTTCGGCCGGCATCGGTCCACGTCTTCTTAAGCTTGGTCAGCGTCTCCTTGAGCTTGTCGGCCTTGTCCCGGGCATCGACCACGGCGACGACTGCAGGGTCGGTTCCCTTGGCGCCAGTCCAGCCGTTCAAAAGGACGGCGAACGTCGCTTGCCCCTGGAGGAGGTCCTTGAAGTCGTCGGCCTTGATCAGGAGAGCCTTTTCGAGCGGCGTGACGGCGTTGCTCTGGATGTTGCTCCAGAAGTTCTCCCTGAAGGCCTTCATCGACGGATCACGCCAGTAGGCCGTGGCCAGCGACGATTCGAGGAAGGCCCGGAGCTTGGCCGAGTCCGGTGCGGTGACGAACGCGAGCGTGTCGTCCGGCAGGAGCTTTTCGGGAGCCGGCGCGGGTGCTGCGATGGCCAGTGAGGCCGCTGCGAACCAGCCGGCGGCGAGGAGGGAGTTCAGTTTGATCATGGAAGAGGATTTTCGGCGCAAAGGTGTCAGGGATTGAACACGCGATCCGGTCATTTCGTTTCAGACGATTTGGCCGACGCGGCCGTCTTGGTGCGGCTGGGCGGTTCGAGGTAGCGGTAGGCGTTGCTCGGATTGTCGTTGTCGTAGGCGTAGGCGTCCCGGTGGTTCAGGAAGAACTTCACCTGGTCCACCGGGATCGCGAAGCCGAGACCCTCGGCGAAGGTCAGCTTCATGTTCGTCACACCGACGACTTCGCCGCGGAGATTGAAGAGCGGGCCGCCGGAGTTGCCCGGATTGATCTGCGTGGTGGTCTGGAGATACAGCTCGCCCTGCATCTGGCGGGTCTTGGTGCTGACAATGCCCTCGGTGACGGTGCGCTCGAGGCCAAGCGGACTGCCGACGGCGAAGACGCGTTCGCCCACTCCCAGGATCTCGGAGTCGCCCAGCGGCACGAAGGCGAACTTGGGAGCCTCCTTGTCCTCGACCTTCAACAGCGTGAGGTCGGCGAACTTGTTCATCGCGACGATGCGGACCTGCTTGTAGCTGCGGCGTTCGAGCTGGCCGTTGCGCTGGTGGTAGACCTCGATGGAGATCAGCGTCTCGTTTTCGATGACGTGGAAATTGGTGATCAGGTAGCCGTCCTCGTTGATGAAGAAACCCGACCCGAGTCCGCCGGGTGTCCGCACCTGCACGACGCATTGACCAAGGCCGGAGACGAGGTCACGGACGGAACGTTCCGGCGCGTTCGCGTTCATCGTGGCGAAGAAACCGGCCTTGGTTTCCGCCGCCGCGGCCTTCGCAGGAACGGGGGCCTTCGTCAAAGAAGCCGGAGCCGCCACGTCCAGGATCGTGTCGATCTGACTGCGCGGGATCGTCAGCACGGTGTAGCCGATGTCGACAACGATCGCGTCCTTCTTCTCGGCGAGCACCTTGCCCGAGACGGAAGCGTTCTCCTTCAACTGAATGATCGCCGCCCCGCATGAAAGCCCTGCGATCATCCATCCGACGGCTAAAGCCCTGCAAAACATGGGCGGAAGATGGCGTCGCCGTGCCCCGAGGACAAGTGCGTCAGTTGGGAAATCGGGGTGGCGTCGCTGCACGCGGGAAGCCCTCCGGAAAACCAGCTCGCACGTGGTTGCTCCGGCCGCATTGTCTGGCCCATGGAACTCGACCTCGTCGGCCAGCACGCGGACCGCGCTTATTCCATCCTCGCCAGCCTCGTCACCCCGCGCCCAATCGCCCTCGTGACTTCAATAGGTCCCGATGGGGCGGTCAATGCCGCGCCGTTTAGCTTCTTCAACGTCCTCGGCACCGAGCCGCCCATCATCGCCTTCGCGCCGGGAGATCGCGACGACGGCACTCCCAAGGACACCGCGCGCAACATCCGCTCGAACCATGAGTTCGTCGTCAACCTTGTCGACGAGTCCATCGCGCAAGCCATGAACGCCTGCGCCGCGTCCCTGCCCTACGGCGTGGGCGAACTGGCGGCCGCCGGTCTCACGACTGCGCCAAGCTCGGTCGTGAAGCCACCCCGGATAGCCGAGGCCCCGGCCAGCCTCGAATGCGTCGAATGGGGCACGCTCCAGATCGGAGAGAACCGGGTCATCATCGGCCTTGTGAAACGAGTGCATGTCAGCGACGCACTGATCGACCCGGCCACCCTGCGGATCCGTTCGGACCGGTTCCACGTCATCGGCCGGATGGCGTCCCCTCACTGGTATTGCCGAACGGGGGACAAGTTTGAAATGGTCCGCCCGAAGTAACCTCGATCCACCCCATGCCCAACCCAGCTGATCTCATACTGTCTGCTTCAGGAAACGGTCCGGTCTTCACGGCCGTCGGTGACGTTTACCGCCTGCTCGCGACGGGCGAACAAACCGGGGGCGCCTATGCGCTCCTGGAAACCCGCGTCCTTCCGGGGGGTGGTCCACCGCCGCATCTTCATCGACGCGAAGAGGAGTCCTTCTACGTCCTCGCGGGCGAGATCTCCTTCTTCCTGACAGACCACAAGATCACCGCCAAACCCGGCGCGTTCGTGCAGATGCCGCGCAACACGCCGCACGCGTTCAAGAACGAGGGCACCACCGAAGCGCGCATGCTCATCATCGTGACGCCCGCCGGCTTCGACGACTTCATGCGCGAGTTCGGCACACCGGCAGACTCGTTCGATGTGACGCCGCCGCCGCCCACCGGGGCGGAGATCGCAAGGCTCCTCGCCATCGCTCCGAAATACGGCATCGAGATGCTGCCACCCGACTCCGCGAAATAGCACACGATGAGCCGCGTCCTCGTCCTCTTTGATTCCAAGTCGGGCAACGTAGCCAAGATGGCCGCCTTCGTGGCCGATGGCGCGCGAACCATCGCCGGCACGGAAGTCCGCGTCCTTTCCATCGATGAAGCCAAGGCCGAAGACGTCGTCTGGTGCGACGGCATCGCCGTGGGCAGCCCGACGAACATGGGAATCCTCTCGTGGAAGATGAAACGCTTCTGGGACGAGACAATGGGCCCGCAGTGGATGGCCATCGACGGCAAGATCGGTTGCGCCTTCAGCTCGGCGGGCGGCTGGGGCGGAGGAATGGAACTGGCCTGCCAGTCGATCCTCACGGTCCTGATGAACTTCGGCTTCCTCACCTTCGGCGTGACCGACTACGCTTCGAAGACCCTGACGCTCCACTACGGGGCCGTCGCGGCCAAGGAACCGCGCGAAGCAGAAACCCAGGAGGCTTGCCGCATCCTCGGCCGGCGCCTCGCCGAATGGACGGCCGTAATGTTCGACGGGCGGAAGGCGGAACACCCCTCCAACAAGATGGCGTCCCGGAAGACACCCTCCGGATAGAAACGGGTGGGCGATGTGAAGCTCGCTTGTCCTATTGCCCCGGCCGGTTTAATCCAAACGCGTGAGTGACAATTCTGAAACGCCCCTCGATGCGACCCAACTGGCCGCGCAGGAGCAGTTTTCCAAGCAGAGCCACTGCTACGGCCAGGGCCACATCCTTGAGGACACGTCCGACATCCGGACCGCCCTCGAAGGGGTGAACCTGCCGGAAAAGGCCCGCGTCCTCGACGTCGCCACCGGTGGTGGACATACCGCGCTCTTCTTCGCCGACCAAGGCCACATCGTCACCGCCTGCGACATCTCCGGGCCGATGCTGGCCCGCCTCCAGATCTTCGCGACGGAGCGAGGATTGGCCATCGAGACCAGGCAGCACCCGGCCGAAGCCCTGCCCTACGATGACGGGACCTTTGATCTCGTGACCTGCCGCGTCGCCGCCCACCACTTCAGCTCACCCGGCCGTTTCGTCCGGGAGGCGAGCCGCGTTCTCAAGGTCGGCGGGGTGCTCCTTCTCATCGATGGTTCGGTCGCAGACGGCGAAGCGGAAGCCGAGTTGTGGATGCATCGTGTGGAGAAGTTCCGCGATCCAAGCCATAGCCGTTTCCTTACGCCCGGCGCGTTGAAACGCCTCTGCGACGCGGCCGGCCTCGACGTGAATCGCTGCGAACTGCATCCGATGAAGCAGCCGGACTTGGAATGGTATTTCGACACGGCCGACACCTCGCCGGACAACCGCCTGCAAGTGCTCGACCTTGTGATGCGCGCGCCGGACTCGGCCCTGCGCCTCTTCCAGATCAACATCGAGGAGGACGAACGCATCGTCTGGTGGTGGCAGCGCCTCACGCTGGTTGCGACGAAGAAGGACCTGCCGCCTCCGGCTCCTGAACCGGTCGCATCGGTAGCGCCCGCTGAAGCTCCGGCACCAATGCCACCTATCGCCGGCGCACCAGTCCAGGACGACCCTTCGGCTGCAAACCCGTCATGACACAGCCGCCCGCACGATTCCGTCAAAGGTAGGGCGGGCTTCCAGCCTGTCCCGTGATGACGAGGGTTCCATCTTCCACCGATGTCCTGAAGGCCCCCACCGTGTCGTTTCCTTCTTGTGAGATTCTTGGGCAGGCGAGATGCCCTGCCTCGTTACCGCCGTGTTTCAACCGCACCACTCCTTTCAGACCTCCACCACCGTGATCTCCGGGCGGCACCCGAACCGCACCCGGTAGTAGAATTCACCGATCCCGGCATTCACATACATCGGACCGGCCGGCGTCTGGAAAAGTCCCATGTCATACGTGCCCGAATCGAACGGCAGGATCAGGGCGCCTACGAACGGCAGCCTGACCTGACCTCCATGCGTGTGGCCCGCCAGGATCAAGTCCCAGCCTTTCTGCGGCAGCGTGTCGGCCCAACCCGGATAGTGAAGCAGGAGGATGTTCGTCGCGCCCGCCTTCGGTTGCGGCACATCCGACATTCGATCAACGCCACTGAGGACCAACCCGCTTTTCCCCAGGTCAACCTGCCGATCGGGCAACCACGCGCCGCCCGACTTCAGGCACACATCGACCAGCGAACCCAAGTCCGCCCGGCTCCAATGGTCGTGGTTGCCCGGGATGGCGTAGAGGGGACACTTCAAGGCCCGCAGTTCGCGGACCGCTCCCTCGAGATGTTCCGCCTGCTCGATCAGATCGCCGGTGAAACAGGCGAAGTCGGGCTTGAGATCGTTGATCGTCCCGATGACCCGCCGGAGGTAGTCCGCATCTCCCTTGAAGTGGACGTCGCTGAAGTGCACGAACCGGTGGCGCACTGATCCCTTCGCCAGCTTGAGCGAAACGACCTTCAGCCAACCGGGCTCAAAGCGCGTCGCGTCGGCAACCGCCACGGCCGGCACGCCCAGCCCCAGCCCGAGAAGCCACCGACGCCTCGAGTGGGATTTGCCAAGCATGGCTTCAGCCTAATGCGCCGCATCATCGGAGGCAATTCTTCCGGGCCCAACTTGCTGCCAGCCACCCGCGCTCCCATATTGCGACCAACCGAAGGAACCAATTTGAGAATCCTTGTCGCCATCACCGGAGCCAGCGGCTCGCTCTACGCCCAGCGCCTGCTCGACAACATCGACCCGCGCGAACACGAGGTCCACGTCGTCCTCAGCAAATACGCCGAAGCCGTCCTCGCCGAGGAACTCCCCGAAGGCCTGCGCGTTCCCGAAGGCATGCAGCGCCATAGCCGCACCAGCATGAACGTGTGCTTTGCCAGCGGCTCCAATCCACTGGATGTCATGGTCGTCATCCCATGCAGCATGGGCACGCTCGGCCGGATCGCCCACGGCTACAGCGACGACGCCTTGCTCCGCGCGGCGGACGTGATGCTGAAAGAGCGGAAGAAGCTGATCCTCGTCCCACGCGAGACGCCGATCAGCCTCATCCACGTGAAGAACTTCGAACTGCTC
The DNA here is from genome assembly GCA_038203875.1 of Verrucomicrobiota bacterium. Lineage (GTDB taxonomy): Bacteria > Verrucomicrobiota > Verrucomicrobiia > Limisphaerales > CANJSG01 > CANJSG01. The sequence goes on from JBBRDN010000013.1 coordinate 20,302, forward strand.
CTTCTCGCCGGGGCAATTCTCATCCCCGCCAACCCCAGCTACTACACCCGCCCCACGACCGTCGAACAGGTCGTGGACACCGTCGTCGCCCGCGTGCTCGACCATCTCGGCCTGCCGCAGAAGATCGTGGCCCGCTGGCAGGAGGAGAAGGAGTGACGGACGAATCGCACGGACAATGGCGCTCGGCGAAAGCCAAGCAATGGACGTTCGCGGGATCCGTGCTCACGGGGCTGGGTCTCCTGTTGCTTTGCTTCAGCGCATCCTTTGCTTGGGAAGCGACCAAAATGGCCCGACGCAACGCCCTCGCCGAAACAGCCGAACCGCTAAGGATGTCGGTGGACCTTTCGAGGATTGGCACCTACACCGGCCGGCTCGACCAAGTCACCTCCCACACCTGCAAACAATCGCTCGTCCTGGAGGCTGACCTGGACAAGTCCAGCGAGGAGTCCGTGGGCAAGGCTCTGGACGGCTTGAAGGGCCGTCTGATCATCAAGACCCCTGACAATCAACCAGTCCTCGATACCTACATTGACGCGGACACCATCCAACCCGCACTCGACAGCACCACCAACGTTCTTTGGACAATGGGCTTCCAAGTCCGACCGTTCCGCCGAGCCGCCTACACTGTCGATTTGATCGTAACGGAACCCGCCGCCGCGATGAGGGGCAAACCCCAGTTCATCGTGAGCCGCTACATCCTCTGCGGCATCGAGCAGCTTCAAGTCACTGTTGTTGGCGGCATTGCCTTCATCGGTTTCGTCCTGTCGTTCCTCTGTTTCCTGCCTGCGATCCGGTTCCTCCGAGGAAAACGCCATCAGGAGAAGCCTGCCGTCTGAATCCTACTTCAATGTTGGATGTTGAATGTTCATTGTTCGATGTTCCCCCGTTCCGCTGACAGTTCTTCCACCATGCTGAAAACCATCGCCACCTGGCTGTCCTTCGTGAAGTTCAGCCACACCATCTTCGCGCTGCCGTTCGCACTGGCCGCGATGGTCGTGGCCTCGCGCAAGATGGATCCGCCAGGCTGGCCCGGTTGGAAGACGTTCCTCCTCATCATCGCCGCCATGGTCTGCGCGCGCACCTGCGCCATGGCCTTCAACCGCATCGTCGACCGGAAGTTCGACGCGGACAACCCGCGGACCAACGCCCGCCACCTGCCCGCCGGGCAGATCTCCGTGGCCAGCGCCGTCACGCTTTGTCTCCTATCGGCCGCAGGATTCATCGCTGCGGCCGGAGGCTTGAACCGCACCTGCCTGCTGCTTTCCCCCGTCGCGCTCTTCTTCATCTGCTTTTATTCGCTGACCAAACGCTTCACCGATTTCACCCACGTCTGGCTCGGCATCGCGCTCGCCCTCGCACCGATGGGCGCGTGGCTGGCCGTGCATGGCGGGCTCGACTTCAACTGGACGCTCGACCCGGACAACTTTCTCCCGCCCCTGCTCATGTCGCTCGCCGTCGTCTTCTGGCTGATCGGTTTCGACGTCATCTACGCCATGCAGGACTACGAGTTCGACAAGCAGGCCAAGCTCGGATCTCTCGTCGTGCGCTGGGGACCGCGCAATGCGCTCATGGCCGCTTTCCTCTGCCACATGGTCATGTGGGGCCTGCTCGCGACGTTCGGGCTCATCCACCGGTTCCGCATCGCCTACTTCATCGCCATGGGAATCATCCTCATCTGCCTCGTGATGGAGCATTGGCTGGCACGTCGCCGCAGCCTTGGCTGGATCAACGTCGCCTTCCTCCGCCTCAACGGCCTCATCAGCCTCGTCTACCTCGTCGGCACCACCGCCGAAGTGGCGTTCCCCTTCTTCCGCATGCAAGTCATGCGGTGATCTTCGGCAAATCGGTCCTGAAGATTCCTGGTAACGTTTCTCCGCGCTTGCTTAAGGAGAGGGTGTGAGCAACCAAGCCCCCGCACCGCCGATGAATCCAACCTGCCCCGAATGCGGCACGCCCATGGCCTCTGGAGCCCTCGCCGGGCTCTGTCCTGCGTGTCTGCTGAAGTCCGGTGCCGCAGCTGACACCGTCACCGAGGCCGGACGCATCCCGTTCATCCCACCGTCCATCGGGGAACTCGCCGCGCTCTTTCCCGCGCTGGAGATCCTCGGACTCATCGGCAAAGGCGGCATGGGCGCCGTCTACAAGGCCCGGCAAAAGCAGCTCGACCGGCTCGTCGCGCTAAAGATTCTGCCCCCGGCCATCGGCGATGATCCCGCCTTCGCCGAACGGTTCGCCCGCGAGGCCCGCGCACTCGCAAAGCTGAACCACCCCGGCATCGTCACGCTCTACGAGTTTGGCCACGTCACCCAGGCGACGGGACCGCTCTTCTTCATCCTGATGGAGTTCGTCGACGGCGTGAACCTCCGCCAGCTCCTCTCCGGGGGCCGCATCTCACCGCGAGAAGCGTTGGCCATCGTCCCGCAGATCTGCGACGCGCTCCAATTCGCCCACGACCAAGGCATCGTCCATCGCGACATCAAGCCTGAGAACTTGCTCATCGACCGGCGCGGCGCGGTGAAGGTCGCCGATTTTGGTTTGGCCAAGTTGGTGGGGAACGACGGGAGGGCGGGCAGTCCTCTGCACACCGGGGATTCGCCAGTGGGCGACGGCGCTCAAGAGACTGCCCGTCCGACCAACGACCTTACCGACGTGGGCAAGGTCATGGGCACTCCCCGCTACATGGCTCCGGAACAATCCGAACGCCCGTCTGCAGTCGACCACCGCGCCGACATCTACGCGCTGGGCGTCGTCTTCTACCAGATGCTGACCGGCGAACTGCCCGCCAAGGAACTCCGTCCGCCCTCGACCAAGGTCCAGATCGACGTCCGCCTCGACGAGATCGTGCTGCGGGCGCTGGAACGGAATCCCGCTCTTCGTTACTCGGCGGTCAGCGAGATGAAGACGGAGATGGAGACCCTGCACAAAGACGGCGGCGAGGAATCGCCCGCAGCACGCGATCCAGAAATATCGCCGACGCCACAGAGGATCCCGAAGCAGGAGGAATCGTCTTCGAGCATTCGGTTCCATTGGCAAACCGCGCTGTGGGTTTCAGCGATAACACTGCTGGCCAGCATATCCCTATTGATGGTTCTTCCAACGAACTACACGGCAAGAGCCCACCTCAATCTCCAGTTTTACGCGTGGACCAACACGTTGAGCAGTCCAGAGGAATCAAGCCTTGCTCAACTATGGATCAAAAAGGCACTGGCCGATGATGATCTGCTACGCGCGACCCGTGGTTCTGAATTCGAAGCATGGCTCCGAACCCGTGAAGTTCCGGATCAAAACTCAGACACACTTCGCCTTGCCATGCTCCGAAGCTTTCTTGCGTTGGAGGCGAAGGGAGGCGGAGTGGAAATTCTCTTCGACGACCCGAACCCTTATCATGCAGCCGGCAACGCAAACCGGATTGCGAAGGCTCTTAGTTCTGTCGTGCTGGAGAACCCAGAGAACGGGAGTCCAAGATCATTCAGCCGCGTAACTGCCTCCCTAGCGTCTCAGGCTCCAGTGCCCAACTGGCGCTTTCAGATCGATCTCCCAAATACTTTGAAGCTCGGTGTGCTCTTGGGGGTCATCTTCGGAGCAATTGCTGGCTACGCCAAACCGAGAAATCCCTCATTCGAGTCCGAACAAATCCGAAGGCGAAATTCGCTCTCCAGCCAAGAGGGCCTGCAGACACATCAGGCCAAAATGGCCATCGGAGCGCTTGTAGCAGGTTGGATTCTCATTGTGGTTCAAACATTCCTGTCACGCCGAATCATCTGGTGGGAGCTATCAGCGGTGCCATTTCTTCCCATGGCGCTGATCTATGGGTTCCACGGCAGGAAATTAAGGATGGGCAAAGTGGCAATCATTGGTTCCGCATTACCTCTAGCCATTGTGTTCGCCGGGTTGGTCCGGTGGATCCCTCCTATCAACTTCGGGGCCGAGAAGACGGCCGCAGAGATCAACATGAGACAGATGACCTCACAATTAGATCAATTCCGTCAGAAAACGAATCAAGCCCGACTCAATGCGGCGGATGCGGTGCAAGCAGATCTCAAGGCACGAGCCGCAAAGGCAGGCGATGGCAAAGCGAAGGAGCAGTCGGCAAGCATCGCTTCATCTGGACCAGCCACAGTCATCGTCCTGACCAGAGCCACGAACAACCTGGTCGGCACGACCACGGACACTCGCACAGTCGGTGTCTGGTCCGATTCACTTCTGTTACCGGGTGAGAGTCTCAACGCTTCTTCCGAGCGAACCGGTGCAGGGACGCAAACGGAAGGTTCTTACTTCTCGGTCATGAATCAAAAGGGGACCGAAAAAACCACTGCCGGATTCAGTTGGTTCTTTCGGGAAAAGGACGGTTTCGGCGCGACCGAGGCCGACGAAGCCACCTCCCAAATCCGAGATCGGATGACTGAGCGCCCGCTCGCCCTCATCCCCGGCTCGCCGTTGGATCTCTTCCGAGTCACCAATCGGAATGGTTCCGTCATCGCGGGATCGGTGACGTTCATCCGCGCCGAACCGGCACCCATGGCTGCGGGTAAGAAGGTTGAAACAACGGTGCGGTTGAGGCCGTTCATGGGCTCACTGCTGCATATTAGCGCGGAGGTGCCCCCCGGCTATCGGCTTCAAGCCAGTGACAACTCTGTGAGCCTCGATGGTGGCCAGGCAACCACCACCGTGTCGGGCGCAATGGGTCTGTCCGTTGCGTGGTTTCCGCCAGCTCTGGAGTTTGAGCGGGACTCGAGGAAGATGCTGTTTGCCCAGATTGAGCAGCTGGCCGACCGAGGTCCGCTCAAGGTAGTCGCCGGGCAACCCACCGAGATGTTTTCGATCACCAACAAGGCGGGGGAAGTCTACAAGGGATTCCTCGAACTGGTTGGCCCTAAGGACGGCGTAACCGGTCCATGATGCCACCGGCATTGAACCATCAGGACAGCGATGCATCTCCATCGCCGAGGACTGACACCTTCGCCACGACGCGGTGGACGGTCGTGCTGGCGGCGGGACGGCCGGGATCACCGCAGGCAGCGGGAGCGTTGGAGGAACTGTGCCGCACCTATTGGTTCCCGCTCTACGCCTACGTCCGCCGTCGCGGCCACACGCGTGAGGATGCGGAGGACCTGACACAGGCGTTCTTCGCCCGGCTGCTGGAGAAGGGCTTCCTCGAAACCGCCGACGCCGAACGCGGGCGCTTCCGCGCTTTCCTCCTGATGGCGTTGAAGCGGTTCCTCGCCAATGAATGGGACTGGTCACGGTCGCTCAAGCGCGGCGGCGGGGCTCCCGCCGTGCCGCTCGATCCGCAGCAGGCCGACTCGCAGTTCCTCTCCGCCGCGTCGCCCGATCTGCCGCCCGACCGCGCGTTTGACCGGGAGTGGGCCGTCGCCCTGCTGGAGCGGGTGGTCGTCCGCCTTCGCGCCGAGTGCGTCGCGGAAGGCCGGGCGGAGCAGTTCGATCGGCTGAAGGTTTTCCTCACGTCCGGCAAGGGCGCGACCAGCCACGCCGATGCGGCTGCGGCTTTGGGAATGGAGGAAGGCGCGGTTCGTGTGGCGGTGCATCGCTTGCGGAAACGCTACCGCCAACTGCTCCGCGACGAGGTGGCCCAGACCCTGGCCGAAGGCGCCGATGTGGCCGCGGAGATGACGGCGTTGTTCGGGGCGTTCTCCAAGTAGAGGCGGCAGCCCAACTTGTAGCGCAAGCCTCCGGCCTGCCGTAACTCCTGCGTCCCCGCCGACCTGAGCCGACATTCGCCCCAAAAAGCCTGTCGGAAAAACCACCGCCATGCAGGTTCAGCGCCGGAGGCGCGGCAGAAACTGCCGTTGACCACCGGTTCTTTCGCCCCTCCGGGGCTGCCCGACGCAAATCGTCCTCCCCGGGCTTTCGCCCGGGGCTACTGTCTGTCGCCGCTCCGCGGCTGGACAACGTTGGCCCGGGCATTTTCAGACTGGCAAGACTCGGGCACGCGAGGCCCGTTGCGGCACTGTCGGCCAGAAGCCGGCGCTACAAGGAGTGCACGATGGGCTGCTTCTTCCCGTCCACAGCGTTGACCATGACGGCGAAGGTGTTGAAGACGGCGGCGGCAGTGCGGGCGTTCTCGGCCCAGACTTTCACCTGGCACGACGTGGTGCCGACGGTCTCGACCTCGCTGTAGACCTTGATGATGTCGCCCTGTCGCACCGGTGAGGTGAAGTCGAACTGGCCGAAGAGTTTTGTGACGAAGCTGTTTCCGGGGAACTCCAGCGTGGCCGCGCCGAAGGCCATCTCGTCGGCCCACTGCATCATGTAGCCGCCGAAGAGCGTGCCGGCGTGGTTGAGGAACTCCGGCCGGATCAACATCGTCTTCTCATGCCTGGCCCGGGGATTTGCGTTCATACGATGCGCTCCATGTAGACGACATCCAGCCAGCGGTCGAACTTGTAGCCGACCTGCCGGAAGAGCCCGACCTTCTCGAAGCCGAACTTGGCGTGGAGCCGGACGCTGGCCTCGTTCTGCGCGTCGATGGCGGCGATGATGGCGTGGAGCCCCATCTGTTTCGCACCGTCGATCAAGGGCGCGAGGAGCAGGCCGCCGACGCCTTGGCCGCGCGCGGCTTCGGCGACGTAGACCGAATTCTCCGTGGTGAACCGGTAGCCCAGCCGGTCGTGGTAGCGGTTCAACGCGCTCCAGCCCACGACGGTCCCGGCTTCGTCCACGGCGACGAACATGGGATGGCCGGTGCGTTGGTGTTCCTCGAACCACACGACGCGGTGCTCCAGCGTGCGGGGTTCGTAGTCGTAGGACGCCGTCGTGTGGAGGACGGCGTGGTTGTATATCTCCAGGATGGCCGGGAGATCGTCGCGGGTGGCGGGGCGCACTTCGCAGTTCATCGCGAGGGCATTGAGCGTCGCAGGAGCGGCAGCGTCCAGTCCGACATCACAGCCCGTCTTAAAAAGGGGTGATTGGCGCGTAACCAGACGGTCCGGACCCCGGGCTTTTTGCAACCAGAACGGTAGCGCTTTCCGACTGACCTCGCCTTTGTCCGCGACCGGAGATTGATCCCACGGGCCATCGGCGCATGAGGCTTAGGCGGCGCTTTGTGGGAGCTCGCGAACGTCGGGCCAGATCGGTTAATTCTCTCAGCAGTTAATGTCGTCGTTGGTGCCGCCTGCCGCGCGCCTACAACCGGGTCTCGGTGTTGCGCAGCCGGGCCTCGGGATCGCTGGAGGGGAATGGGAGATTGAATTCCGATTGAGCAAAGTCTGGCAGCCAGTGATGGTTCCATCAGACCACGATGAGAACACCCGGACTTTTCCGCAGCGGCTGGATCGCCACGATCCTTGGAAGCCTCGCGCTTTCACTCGCCGCGCCGTGTGGAGCAGGCGCGGCCGACGACCGGGATATCGCCGCGCTTCAGGCCGAAACCAATAAGAATTTTCAGGACGGCGTTACCCCGTTCGTAACCACCTACTGCACCCGTTGTCACGGACAGGACAAGCAGAAGGGCGGGATCAATTTCCAGCCCGCGCTCAAAAACCCCGGCAACTCCGACTCCAGCAGGCGATGGAAGCAGGCGCTCGCCAACGTGAAGGCCCACGACATGCCTCCGGAAGACGCCAACAAGCAGCCGACGGATGAGGAGCGTCAACGGTTCCAGGACTCGATCTCAAAGCTCAAATATCTCAGCCCAAAAGATCCCGGTCCGTTCGTGATCCGCCGGCTAACCAAGATCGAGTATGGCAACACCCTGCACGACCTTTTCGGCGTCGATCCGGCCGTGGCGCAGGAACTGCCGGACGAAGTGTTCGGAGAAGGCTATCTCAATACCCTGTCTCCGCTGCAGTCGGAGCAGTATCTGGGCATCGCCAACAAGGTGCTCGACGAGATCCTCGCGCCGAAAAATGGACGGCCCACGGCGATGCAGAAGCGGCTTTTCGGTGAAACTCCCAAACTGGGGGCCGATCTCCGGGAACCGGCAAGAAAAGTCGCGCGGTCGCTGGCCCGCAGCGCGTATCGCCGGCCGCCTTCGGAAGCGGAACTGGACGTCTTGATGGGCGTGTTCGACCTCGCCAGGAAGAACAAGCTGCCTTATCCGGCGGCGCTGCGGCTGATGCTCAAGGCCGTCCTCGTCTCGCCGCAGTTCCTTTTCATCACGCCGTCCAAGGAAGCCGAACCAGATCAAGCCATCGTTCCCTTGGACGACCACCAACTGGCGTCGCGGCTGTCGTATCTCTTGTGGGCCACGATGCCCGATGCCGAACTGTCCGCCCTTGCCGACTCCGGCCGACTCCGCGAGCCATCCGTCCTGAAGGCCCAGGTGACTCGCCTGCTCACGGACAGGCGTTCCAGGGCGTTGTTCGATGGTTTCGGCGCGCAGTGGCTGGGACTCGGGAGCCTGGAGGGCAAGATTTTCGACGCCGCCAAATTCCCCGAGATGACCCCCGAGATCCGCACGGCGATGTATGAGGAGGCCCGTCTGTTCTTCGACAGCATCGTGCGCGAAAACCGGAGCGTCGTCAGTTTCGTCGATGCGGACTACACCTTCCTCAACGGGCCGCTCGCCACCATCTACGGTCTGGAAAAAACCATCACCGGCCCGGAGATGCGGAAGGTGACGCTGGCGGATGCCAATCGCGGCGGCATCCTGGGAATGCCCGGCATTCTGGCGACAACCTCCTTTCCCAACCGCACCAGCGCCGTCAAACGCGGCGTCTGGGTCCTCGAACAAGTGCTGGGGGAACACGTGCCGCCCGCGCCGCCGAATGTTCCTCCGCTGGACAAGCAGGACAAAAAGACCGTTGAGAATCTGACGCTGCGGCAGCGAACGGAACTGCACCGCGTGAACTCCGTGTGCGCCAACTGCCACAAGATTCTCGATCCCATCGGCTTTGGCCTGGAGAACTTCGACGCCATCGGCCGCTGGCGTGATCGGGATGATTCAGGCGGCGCCATCGACGCGGCGGGCGAGCTTCCCGGCGGGAAGCGGTTCTCTTCGCCCAAGGAGCTGAAAGCCATCATCGCCGCACGACAGAACGATCTCGCACGCAACCTGACCGAGAAGCTCCTCGCCTATGCCCTGTGCCGGCAACTCGAAGGCTACGATGAAATCGTGGTGGATCACCTGATGGAAACCATCGCCAAGGACGGCTATCGGGCGCAGACTCTCATCTCAGAAATCCTGACCAGCTATCCGTTCGTGAACCATCGCGTCAAAGAACTGGCAACCACTTCTTCCCATGGGAAATAGCATCCTCATCAACCGTCGCACCTGTTTGAAAGGCATCGGCGCCTCACTGGCCCTGCCGCTTTTCGAGACAATGGGCTGGGCGAAATCGACCAAGGGCCAACCTCTCAAGCCGCCGGTTCGCCTGGGGTTCATGTATATGCCGCACGGGGTGATCATGGACCAGTTCTGGCCCGCGACTCCGGAGAGTTTCCTGTCGTCACCTCCTCCGGCTTTGGAATCGCTCCGTCCGGTGCTCGACCAATGCCTGCTGATGAAGGGCATCTCGGGAGTTCCGATCTCGCCGTTCAATGGCGCGCCCCATGCGCTCGAGCTATCGACCTGGCTCACGGCGCAACTGCCCGATGCGAACAAACGGAATCAGATCCACATCGCCATCTCCGCCGACCAGGTCGCCGCGAACTACGTCGGTGGGTTCACGTCATTGCCTTCCTTGGAACTGGCCACGATGCCGCAGACCCATAAGGAGAATCAGGAAGGGTTGAACGAGGGGTATTATTCGCACTGCAGCTTTCGCTCAGCGACCCAGGCCGTCCCTGCCGAGACCAATCCGCGCAGCGTGCTGAACCGGTTGTTCGGAAAGACCGACAAATCCGGACAGGGCCGGCAAGCGGACCCGCTGGATCGCCAGATGCTGGATTTGGTAATTGGCGGAGCCAAGGACCTCCGCCGGAAACTGCCCCAAGCGGACCAGCACAAACTTGACGAATACCTGGACAGCGTGCGCTCCGTGGAACGCCGCATCGCCGCCATTGAGTATCGCCAAAAGGAGGCGGCCCTTGAGAAAGCCGGCGTCAGCTCCAGCAAACGAAAAGCCTCCGATTCCCCGCCCATCGAAATCAAGATCCCCCTCGGCGACAAGCGCAGCGAATACATGCAGGTCATGTGCGACCTCAACGTGCTGGCTTTCCAGACCGACACGACCCGCGTCAGCACCTATATCGGCTCCACACCGAACGGCGTTTCCTATCCGGAGCTCGGGTTCAGCGACACCCATCACTCGCAAACCCACCACAACAACAAGGCCGATCAAGTCGCGAAGGTCGCCGCCATCACCGCCTTCAACATCGCCCAGTTCGCCTACATGGTGAAGAAAATGGCCAGCCTCCGCGAAGGAGACGGCACGCTGCTCGACAACTGCATCATGATGTGGGGCTCCGGGCTAGAGGACGGCAACAAGCACGCCCGGGAGAACCTCCCCTTCATCATCGCCGGCAAAGGCGGCGGCACCGTCAACACGGGACGTTTCCTCCCCAATACCAAGGGCAATCAGGGCGACCTGCTCACCACGATGCTCGCATGCGCCGGCGTCCCGCTCGACCGCCCCATCGGCATCGCCACCAAACAGCTGAGGGAGATGGCCACCAATCTCTAGGCGGGACGATCGCCCGCGCTTGCAACATCACCCGGCTTCGCTTTCGACAATGCCGGAATCCTGAGTTGGCCGTCATGCCGGGCCGATCTATGCCACGAAAATCCACCCGCGTAGTTCGCGCAAAGCCATTCGCGTTCACTGCTTCAACACCCTGAACACCCGGATCGGTCCGGGGACATTGGTGTCGCGAATTGTTTGGAAGGAATTGGTGAGCTGCACGGAACGCAGCGGCAGCCAACTCGCCGAGGCGACAGGGTTGGTGGACGACTGGACTTGGTAGGTGACACCCGCGAGACCGTAGAGGGTGAACCCAAACGCTCCGGCATCGACCCGCGGAACGTCCAACTCGGGAGGATCGGCAAAAAACTCGGCCGCCCTGTAGAACACCGCCGGTTCACCCTGGGCGGCGATCGGAACCGCATGGGTCGAGTTGGTGAGGGGAATCCGCGCGATTCGGCTCCACGCCGTGCCGGCTCCAAGGTTTGTCCTCGCCTCCACGAGGAAACTGCCGCCGGGTCGGCCGTAGAGGAACAACTGCGGATTGCCGCCGGCGCCCCGCGCCATGTCGAGAAGCGGCTCACGGCCCAGGAAGAAAATTCGCCCGTCGTTCGCACTTCCGTTGGTGATCGAGGCCCCACCGGCGCTGCCCACGATCGAAGAAACATGGACGCGAACGATCGACGAAGTGGCGTTGTCAGTCGCCGCAAACCCGAGCAGGGCGACGGGCCGGTTGCCGATTAGGGATTGGCCGAAGCCGGCTTCCATCCGGACCTGGAAGTTCCCAAGTCCGATCGGCTGCAACGAGGCGACCGACAATTCGGAAGCGATGGGAGTCAGGAACAAGTTGGTCAGGCGTGAAGGATCCGTTTCCAAGGTGAAGCTCACATTGGTCAGAGCGACGCCGGCGCTGAGGAAGAGCGGCACCGATCCGGGCCGCCCTTGCAGCACATTGGTCGAGCCGACGGCGATGGAGAAATCACTCAACGCATCGGTCACGATCACCGTGAACGCCTGGGTCGCGCTGAGCGACGGCGCGCCATCGTCGAAGACAACGACGCGGATGACATTGGTGCTGGGCCCTTGGAGCGAGTTCGGCCTCCACGTGAAGACGCCTCCGGCGGCGCTGATCGATGCATTCGTGGGAGCGCCGGCGCCGAGCACATACGTGAGGTGATTCGACGGCACATCTGGATCGGAAGCCTGGGTTTGAAAGGTCAGCAGCGCGCCTTCGCCGATCGTCCGGTTGGTAATGGGCGAAAGTTCGGGAGCAGAGTTCACTTCGCGCACAACGACGGTCACGACATTGGACGCGCGAAGACTCGGCGGCCCAAGGTCGCGGACGGTTACCGTGAACTGATTCGTGCTGGGTCCATGGGATTCTCCTGTTGCCCAGGACATGACGCCCGAGACGGGATCAAGCACCAGTCCGGGAGGGGCGTCCGCCCCAAGGCTGAAGGTCAACGCATCGAACGGAAGGTCGACATCGGAAGCCGAGTTGGTGGCCAACAGAGTCTGGCCCTCGTCGACGAAAAGCGTGGGGAGCAAGCCCAGGACCGGCGCCGAATTGTTGATGGTCACGATCGTCTGGGCGTCGGGGACGGCCGGGGCTGACTCGACGTTGCCGGCGTTGTCGGAAGCGATGGTGTAGAAGGCGTAGCTGGCGCCCGGCTGTCCGGAATAGACGGCGCCGCCCTGTGTCACCCTCTTCAGCCAATTGGTGAACGGCCCGCCATTCGCCGACACATACACGTCGTAGGCCGCCAGACCGCTGCCACCCTGCTCTTCCGATCCGGACCATTCCACCGGGATCCTCGTCCGACTCGCGGCGGACAGGGGTTTCACCGCGCTGATCGGAGGCGTGACATCCGCCAACAAGGGGTTCGGCTCGTAGACCAGCGTGTAGCTGCCCGTCGTGTTACGGTCGAAGAGATGCAGCCGATTCTCGTAGCGCGGGCGCCGGCCACCCGCGACGAAGGTCCGGTCGGTCGTCCACGCATCATCACCCAGCGGCAGTTCCACACCGTCGCCACGATAGGCATGCGCAAGCCGGAACAACCCGTTGCCAGGATCCGGCACGCGCACGTAGAGCCAGCCACCAGGCGCGTTGACGTTGAGACGGACCTCAAGGTTCCCGCCACCGACCAACCCTTCAACGGTTCCATTCACAACGACGCTGACGGGCTGGATGCGGCCGTCGCTGAGGTAGAGCGTATCCGGCATGAAATTGTCGTCCTTCACGTCGTTCACGAGGAAATCGGGCCTGCCGTCCTCATAGGTTCCAATGGCTCGCACGCTGTGGACCAGCTCATGGATGGAGACTCCGTCGATCAGTGAAAGCCGCTTGTCGCCGATGCCGTCGAGGTGCTCGAACGATGCGGAGTAGCTGATGAACTGCCCCTGCAGGGTCGACGTGAAGAGCCACCGCGCGATGCCGATCCCGCCGGCATTGATGGTCCCGAAGTCCGCCGTCAGCGACGGCGTCACCGGCTGGCCGGCCACCTCGGTGCCGATGATCTTGAAGTCGATCAGCAGGCCCTTGTCGTTCTCGATGATCTCGGGCTGGCCGGAAGTGATGCGGAAATTCTTCGCGGGACCATAACCCGTGTTCTGCGCCATCAACGCCAGCGAGAAGGGCACTGTCCGCTCGAGCGCCGCGGTGAACGGATCGTCTGCGCGGACATCGCGTTCGAGGAAGTAGGTGAGGGAAAGCGCCGGTGACGGATAGACCGTGATGGCAGAGGGCGACAGAGGGACGTTCACCTCGCGGCCGTCCTGCGTGTAGCGGACCGTCCCGCTGACGAAGTAGATCTGTGGCAAGGCTCCCTTCACCGCATCACGCGTCGGGATGAGGATCCAGGACGCACCCGCAGTCGCGTTCGATCCGACGGTTCCGGCGCCGTCGATATTGGCGATGCCGGACAACGCGGGCGGGCGGATGCCGAACAACGTCGTGGCGATGGTTCCGGCGCCGTCTTTCACCACGAGATCCACGTAGACTCCGCTGAGCGGGTTCTCGGAACTGTTGATGATCTCCAAAGACGCAGCGAACGCATCCCGTGTCATCACGGCGTCCTGCGAGATGCGGAGCCGAACCCGCGCGCAAACGCCGGCCGCGGCGGACTCTTCGAGATTGCGGCGCAATTGATCGAGCGCGTGGCTCAGGCCGTCCATCGGATCCGTGAACCCGGCACTGCGACTGTCCTCGATGGCTTTGCCGGCAGCCTGGAATTTCGCCTTCACAATATCCTGGGCGATGAAGTCGCTGCTCTGGTTGATGGGAACCTGGGTAGAGTTCGTGATGCCGACGGCCAAGTAGTCGAAGGTCCGGTTCCACCGATCGAGGAAGGAGTTGATCTGGCTCGTTGTCACGCCTTCCGGCGCGGTCATGGCCAAGAGTTGGGCGCGTTCACCGGCGGATATCCGGTCCGCCGACTCCGAACCGGAACCGACCCGCTGGTCGAAGGCCACGAGCCAATCGTAGAAATTGGTGCCTGTCTCCGGTCGGAACCACCCGGCATCGCCCCAGATGCTTGTGAGCGCATCGACGGCCGTCCGGACGCGATCACCATAGACCGCGACTTCCGCCTGCCCGGGGAAGAACGGCGTGGCCGTATCCATCAACCGACGGCCCCCGTTCGCGACTGTCATGGGCGAGCGACTTCCCGTTCCAGAACCACCACCGGTGCCCATTCCGGCCGGAGCTTTCGGGGTGCAGGCGGTCTTGATTGTGTCCGCGCAACTGATCGCGGTCATGAACGCGTTGATGTAGGGATTCGAACGGCCGAAGGCACCGGCACAGCTCACAAGAAACTTCGTGCAGGAGATTCCCGATGCATTGGTCGCACACCCGGAAGCGTCCACGTAGCAGTTCCAGACCGGATGTCCCGGGATAAGCGAAATCGCGCATTCCACCAACGCCACCCCGAGATCGCCACCGCACTCGATGCAAGGAATCGGACCACCTCCTCGGATGATCGGCGGGAAGTAGGAGCCACCGCCACCGCCATCCCCGAACCCGCGCGGCGGAATGTATGACCCACCGCCATCGCAATCGTCCGCCAGGTTCAACAGGCCGAGACCGCAATCGTAGTTCTTGGTCTCCTTGCCACAGTCCAAGAAATACCCGATCGGCAACCACAACGCACACGAAGCCGAGCCTCCCATCAGTTTCCTTTCACCGGCCACAGGCCGCTTATCCATCTGTCCGCGGAAAGAACCCTGGGAAGGGGCTGCAAGACGCCGGATCGTGACCGGAATCGTGACGGCGCTCCTCGCTGCAAGGTCCCCGATGTCCTGGACGAGCGGGGTGATGCTCCAGTTCGGGTGAGAAATCTTGCCCAGCTTCATGCCCTTCGCGGCGATGAGGCCGTGGTTCTCGATCCGGACGTCGACCTGCACGACGTCCTGCCGGATTTCAGCGAAGTCGATCAACGGCGGGTCGACCGTGATGACCGGCGCGGGCACGACCGTCTCGAAGACGGTCTCGATCGTGATCCGTGTGCGGTCCTCGATCTGGGTCGGGACCACGTTCCAGATCAGCTGCACGGACTGGCGTGACAGGAAAGCCAGCACCTCGTCGCGACTGCCAGCCTGAACCAGGGTCGTCGCCTTGAACGTCGAATGCTTCTCTGCCGAGACCACGACGTCGTAGTAGCCCTCACGCAAAGCTTGGACCCGGAAGTGCCCGGTCGAATCCGTCACACCATTCGTGACCACCGCGCCCGAGATCGTGTCGGAAACGACGACCAGCGCGTTCGTCAACCGCGGCGATCCAGACGCGTAGTAGGTGAACTCGTCAACCGCCTCGACATCGAGCGACCCGATCGCGTCCGAGACAGCCAGGAACGAAAACGGAAGGCTGAGAAATCCACCGTTCGCCGGCGACAGGACGATGTTGCCGACATGTTCCTGCAACGGGAGATCGGAAGGCGGCGTCAACTGCAGGGCGATCCGCGCAGATCCACCTGGAACGATCGAGGGCATCGGATTCGGGCTGATGACCTTCAGCCACGATATGTCCGGGGGAAGAACCTGGATGGGGCCGCTGGCCGCACCGCCGCTGTTGGTGACCGTCGCCTCGATGAACTTCTGTCCGCCACGAAGCATCCCGGCCTGAAGTGTGTTCGGGATCGCGGACAACCTCGGCTGGATCCCTTCCAGCGCCAACCGCAGGGTGAGGTCGGCGCGCGCACCTTGGGCCGACGTGACCCGCACCACCGTGTCGCCGGCCAGCGTTTGTTCGACCAAGGACGTGATCTGAATCCGGACCACGTTGGTCCCGCTTCCGGGAACCGTGGGTGCATTGGAAACAACGATCTGCACATTCGGCGGCGCCCCGAGGATCGCGGCGGCCAAAGCGGTCAACGGTGCGTCGCTCCGATTCTCCAGGGTCGCAAACACGACGACCGATGTCTGCCCGATCAGCGTCACGTTGGTGGACCCGGGGACGAACTGCGCGCCGAAGAGCTGGAATGAATCCTGGACCGGTGCGTTCGTCTCGCCGGGATGGGCCGCGCCAATCGTATAGTTGCCGGCTTCGTTCAGGAGCGGTCGGAACGTCGCTTCAAACTGGCCGGCTCCGTCCGTGGTCGCGGAGACGGTCCGCGTCGTTCCACGCACGTTGACGAAGATGTTGACCGGAACCTGAGACGCCGGCTGGTTCTCGACCGCGCGTCTGGCTTCACCGGTCATCAAGACAGGCGAGCCGGCGAGGCCTCCCGTGAAGGCCGTTTGGACGATGGCGGTGTAGGCCGGAGACACCTGGATGGGAACCGCCGCCACACGCGTGTTGTTCAGTTCATCCGCCTCGACCACCGAATCAGCGGGATCCGTCGCGACGATGAGCCAGTAGGACCCCGACGTTGCCGGCAATGGGAACTGCACCGTGTGATCGACAAAACCACCGGCTGGGATCGTCCCGGTGAACGGAAAATCTCCGATTAAAGTGTCGCCGCCGACAACCGGGTCGGACGAAATCCAGACACGCTGCGCCCAACTGCCGGTCGCCGCCTTGAGCCCGTTGTTCGCCTCGCGGAATGTGAGGCTGATCGCGTTTCCGGTCAGTCCGTTGGTCGCGAACGACAACTGGGTGATCGTCAGATCGGGAAGATCGATGTCCGCCACGACCAGTGTCGCCTTTGCCGGGGAGTGCCCGACCGCCGACGCCGTGAGATCCACCCGCTGCGGCCCATCGGTAACGCCGTCTTCGACGGATGCCACCGGGAACAAGGCACTATCGGCGCCGACCGGGATAGTAACCGAGGCCGGCACGGTCGCCTCAGTGATCCGGCTGGAGGCCAGATTAACGACGAGCGCCGAAGTGTTGCCGGTATTCCGGCGCACCGTGCCCACTACGGCGGGCGCAAGCCCCTCGCGCACGACCGCAGCCGAGAGGCTCAAGGACAGCGCCGGGCCATCGTCGTCGGTGATCGTCAGCACGGCCGTGGTGCTGTTGGTCAGGATCGCTCCGGACAGCGCATCGACCGCAGACGCGCTGACAAACGCGACCCGGGATCCGTCGATTTGGGAGTTGTTGACGATCGCCACCGGGAACCGGACAGACGCCGAGGCCCGTGGGATCCTCACCGTCGCAGGCACGACCACCTCGGCGCGGCTGCTCTGCAGTGCGACCGTCAGGTCTTCGGTCGTCACGATGCTGCGCTCGATGGTTGCGGTCGTCGCCAGAGGTCCGGCGGATTCGCTGACAACCTGATCCGCGAAAGTCAGGCGAAGCGACGGCGCATCGTCGTCGATTACCGTGATGGCCGCAAAGGCGCTGGCGTAGTTGGTCGCGCGGGCGCTGAACGACACGGATCGAGCCGCTTCGACCCGCTGGTTGTCGAGGGCGGAGACGTTGAAGAACGCGTTGGTCTGGTTGGCGGGGATCGTGACCGACGGCGGAACCGACAAGCGGTCCGGCTGATCGCTCGACAGGAACACCACCAGCGGCTGCGCGGCAAGAGACCCACGACTGACTGCCACTGCGGCCGACTGGCCCTCCGACACGCCCACCACCAGCGGCAGCAAGGTCAGTTTCGCCTGGTCGACATCCACCACGGTCACCTGCGCCGCAGAAGACGTGTAGCCCGCAGCCGCCGCCATCAATGTCACCAGCTTGTTCCCGTCCACCACATTGTCGTCAATCGCATCGAGGTCGAACTGTGTCGTGGCCTGTCCGGCAGGAATGACGACCAGTGACGGGAAGGAGAGTTCCCCTGCGAGGTCGGACGTGAGGCTCACGGTCAAGTTGGTCGAAAGATCTCCGTTCCGGGTCAAAGCCCCATGCAGCGAAGGACTGAGGGCATTCTCGGGAACCACAAGCGCGCTCAAGTTCAGCGTCAGCGAAGAACTGATCGTCGTCAGCGCGACGGACGCCAGGGAATTGTTGGCCTTGTTCGCCTCGAATACTTCATCGACCGGATCGACCTGAACCAGCAACCGGTAGTTTCCGGGCGGAGTGCCGGCAGGAACCGGGATCGTTACGGACCGATTGGTCGACTTGGCGGTGCCGAGCGTGTTGGTGAAACGGAACGAACCCAGGAACACGTTCGAAGCCCCGGACTCGGGCCTGAAGAACACGTCCTCCGTCCAAGCGATGTTGGTGAGCCCCACCGTGCCGCTGTTGGTGACGCTCCAAGTCGCCATCGCCGATTGCCCGGGCGCGACCGAGGCCGGAGCCGATGGATTCAAGGCCGCCAGTTCGGGGAGCGCCGGATAGGCGACAGTTACGGCGGTGCTGCTGGCCACATTGTTGGCCTCGTCCAATTCCGGCTGACTGTTGCCATCGTCCGTCTTGACGAGCAGAAACCAATTGCCTGTCGCGAGCCCCGAAGTGCGCGGAAGGATGACGTTCGCGTTGCGCGAATAACTACCGGCTCCCGCCAATGGCGTGCGATCATACGCGGGCAAAGTGAGAAGCGGGACATCATCGGGGCTCAAGGTTCCGTCGCGCGAAAGCCAGACCCGATCGACCCATCCCGCGCCGGCCGCTTCGCCCGTGGTGTTGGTGACCGTCCATGAGATGCCCAACGATTGACCGAAGAATGCACCGCCTGCTCCTGGCAATATCTGCGAAACAAACAGGTCTGGTGCCCGGATCACCTGCACGGAGAAAGCCTGGGTCGCCGCGAGCGAAACCGGGGCGTTGTCAGCCACGCGGACGCTGATTGGATACAAGCCGGCCGCTTGATTTCCGGGCACCGCCCACGTGAACTCGCCCGTAAGCGGATTGATGCCGGCTCCGGCAGGTGCTCCCGGAAGCAGCGAGAAGGCGAGGGTCTGCAACGGCACGTCGGGATCACTGGCTGGCACGAGGAAGTTGAGAGTTCGCCCGGCCACGCCAGTGCGGGTGCCGAGGGCCGCGATGGACGGCGGAAGGTTCACTTCCCCGATGGTCACGGTAAATGTCCGCGAAGCCGTCAGGCGCCCGGGGCCGTCGTCGGTCACAACCACCGTGATGTCGTTCGTTCCGGGGCCCTGCGCCTCGGAAGGTGTCCAGTTGAAGACCCCGTTTGTCGGGTTGATGAAAGCGCCGATAGGCGGCGGAGCCAGCAGGCTGTAGCTGAGGGCCTGGCCGGAATCCGAATCCTGTCCAACGGCGGTGAACGCAAGCATTGCGCCCTCGTTGATCGACTGATTGGGGATGATGGCCAGCGTGGGTCTGTGGTTGATCGCAACTGGCGTGGTGAAGGCGAGGTTGTCGATCGCCGCGGTGTCCGTCCCCTGCCCCAGACTGACGTGCACGCGGGAAATGCGCGGATCTATGATCGTCACCAACTGCTGCGCCCCCGAACCGCCGTTGTATCGATTGGTAAAGACCAGTTCGCCTTCCGGATTGAACGCGGTCACGACCGCGCCGGTGGATTCCGCATCGATCACAAAGAAGCTGACGTAGGGGGTCGCCCCCGGTGTGGATGATCCCGGGAGCACGAAGCGCAGGTCGAGCTCTCCAGCCGCGACTGGATTTACCGTCGGATCACCGAAGACCTGCAGCGGCGAAACCGGAATGAACTTGGTCGGGAACGCGCGGGTGATCCGCAGACCGCCGCTGGAGTTGCTGAATAGGACGCCCGAAGCAGCAAACTGGTTCGTCAGGAAGGTTCCGTCGGGAAATTCCTCAAACGAGATCTGACGATCGCCGGTGTCGGGAGAAATGAAGAGGGCGGACTGGGGAATGATCGAGCCAACGGAATTCGTCCCCACGATCCAGCTCAATTCGAGACCACTTGCTCCGAGCGCGTTCGCCGCAAAGAGAAGCGTGACCGGATACAGGCCTTCTTCCTGGAACGACACCGGCATCCACGAGTAACCGAAGCCCCGGTCGCCCACGGATCCGAGGACCGCTCCACCCACCGTCAGATGGAACCCATCATCGCTGCCCACGCCGAGTTGGAGGTCGATCTCGGGCGTATTCGTGTTGAGGTCGAGAGCACGGGACACACGGAGGAACGTAGAGATCCGCAGCGTAAAATTGAGGGCGTTCAGGTTCGTGACTTGGGCCGGGGGAACGGTCGTGTTGGCGAAGAAGTTGATGAAGCTGCTGCCGACATTGATCGCCTGCCCGGGTGAGGGAAAGTCCACCACCGGACTGAGCGTCGTGCCGTTCGGCGAAAGCGCCGCCAATGCGGCTGGCGAGGGCGCGGCACCTCCGCCGACACCGTTGAACAACTCGATGCCAACGCCGCTGCCGGTGACTGACGGAAGGTTCGTTCGGGCCGCCTGGCCAAGGGAAACAAGCGGTGCCACCAACAGGACGGCGTTGCGGCTGAGGGTCGGTCCCGAATCATTCTGGATCAGCACGGAGTAGTTGCCCGCTTGCGACACTTGGACATTGGTCAGCGAGAGGGTGGAATTCGTCTGACCCGGGATGTCACCACCGTTGAACCGCCATTGGAAGCGAACGGGAATCTCGGACTGGGCCTGGACGGAGAACGAAAATGTCCGTCCGACCGAAGTAAACTGATCCACCGGTTGACCGACGATGATTGGTGCCGGAGTGATCAGGCGGAACGCATAGCTCCCGGTGTTCTCAGTGTAGCCGCTGACCGTGATCGTGTAGGTGCCGCCGTTGGTGAAGGTCTGGTTGCCCGGATCTCCGCCGCCGCAGTTGGCGAACGCCGCGAATGTCTGGTCAAAGACGATTTCATTGGTCGGCCCGGTGCACTTCCAACGCAGCCTCGGGTCGCACGGGTTGCCCGTCAGCGCGTCGAAATACACCGCCTGCCCGGCGGACACGGTGAAGGTGTAGGTGTCGGTCGCCCCGGGCGACTCGATGTTTCCCGCCCCGCTTCCCGGAACGCCGTTGGTCACCACCTGGCC
>JBBRDN010000014.1:0-40449 GCA_038203875.1 Verrucomicrobiota bacterium
ACCAGGAACCACGAAAGCCCGGCGCCGAGATCTCCGCGGCGGATGAACTGCAAGGTGGGGCTTCCCATGGGGCCGCATGCAAGCGTAGATCGGGGGGCCCGGGTGAAAAAAACGGGCAGGCTCTCGGGCCGCAGTCCCCCCCGGAGGAACGATGTCCGCGCCGCCGCTGCCCTTCCGCGTTCACCTGCCCACCACGCCGGGGCCGGTCGTCGTCGAGGTCCCGCACGCGGGGCTCCTCGTCGACGAGGCCGCCGCGCGCTTCACCCGCGTGCCAGAGCGCGCCCTGGTGGCCGACGCAGATATCGCCGCCGACGAGCTCTTCGGCGACGTCGTGCTCGACGGCGCGGCGCTCGTCATCGCGACACCGAGCCGCTTCGTCATCGATCTGAACACCTCACCGCGCGTGCCGACGCCCTACGAGGACAAGCTCCCCTGCGGGCTGCGGGAGGTGCGACGGCGCTCCGCGAGCGGCGAGCAATGGTTCGAGAACCCACCTCCCCGCGTCGAGGTCGAGCGAAGGATCCGCGAGGTCTTCGAGCCCTACCACGCGGAGATCGCAGCGCGTCTGTCGGACGCGCGAGCGCGCCATGGCGTCGGGATCCTCGTCTCCGCTCATTCCTATCCCGATGTCCTGTTTCCACGAGCCGCCGATATCGTGCTTGGGACCCGCGGCGGCGCCGGCGCGGCGGACTGGGCGCGCGACGCCGTCACCGAGGTCGCTCGCGCACATGGCCTCTCCGTCGCGCTGGACGACCCGTTCCCCGGCGGATACGCGCTCGAAAGGCACGCATCGCGCGATCACGGCGTGCACGCCCTCCAGATCGAGGTGTCTCGCCGCCTTTATTGCGACGAAAACGCCTTCGTCCCACGCCCCGACGACGTCATTCGCCTCCGGAGTTTCACCCGCATCGTCGTCGCCGCGCTCAGGAATGCTGCCGTGGCACGCTGACGGGCGGCATAATGTTGTTGACTCCACAGCTCCATGCGGTTGAAGTGCGGGGCAACCACTCACCGCAGGAACCGGGAAAGTCCACATGAGTCAAGACGGGTTTTCGCTCTCGTGTTCGGCGCTCGACGGCGTCGCCTTCCTGGGCTTTCGAGGCGTCGAACACATCTCGCAGCCTTACGAGTTCGAGCTCTTCTTCACCGTCCCCGCCGGCACCGACGTGCGCAAGGCCGTGGGCGAGCGGGCGACCGTCCGCGCAGACCGCCGTGACGAGGGCGAGCCGCTCGTCATCCACGGTGTCATCGCCAGCGTGCGCCTCATGCACCAGACCGCAGAGCGGGCGATGTACCAGGCGCTGCTCGTGCCGAAGCTCTGGCTCCTGCGTCATTTCTGGCGGAGCTACGTCTTCACGAACCAGCCCATCAAAGATTTCCTCTCGACGACGCTCCAGAACGGCGGGCTCCTGGCCAGCGAGTTCCGCTTCTCGATCAACGAGGGGGACTACCCGATCGAGGAGTTTGTCGCGCAGTACCGCGAGACCCACCTCGCGTTCTTTCACCGGTGGCTCGAGCGCGAGGGCCTCTACTACTATTTCAAGCACCCGGACGACGGGACGGCCGAGGAGCTCGTCATCGTGGACGACCGCGGGTTGCACGACGACTTCCCGGGTGGCGGGGCCGTGCGTTACTACCCCCGCTTCGGCGACGACGCGACCGGGCCGACGGGCATGCACCAGCTCGAACAGGACGTGCAATGGCTCCCGAAGAGCGTGACCATCGCCGACTACAACTACGGCAACCCGTCCGCGTCCGTGAAGGGCGAGAGCAGCGTCTCCGCGACCGGGACAGGCGCGATCCGCGAGTACGGCTACCGCGTCTTCATGCAGAGCGACGCCGAGCGCCTCGCGCTGGTGCGCGCGCAGTCGATCGGCTGCCGCGAGGTCACGTTGCGCGTCAGCGGCAACGCGCTCGGACCGCGCGCGGGATACAAGCTCTCGCTGGAGGACCAGCCCGACGACATCGGCGCAGACTGGCTGGTAATCGAGGCTCGGCACGCCGGATCGATCGCCGGGATCACGCCCGAGGTCGCGAAGATGACCGGGCTCTCGGACCGGCACCCCTACCGCGTCAAGCTGCTCGCCATCCCCGAAAGCACGCAGTTCCGCGCGCCGCAGGCGACACCGTGGCCGCGCATCTACGGGTTCGAGAACGCGATCATCGGCGGCCCCGCCGACAGCGAGTACGCCCAGATCGACGCCGACGGCCGCTACCTCGTGCGCTTCGAGTTCGACACGAGCGGGCTGCCCGACGCCCACGTCTCGACGCGGGTGCGCATGATGCAGCCCCACGGAGGCACCGGCGAGGGCTTCCACTTCCCGCTCCGCAAGGGCACCGAGGTGATGATCTCCTTCCTCGGCGGCGACCCGGACCGGCCCTTCATCGCCGGGGTCGTGCCGAACGCGCATCGACCGAGCGTGGTCGCGGAGCGCAACTACACACAGAACATCATCCGGACCGGCAGCGGCAACCAGCTCGTTTTCGAGGATGAGCGAGGCAAGGAGTTCATCTTCCTCTACACGCCGAACAACCGCACCGGCGTGTACATGGGGTACCCGAGCGCCTCGCACGCATCGGTCTACACCGGTGACGGCGATACGCAGCATGGCATGTTCAACTCCCCCGCGAACGCCAACCCGGGCATCCCGGGGACCGCCATCGAAGACGTCGAGTTCACCTACCTCGAAACGACGATGGGCAGCGGCGGGACGTGGATCGGCGGCGATTCCTGGGAGAACGTCGGCGCGAACAAGTTCTCGTTCGTGACCAGCAAGCTCTGGGCAGGCGTCGGGGGGACGTTCACGCTCCAGATTGGCGGCGCCGCGGACGAGACGTACTACGCGACGCGAACGACCACGATCAAGACGGGCCGCGTGGACACCGTCGAAGCCGGGGGAATGAAGCAAACGATCACCGGTGGAATGACGCAAACCATCCATGGCGGGCTCACGCAGGAGATCGACCCGAAGGGCTCTCAGACGGTCACCGGGCCCTGGACGCACAAGGTCACCGCGCTGAGCCACGACGACTACAAGAGCTGGCAAACGGACGTCGCCACGACCTGGACTGGCCACTTCGGAGCGGACGTCGCGCTGACGAGCGACACGAGCTTCAAGATCACGGCGCCCTCGGCCAAGATCACGGCCACGGACATGAAGTGGGAGGTGGCCGGGTTGACGTTCGATCTCTCGTCGAACAAACACGAACTCTACCTCTACAAAGGCGCGAGCGGCGTCCTGAAGACGGATCACGCCGCGATCTACCAGTCGGCGTACGGGCTGAAGTCCGACTTCACGCTCGTGAAGCTCGAGAACGTCCCGCTCCACAAGGGGGCCCACGGAGCATCGATGGTGCAGCTCGGCGCGTACGTGAAGCAGCAGGCCATTGGCACGATCATCGGCGGAATGATCGCGTACAACGTCGCCATGACGAAGTTGTGATCGCAGATGCGCGTCGTCAAACCCATGAAGGTCCCCGCGCTCACGCGCGTCGTCGAGATCGCGCGACGGTTGCAGTTCCATGTCGGGGCGATGATCGCGTTTCCCCTCGACGCGCCGCGCGCTCTCCTCGACGAAATGACGTTCTGGGAAGCCGTGACGGCGGAGCTGGGCGGCGTCGTGTTCGACGACGGCATCGCCAAGGCCCGCGGTGAGCTGCTCGTCGCGGGCCGGTGCCACGCCCCGGAGGGTCGTCGCGTTGCTGTGTCGTTCGTCCGCGCGCAGCTCGGGGCGATCGACAAGCGCCTGTCGGTGCTGGGCAATCGCACCTGGTCCGGGCACATTTTCACCGAGCCCGAGCCGTTCTCGGAAATGCCCCTCGACTGGGCACATGCGCGCGGCGGGCCCAAGGAAGCGGCGAATCCCTATGGAAAAGGGCATGACGACGTAGAACAAGGCGGCACGCGCACACGGCCGCTCCCGAACGTGGAGCGCTATGGCGCGCTGATCCGCTCGCCCAACGACCGACCGGCCCCGGCGTCCTTCCTGCCCATGGACGTGACGTTTGCCGAGCGCCGCGCTCGCGCTGGAACCTACGGCGCCGACTACGCCGAGAAGTGGGCACCTGGCCTGCCACCCGATCTCGATCCCACGTTCTTCAACGTCGCTTCCAGCGATCAATGGAGCGACGAGCCTTTCCGGGGCGACGAGGCCTTCCTCGTCGAGAACATGCACCCGACGCGTCCGCGCATCGAGGGTTCACTCCCCGGCCTGTGTGCGCGCGTGTTCGTCACGCGTCGCGGTCCGAGCGGCGACGCCCTCGTCGAGCTACCCGTCCGCTGCGACACCGTCTGGCTCCTCCCGTCGGCCAACATCGGCGTGGTGATCTTCCACGGCTCCACCCCGGTCGTCGACGACGACGCGGCCGAGATCCTCGACCTCGTCGTCGCCTGCGAGGAGATCGGTCGCCCTCGGCCGATCGACCACTACCGCGCGGCCCTCGCCCGGCGACAGGACAAGGACAAAGGCACCGTCGCGAGCCTCAGCGACAGCGATCTGATGCCGCCGCGCGACTCGGGCGTGGCCGCGAACATCGCCTCGCTCGAGATCATGCAGTGGATCAAGAGCGAGAACCTGGCCGCACAGAACCTGCGCCGCGGCGCCGAGCGGGACCGGGCGCGTCGGCGCGACGAGCTGCTGGCGGAGGGCCTCGATCCCGCGCTCTACGGCCTCGACGCGCCGCTGCCAGAGTCCCCGCCTCCTCCGGTGGACGATCTCGACGAGCTGGTCGCGTACCTGGACGCCGCGGGGCGCAAGGTCGAGGAAGAGGAAGCCACGGCCATCCGCGCGAAGGAAGAGGCCGAGGCGCGCATGAAGGCCCGGCTCGTGGACATGGACGTGTCGGACGAGACGCTGCGGCGTAACGAGGCCGAAGAGGTCCCCGGTGGCCCGCCGACGTTCTCTGCGCGCGGTCAGCTCCAGCAGTACGCCGAGCTGGCCGAGGTGGGGCGCCGCGGCGGCGTGCCAAACGTCGAACTCGAAGCGATGCTCGCCGATCCTGCGTTTCACGAGCAGCTCGCTCGCCTCGAGCAAGGCGTGCGCGGCAATTACCTCGGCGGCGCGCACCTGATGCCCCTCGCCGCGCCGATGACGGCCGAAGCCGCCATGATGGCGCGCGTCGTCGTCGAGGCCGCCCGCGACTCGGGCGAGCCCCTCGACGAGCGCGATCTCACCGGCGCCGATTTTCGCGGGCTCGACCTCCACGGAATGAGCTTCGCGCGCGCCTTCCTGGAGGGAGCCGACCTGCGTGGCTGCGATCTCTCGTTCGCGATGCTCGAAGGCGCGGTGCTCGCCAGGGCCGACCTCACCGGCGCGAACCTCACGGGCGCTCGGCTCAAGGGCGCGAACCTGGGCAAGGCCAACCTGGAGCGCGCCGTGCTCGACGACGCCGATCTGACCGAGGCCATTCTCATGGGTGCAACGCTCGCCGGTGCACGCTTTGCGCGCGCGAAGCTCGAACGCGCCGACGTCTTCCAGGTGAAGTGGGACGGCGTGGATCTCTCGTCGGCTGTGCTCGCGAACGGCACGTTTCTCCAGTCGAGCTTCGTCGGGACGAACCTCGCCGGAGCGAACCTGGAGCGAGCGATGTTGCTCGAATGCACGCTCGACGACGCGGATTTCTCGGGCGCACAGCTCCACAAGGCGAGCTTGATGAGCTGCACCGGAGCGCGCGTGCGCTTCGTAGGAGCACGCTTCTCCGAGGCGGTCGTCGTCCACAAGAGCAGCCTCCCCGAGGCCGACTTCCGCGACGCGATGCTCGAAAAGAGCTGCTTCCGGACGACCGATCTGCGCGGCGCGCGCTTCGATCGCGCCCGGATGACGATGACCGATCTCTCGGAGGCAAACGCGACGGGCGCGATCTTCGACCTCGCCGTTCTGAAGAGCGCGCTCTTGATCCGCGCGAACCTCGATCGCGCTTCGTTTCGCGGGTGCAACCTGATGGATGCGCTCCTCGCAAAGTCGCGCATCGCCGGCGCTGACTTCACCGGCGCCCAGCTCTGCCGCGCCGATTTCAGCCGCGCGCACGGCGACGATCAGACGACGTTCGCCGAGGCGAGCATCGACTTCGTCAGGTTCGACCGACAAGGGCCGCCTGCCGCGGGAGCCGCATCATGAACCGCGACGAGCTGCTCGAAAAAGTCCGCTACGGGGAGCCGATCCAGGCCGTCGATCTCCGGTCGCTCGACTTGACCGGGGTAGATCTCTCGGGCGCGACGTTCGACCGCGTTCGCCTGCCGCACGCGATGCGAGGCGCGCTGGTCAAGGAGTCCACGTTCACCGAGTGCGAGCTCGCGGGCGTCGACGCCGCCGGATCCGATCTGCACCTGACGACGTTCTACCGGTGCAACCTCGAAGGCGCGACGCTCTCGCAGGCAAAGCTCGTCGGCGCGAGCTTCATCGAGTGCGGGCTCGAGGGCGCGGTGCTGGTCGGCGTCCACGCCCCCGTCGCGACGTGGATCAAGTGCTCGCTCGCGCGCACCTCGTTCGACGGCGCCAACCTCGATCGCGCGAACCTCATGGAGATCGTCGCCGACGGCGCGAACCTCGCGCGCACGAACCTCGAAAAGGCCACGCTCTACAAGCTCGACCTGCGCACCGCCCAGCTCGACGGCGCGAACCTCACGCTCACGACGCTCGTCGAATCCGATCTCGGCGCGCGCTCGTTCAAGGGCGTGAAGCTCTTCCGCACGCAGTTCATGCGCGGCAGCCTCGCGGGATCCAGCTTCGCAGGTTGCGACGCGACGCAGTGCAACTTCACCGGGGTCGATCTCTCCGGCTGCGACTTCACCGACGCTACCTTGACGCAGGCGCTCTTCGGGGAGGCGGTCGCGGCGAAAGCCCTGTTTACCCGGGCAAAACTGCGGAACGCCGTCTTCGAGAAGGCCACGCTCACCGAGGCTGACTTCTCCGGCGCCGACCTCGTCGAAGCGTACGTCGTGGGCGCGAATTGCACCGGCGCACGCTTCATCGGCGCGCAGCTCACGCACGCCGACCTCTCGCATTGCGACCTCGCCGGCGCGGACTTCACCCAGGCTTCCATGTTTCGCGCGAAGCTGCACCGCACCCGCCGTGAAGGCGCGCGGGTGCCGAGCGGCGCAGGCTGGCTCGGCGACGACGAGAAGCTCGCCGCGCTCGAGGACTGGAAGCCGCGCCATGGCGGCGAGCACGACGCTCCGCGCAGTTGACCCGTTGATGTTTCATCGAGCAGGCGCCCCGGCTAGCGTGGAAATGCCCACGCCCCTGTCGCCTGGCGATGGGCGAAGTGGAGGATCGCGCCACCCGGGGTCTCGTAAACGCCACGGCTCTTCATGCCGACGAAGCGGTTTTCGACCATGTCCACGCGGCCGACGCCGTGTTTGCCGCCGAGCTTGTTGAGGAATCTCATCACGGCCAGCGGAGAAAGCTTCTTGCCGTTCACGGCCACGCAGTCGCCCTTCACGAAGTCGAGCTCGACGAACTCGGCCTTGTCCGGCGCGTCTTCGGGCAGCACGGAGAGCGTGGTGAAATAATCTCGGTTCTTCTTCGGATCGAAGCTGTCATACCACGGGTCTTCGAGGATGCCGGCCTCGTAGGAGATGTGGAGGAGGTTGCGGTCCATCGAATACGGCTTCTTCGCGCTGGCCTGCACGGGAATGCCCTTCGCGGTGCAGTAGTCGATCATCGCCTGGCGGCCGGGGAAATCCTTCCGGTAACGCTCGTCGCGCCACGGGGCGATGATCTGCAGCTCGGGCGCGAGTGCGGCGGCGGTCAACTCGAAGCGCACCTGGTCGTTGCCCTTGCCGGTCGCGCCGTGGGCGATGGCGTCGGCCTTCTCGGCCTTGGCGATCTCGACCATCCTCTTGGCGATGAGCGGCCGGGCGATGCTCGTTCCGAGGAAGTATTGACCTTCGTAGATCGCGCCTGCGCGGAGCATCGGATAGATGAAGTCGCGGGCGAACTCCTCCTGGAGGTCGTCGATGTAGATCTTCGACGCGCCGGTCTTCTTGGCCTTCTTCTCAAGGCCCTTGAGTTCGTCTTCCTGGCCGATGTTGGCGCAGAAGCAGATCATCTCGGCGTTGCCGTAGGTGTCTTTGATCCAGGAAAGCAGCACCGAGGTGTCGAGGCCGCCGGAGTAAGCGAGGACGATTTTCATGTTCAGATGGACAAGTCGCCGAGAGTGAAGGGCAAGGCGGCCGGCGTGGAAAGCGGTTTCTGGCGGGGCCGTTCGGACGCGCGATCAATCGCGCTCGATGCGGTCGGGAAGTTCGTTCCGGTCGTCGCCCGCGCGGGTAAAGTGTTTCGCCAGCGAGTCGCCGACCTTGGTTATGCCGGCGAGCACGCCGTCGGTGAAGCCGCCAACCTTGAAGCGTTTGGATATTGTCGCGCTGACATCGCTCCAGAATTCCTGACCGCAACGGGCGTGGATGGCTTCGTCGCCGATGACGGCGAACTGCCGCGACCTGGGGACGAAGTATAGGAGCACG
Source organism: Verrucomicrobiota bacterium (assembly GCA_038203875.1). Classification (GTDB taxonomy): domain Bacteria; phylum Verrucomicrobiota; class Verrucomicrobiia; order Limisphaerales; family CANJSG01; genus CANJSG01. Next base: position 8,465 of record JBBRDN010000014.1, read on the forward strand.
CCGTTGCGCAGGGCGGTCTTGGCCATGCCGAGACGCGCGAAGGCCTCAGCGGCTTCGGCTAGGACGTCCTGGGCGACATGGCGCGAGACGTAGACACGGATCTCGCCGGAGGAACGCGCCTCGGCCTCGGCGATGGCCTTTAGGATCACCGCGTCGTCGAGCTGGTCGATGAAGGCTTTCGGGTTCATGGAATCTCTACCAACTGCCGCTGGCACCGCCGCCGCCGGAACGTCCGCCGCCGCCGCTGAATCCGCCAAATCCGCCGCCGCCGCTACCACCGCCGGAGCCCCAGCCGCCTGAGCTGCCACCGCCCCAGCCGCCGGACCAGCCTCCCCAATCCCTGCGGCCGCTGCGGCGGTATTCGCTGCCGGAAGAGCCACCACAGATGATCGACCACGTGACGAAGAGGGCGAAGATCGACGCTCCAATCCCGAAGAAGCTGAAAAGGATCACGGCGAGTGGATGGCCTATTCCACCGACGATTCCTCCTGTCAGCGCGTCGGAAACGCGGGCGGCAGCGGTGGCGGGCGCGTGCGTCACCAACCGGCCGATGACTCCGAGGATTGCTCCGATCGCCAGCGCGAGGAGGGCAAGAGTTCCCGTCTTGGTCTTCTGGAACCTCGAGATTACTGTCGATCCAGTGGCTCGATACTCGCCCTTGGTCGCCGCGATGATCGCGGTCACCCCGGCTTCGATCCCGCCCGCGTAGTCGCCGGAGCGGAAGCGCGGCGTGATCTGTTCCTCGATGATCCGTTTGGCCGTGGCATCGGGCAATACGCCTTCCAAACCGTAGCCGACTTCGATGCGCAGTTTCCGGTCGTCGGTGAAGACGAGCAGGAGCACGCCGTTGTCGCGCCCGGCCTGGCCGATCTTCCATTCCTTGAACAGGCGGGTGGCGTAGTCGTTCAGCTCCGCGCCTTCCGGTAAACGTCGGTAGATCGCCACGACAATCTGGCCGGATGTTTCGCGCTCGAACGAATCGAGCTGGCCCAGCAGCCGCGTCTTCGTGTCGGTGGGAAGGATTCCAGCCTGATCCTCGACGTATAGTCCTGGCTTGGCCGGTAGTTTCTCGGCCGCGGAGCCGCCCCAAGCCGCCAGTAGGATCACGATCGAAGTCAGCCAGCCTGCGGCCCGGCGAAAGGAGTTCAAGCGGTCCGGTGCGGAGGAAACGTTCACGATGCGGCGTTACTTGGCCGGCGTGGGTTGGCCGAAGTTGAATTCGACCTTGGGCGCCTTGTCGCTGCCGGGCGCGGCCTGGAAATAGGGCCGCGTCTGGTAGCCGAACAGCCCGGCGAAGACGACGTTCGGGAACTGCTTCACCGAGGTGTTGTAGGACTGGACCACCTCGTTAAAGCGCTGGCGTTCGACGGTGATCCGGTTCTCCGTGCCTTCGAGTTGGGACTGGAGATCACGGAAATTGGCCGTGGCTTTGAGGTCGGGATACTTCTCCACCACCACGAGCAGGCGCGACAACGCGGACGAAAGCCCGTCTTGAGCGGCCTGGAACTGCTTCAATTGCTCGGCCGTGGCAGGAGCCTGGCCGGGGGTGACCTTGAGCTGGCCGACCGAAGCGCGCGCGGCGGTGACTTCGGTGATGGTGGATTTCTCGAAATTGGCCGCACCGGAAACGGTGTTTACGAGGTTGGGGATGAGATCGGCCCGGCGTTGGTAGACGTTCTCCACCTGGGCCCATTGCTTGTCGACCTCCTGCGACCTGGCTACGAGGCCGTTGTAGGCGCGGCAGCCTCCGAGGCCCACCGCGACGACTAGGAGAACCGCACCGAGCAGGACAATGCCGAGAATCTTTTTCATGTTTGCGATCAGGTTTGCCGGAGAATTCCGGTCACCCCTTCAGTAACTCAACAGCTGCGGGTCTCACTTACAAGCTCACTGGAGATTTCCAAGCCGTCCACTTCATCGCCAAAATCCGTGGAACCGCGATCGGCCCGCGTGAATGCGGCTTCGAAGCGTCCCCTCTGGGAACTTGACCGGAACTCCGGAGAATCCCTAAGTTCCCCATTCGGATTTTGGTGGTGGCCGTAGCTCAATGGTAGAGTCCCAGATTGTGATTCTGGCTGTTGCGGGTTCGAGTCCCGTCGGTCACCCCACTCCTTTCCGCTGTTTTTTTCACGCGGGTCTCCTCCGTAACCTGAAGTTCACCCGCGCGTGCGTGAATCCTTCTTGGAGCCACGGCGTCAGCTTCCCCAAGCTTCGCTGTCCGCATCCACCACCGCCTCTCACACCATGAACCAGCCGCACTACCTGATCTCCGACTCGCGTCGCCTGAACCGCCGGTCCTTCCTGCTCGCGACCAGTTCACTGGCGGTGGCGGCCGTCTGGTCCTCGCGGGCTTTTGGAGCCGTGGTCAAGAACCCGAAGTTCTCCGGCTACCCCTTCCAACTCGGCGTGGCTTCGGGTGATCCGAACGAAGACGGTTTCGTTCTCTGGACGCGACTCGCTCCCCAACCAATCGAAGGCGGCGGGATGACGGAGGATTCCGTCGAAGTCGCCTGGCAGGTGGCCGAGGACGAAGCGATGTCCCGCATCGTCAAGAAGGGCACGACGACGGCCGTGGCCGATTGGGCGCACTCGGTCCATGTTGAAGTCGAGGGGCTGAAGCCGGACCGCTGGTATTGGTATCAGTTCAAGGCCGGTGGCGAAGTCAGCCAGATCGGCCGCACCCGGACGATGCCGCTGGCGCGTTCGACGCCTGACCGGCTGCGGTTCGCTTTTGCGTCATGCCAGCACTACGAAACGGGACTCTTCACGGCCTATGAGCACATGAGCCGCGAAGACCTCGACCTGATCGTCCATCTCGGCGACTACATCTACGAGGGCGGCGTAGGCAAGGGAGCGGACCGTGTCCGCCACCACAACAGCAAGGAGATCGAATCGGTGGTCGACTACCGCAACCGCTACGCCCTCTACAAATCGGACGCCGCGCTCATGGCGGCCCACGCCATGGCTCCTTGGATCGTCACATGGGACGATCATGAGGTGGACAACAACTACGCCGGCTCGATCTCGGAACAGAAAGGCGTCAAACCTGCCGACTTCCTCAAACGCCGTGCCAACGCCTACAAGGCCTACTACGAACACATGCCGCTGCGCCGCGCCTGCCTGCCCAAAGGGCCGGACCTGAAGCTCTACCGCCGCCTGCCTTTCGGAACCCTGGCCGATTTCCATGTGCTCGACACGCGCCAGTATCGCACCGACCAGCCTTGCGGCGACGGCAACAAACCGCCGTGCGCGGAATCCCTCGATCCGAAGGGCACGATCATGGGAACCAAACAACGCGACTGGCTCTTCAAGGGGCTGTCTTCGTCCAAGGCCGGGTGGAATGTCATCACCCAGCAGGTGATGATGGCCCGTGTCGACAAGACTACCGGTGAAGGCGTCACCTACAGCATGGACCAATGGCCCGGCTACGAGATGGAACGCCGCAAAGTCCTGAAATTTCTCCACGACAGTAAGATCACCAACCCCGTCGTCCTCACCGGCGACATCCATTCGAACTGGGCCAACGAACTCGTCGCCGATTTCGACCAGTTGGATTCCCAGTCCGTAGCCACGGAATTCGTCGGCACTTCCATCAGCTCCGGCGGCGACGGCGTGGCTACGCCGAAGAACAACGCCCAGCTTCTCTCCGAGAATCCCTTCGTGAAGTTCCACAATGCCGAACGCGGCTATGTGCGCTGCGAGGTGACGCCGCAGAGTTGGAAGACCGACTACCGCACCGTCGCATTTGTCGCAAAACCCGGCTCACCGGTGAACACGCGCGCGTCTTTCGTCGTGGAATCGGGCAAGCCGAAGCTGAACAAGGCCTGAGCAGGCAAGGTCGGTCCGAATCAGGTAGGACCAGCCGCGCTGCGGCTGGTCGCCGAGTCGCAGCGCGACTCGGCCCACCTTCGTGACATTGCCTCAGTGCGCTTCCAACCAGTTCGCGCCCGTGCCGATCTCCACGTCGATGGGCACTTGGAGATCGAGGGCGGTCTTCATCTTGTCGGCGACTAACGCACGGACCTCAGTTTCCTCAGGGATGAAAAGGTCGAAGACGAGTTCGTCGTGGACCTGGAGGAGGAGCTTGGTCTTGAGACCGCGTTCGCCTAGGGGCGCGTGGATGCGGGCCATGGCGATCTTGATCATGTCGGCGGCGGTTCCCTGGATGGGGGTGTTGATGGCGTTGCGCTCGGCCGCGCCGCGCACGGTGGCGTTGCCGGAGTTGATGTCGCGCAGCAGTCGGCGACGGCCTGTCACGGTCTGGACGTAACCGTGGGTGCGGGCGAACTCGATGGTCTCCTGCATGTAGCGCTGGATGCCGGGATAGCTGCGGAAGTAGTGCTCGATGATCTCGGCGGCTTCCTTGCGCGGGATGCCGAGCCGCTGCGCCAGGCCGAAGGCGGAGATGCCGTAGGCGATGCCGAAGTTCACCATTTTGGCCTTGCGCCGCATCTCGGACGTGACGAGTCCAGGCAGCACGCCGAAGACGCGGGCGGCGGTGGCGGTGTGGATGTCCTCTCCGTTCTTGAACGCCTCGATCATCGCCTGCTCGCGGCTGAGCGCGGCGATGATGCGCAGCTCGATCTGGGAATAGTCGGCGGAAAGGATGAGCCAATCAGCCGTAGGCCGGGCATCCCTGCCTACGAAGGCTCTCCGGATCTCCTGACCCAGCTCGGTGTGGATGGGGATGTTCTGGAGGTTGGGCTCGTTCGAGCTGAGGCGGCCGGTGGCGGTGGCGCACTGGAGGTAGTTCGTGTGGACGCGGCCGGTCTTCGCGTGGATGGCCTGGGGCAACGCGTCGGCGTAGGTGCTCTTGAGCTTGGAGACGCCGCGATAGTCGAGAATGCGCTTCACGATCTCGTGCGTGCCGGCGAGTCCGGTGAGCGTCTGCTCGTCGGTGGCGAACTGGCCCGTGGCGGTCTTCTTCGGCTTCTCGACCAGCTTGAGTTCGTTGAAGAGGATTTCGCCGAGCTGCTTGTTCGAGTTCACGTTGAACTCGCGTCCGGCCAATCGCTGGATGTCGGCCTCGGCGGCGGCCATCTCCTTCCCGAGCTGCACGCTGAAGTCGGCCAATACGGCGGCGTCGACGCGGATGCCTTCCAACTCCATCGCGGTGACCGTGGGCAGCACGGGCATCTCCACTTCGTGGAACACTTTCTCCTGGCCGGTCTCCTTCAACATCGGCTCCAGTTTTTCGCGGAGTTGCCAAGTGACGTCGGCGTCTTCGGCGGCGTAGCGGGCCACGTCTTCAATCGGAACGTCGGACATGCGGCGCTGGTCCGGGCCTTTGGGGCCGATGAGCGCGGTGATGGGGATGGGCGCGTAGCCGAGAAGGCGTTCGGACAAGTAGTCCATGCCGTGGCGCTGATCGGGCTCGATCAACGCGTGGGCGATCATGGTGTCGAAGAACGGATCGGCCACGGCGAGGCCGTGGGTGTGGAGGATCGCGAGGTCGAACTTCAGGTTGTGGCCGATCTTGAGGGCGGGGGACGAAAGCAATGCGGATACCTGATCCCGGATGCCGGATGCCGGATGGGTCCACGGGACGTAGTAGCCTGTTCCCGTTTCTGCGCTGAAGGCGATGCCGAGAAGCGCGGCGTCTTTGGGATCGAGACCATCCGTCTCCGTGTCGAAGCAAAAGGAAGGCGAGGCTGATAGCACCGAGATCATTGCGGTCAGCTTCTCGGGAGTGTCGACGAGTTCGTAGCGTGGGTGGGTGTCGGCGATGGTGCGGAGGGCGGGAGCGGATGCCTGATCCCGGATTCCGGATTCCGGAGCGTTGGTTTCCGAAGCGGCCGGATCAGAGGATGGCGCTCCGGCATCCGTCTTCACATCCGGTTTTCCGAAAAGATCCAACTCATCGGGCGCGCTTTTCGGCTTAGGAGCCGGCCGCTTCGGGACTTCGGCGGCGACGGGGCCGGCACCGCCACGGCCGGCTTTGAAAGCGTCTCCAAAAAGGCGGCGGCCGACGGCGTTCATCTCGAACTCCACGCAAAGCGCCTTCACGGCTTCTTCGTTCGGCGATGGAAGGGCAAGCTCGTCGAGCGTCACGTTGACGGGGACGTCGGTGATGATGGTCGCGAGGCGTTTGCTGAGGCGGGCGTCGTCGGCATGGGCACGGACGGTTTCGCCGAGCTTGCCCTTGATCTCGTCGGCGCGGGCGAGGGTTTCCTCCAGCGACCCGAACTGCGCGATGAGCTTGGCAGCGGTCTTTTCTCCAACGCCTTTGATGCCGGGAATGTTGTCCGAGGCGTCGCCCATCAGGCCGAGGATGTCGATGACCTGGTCCACGCGCTGGATGCCCCACTTTGCGCAGACGTCTTCGGACTTCATCACCTCGACATCGTTGCCCTGGCGACCGGGTTTCCAGATGAAGGTGTGTTCGTCCACGAGCTGCCCGAAATCCTTGTCCGGCGTCACCATGTGGGTGTCGAAGCCGTCCTTCTCCGCTCGTCGCGCAAGCGTGCCGATGATGTCGTCGGCCTCGAAGCCGTCGATGGCGATCACGCGGATGTTCATCGCCTCGATGAACCGGCGGACATGCGGAATCGCGGCGGACAATTCCTCCGGCATTTCTTCGCGCTGGGCTTTGTAGGCCGGGTATTCAACGTGCCGCGGCGTGGGCGCGTGGGTGTCGAAGGCGACGGCGAGATGCGTCGGTTGCCAGTTCTGCCGGATGTCCAACAGGGTGTTGACGAAGCCGTAGATGGCGGAGGTGTTAAAGCCGGTCGACGTGCGGATGGGCTTCACGGAAAGGGCGAAGTGCGCCCGATAGACAAGCGCCATGCCGTCGAGGAGGAAGAGCCGTTTTGCCTGTGCCATTCCGCAGGCTAGGCGGCGGAGGCTCGCGTCCACAAGAAGCGCGTCGGGAGACAGGGGTAGTGTGGGTGAACTTGCGGAAGGAAGACCTCAGCGGACGGTTTCGGCGTGACCGCCATTCGTGCGTTTTTCTCGCCCTGAAAAACCGGACGCCGACCGACGTCGGGCGGTTACAGTTCATTCAACGGCGTTCAAACTTTTAGTTTGAAAGATTGTGAAACTACAGGGGCCGCTTCTGCGTCGTGTTATGCGTTGAACGGGAGAACCCGGATCACAAACGAAAAAATCAAACTGGGAAACGATATGGACCACACAAGAAACAGCATCTGGGAAGCAGCCCGCAGGACCGTCCTCGAGATCCGATTCGACACCGAAGGCCGCCCGCTGAACCGCCCGGTGCGCACCGTCTCCGCCATCAAACCCGCCCGGCGCATTCAAAGCCGCCGCGCCGCCGAAGCCGTCCGCCAGTTGCGCCACGAGGCCGAAGGACAGATCCGCACGCTAAAGGCTCTTGGCGTCGCCTCAGTTCTCGTCACCGCGGCAGTCGCGATCCTTGCGCTATCCAGCGTCAGCGGAGCCGGCCCGAAGATCCAGCAGGGTTTCGCCGTCATCCACCAGTTCGTCGACGGATTCCTGTCCTGATGAACTGCAGGCGGCATTGAACCGCAGAAAACCGGAGCCGGAACGGACACGGGAGTCCGCCGATGGATCCGGGTTTTCTGCGGTTCGTCTTCGGTAACGACGAACCGATGCTTCGTCGCACGGGCAACCGAGGGAGGGTTTCGACCAAAGGATGGGAGGAGAGTTTTCAGGAAGGGGCAGGGTAGGGGCGTCGCGCTACCCAGATGAAACAGAACCTTGGAACCATCGACCGCACCCTTGCCGGCATCGCTATCTTGGCGACTGGATACTTTTTGCACAGCTACTGGGGATGGAGAGGTCTCGTGCCGATTCTCACGGCCGCAGTCGGCTTCTGTCCGGCTTGCTGCCCGCTTCGGATGACGACGTATAAAGATTGCCGGAAGTGAATGGACGGCGTGAGAGCTGATGGCGGATTACGAATGGCCGGTGCCCGTGTCTTCCGTTATCAGGATCGGCATGGCGAATCACCACGTGCTAACTCCTGAGGTCGTCGAATCCGGATTGAAACACCTTCGAAAGAACGACCGCGTCCTGCGCGCTGTCATCGATGCGGCCGGTCCGTTCACCCTCAAGCCGCGCCATGACCGTTTCGGAGCGCTCGTGAGTTCTATCATCTCCCAGCAGATTTCCACGTCGGCGGCGGATTCGATCGAACGGAAGCTCAAGACCCTCATCGCGCCCAAGCGCCTGACGGCCGAACTGCTTTCGTCCTACACGCCTGAACAACTTCGGACGGCCGGAGTTTCTCCGCAGAAAGCCGGCTACCTCCTCGACCTCGCCGGCAAGGTCAACGACCGCGAAGTGCGGCTTGGCCGCGTTCATCAGCTTTCGGACGACGAGGTGATCGAGGAGTTGGTGAAGATCAAAGGCGTCGGCGTCTGGACGGCGCACATGTTCCTGATGTTTTCCCTCGGCCGCGCGGACGTGTTCCCGCATGGCGACCTCGGGGTGCGCATGGCGTTGAGGGACCTCTACGGATTGAAGGAACTGCCGGCAGAAGATGAGGCCAACGAGCTGGCCGCGCCGTGGAGGCCGTATGCCACGATCGCCAGTTGGTATTGCTGGCGAAGCATCGATCTGAGGAAAGCTTCCGGGAAATGAACGGGACGCAGCGTTGAAAAACGGACGCCGGCTCCGGAAAGTCCCGGCCGCCGCATGAAAACCCTGCACCTCTACCTGATCCGCCAAGCGCTCGCCACGCTGGTGATGACGGTGCTGGTCTTCACTTTCATTCTTCTGCTCGGCAATGTCCTGAAGGAGATCCTCACTTTGCTGGTGGAGCGTCAGGCCACGTTGCCCGTCGTGATCAAGGCCGTGGGCCTGCTGATCCCCTACGTCCTCGTCTTTGCCCTGCCCATGGGAATGCTCTGCGCGACGTTGCTGCTCTTTGGACGCTTGAGCGCCGACCTGGAACTTACGGCGATGCGTGCAAACGGCATCGGGCTGATCCCGCTGATCTGGCCGCTGCTCGCGCTCGCGGCGTTGCTCACCGGTTTATCCGCGTGGATGAATCTCGAAATCGCCCCGAAGAGCCGCGTCGCCTACAAGAAGTTGATCGCCGAAGCGCTGGTCAGCGCGGACGCGATTCCCCTTCGGCAAAACCAATACAACTCGGATCTGCCGGGAGGCTACACGATCTACGTCGGCAAGATCCGCGGCGATCGGCTGGAGAACCTGGAAGTGTTCCAGTCGAACCAGGCCACCCAGCTCTGGATCAAGGCCGAGAGCGCCCGGGTCGTGCGTGACACCTCCAATCAGACGATCACGGTCACGTTGGTGAATTCCTTCGGCACGCGCATCACGGGGACGAACTGGTTTCCGGTGCAGAACGTCGGCGACTACGAGTTGCCGCCCTTTCTTCTCAAGGGCAAGGAACGACCGGACAATTACGGCATCAGCAACATGACCTTCTCCGAGTTGCGGCATAAGTTGGCCGAACTGGAACGCCAGACCGCGATCTCCGCCGCCTGGACGAACACCACCAGCGCGGTCCTCCGCGAACAGGCCAAGTCCATCGACGCCATGCGGCGCGATCTGACCATGCCGGTTAAGCTCCAGATGCACCGGCAGCTTTCGTTCTCATTCGCCTGCATCGGATTCACCCTCATCGGCATCCCGCTCGGCATCCGCGCGCATCGCCGCGAAACCAGCGTCGGCATCGCGATGGCCGTGTTGCTGGTGGCCGTCTACTACAGTTTCTTCATCGTCGGCGAAGCCTTGGAAACCCGGGCCGAACTAGCGCCGCACTTGATCGTGTGGCTGCCGAATTTCCTCTTCCAGATCGTCGGCGGGGCTCTGCTGTGGCGCGCGAGTCGGCGCTGAAGACCAGAAACCCGAAGCCCGAAAGCTGAAGCACGATCAGCCTGCCTTTCGCCCTTGGGCCTTCGTCATTCGTCATTCCCCCCCGCTCGGTCTTCCGTCTACGGTCCGCCAGCGTCTTCGAGCAAAACGGTCGGAGACCTGTCTATGATCAGCGTGAAATCCAGTTCTCTCAAGGCGACGCTCGTGTTTCTCGTCGTGGCGGCGGCCGTGATCGGCTTCCTCTTCCACGATAGCTTCCGCCCCGGCTGGGCTCACTTTTCGAACGACGGTCCGCTGGGTTCATCGATGATGCGGTCGCTCGAGATGCCCGCAGCCATCATGGACGGCATCTGGTATGACCTTTTCTGGGTCGGCAGCTACGGCGGCCAGTTTTCATCCTCCCCCTGGGCCGCCTTGTTCTGGTTCCTGGGGCCGGTGGGGTTCGCCAAGTTCTACCCGCTCTTCGCCGTGCTTTTCCTGGCGCTCGCCGGATGGGTTCTCTTTGTGGAGATGAAGCTGCCGAAGATGGCCGCCGGTGTCGCGGCCTTGGCCATCGCCCTCAACTCGAACATCTTTTCCAACGTCTGCTGGGGTCTCGGCACGCGGGCCTTCTGTGTGGGCTACTTTTTCATTGCGATCGCGGCCCTGTGGGACTGGTCGGGCCGTTGGAAACTGGTGCGGGTGCTGATCGCCGGCCTCTCGACGGGCCTCGCGGTCGTCGAAGGTGCCGACAACGGGGCCATCTTCAGCATCGCGGTGGCGGCGTTCGTCGTGTTCAAGGCGTTGAACGACCACGGCGTTTCCGGCAAGGCCTTCGGACAGGGAGCTTGGCGTCTCGCGCTGGTGGTCGTCTGCGCCGGATGGATGGCGGCCCAGACGCTCTCCGGCCTGATCAGCACCGGCGCCGTCGGTGGCGGGGGCAATCAGGGCAAGGAAATGACTCCTCCCCAGCGCTGGGACTGGGCCACCCAATGGAGCCTGCCGAAGATGGAGACCCTCCGTGTCGTGGTGCCCGGCCTCTTCGGCTACCGCATGGATACTCCCGATGGCGGCCAATACTGGGGAGATGTCGGACGTCAGCCCGGCTATGAACAGCACGGACAAGGATTCTCGCGTCACTCGGGCGCAGGTGAGTATGCCGGTGTGCTGGCCGTGCTCATCGCGGCGTTCGGCGTCGCGAACGGATTCCGGAAGAAGGGCAGCGGCCCTTTCGCCGACAGCGAGAAGCGCATGGTCCGCTTCTGGGTTGTGCTGGCGATCGTCTCCGTTCTCCTGTCCTGGGGTCGACACGCGCCGTTCTACCAACTTGTCTATGCGCTGCCCTACTTCAGCAGCATCCGCAATCCGATGAAGTTCATGCACCCGTTCCATGCGATCCTCGCGATCCTGATGGCGTTCGGGCTCCTTGCACTCGGTCGGCTGTATTTGGGATCTGCGGCGTCCTCCGCATCCGGCGCCGTGGACAAGCTCCAGCAATGGTGGAAAAAGGCCGATGTCTTCGAACGCCGCTGGACGTATGGGCTGGGCGTTGCCTTCGCCGCCGGCGTGTTGGCCCTGCTGATGTTCTCGGCGTCCGAGGGCTCCATCGTGGGGAACCTCAACAACGACTACAGCCGCGAAGGTTCCGATTCCGGGCTGGCGCGCGCGGCGTTCGGTTTCGCCAAGATGGAGATCATCGTCGCGCTGTTGATCACCGCGATATCCGCCGCGGCCATGCTTCTGATCCAGGCGAAGGTCTTCGCCGGCGACCGTGCCAAGTGGGCGTGGTTGCTCCTCGGGACACTGCTTGTGCTCGACCTCTCCCGGGCCAACGCGCCCTGGATAAAGCACTACAACTACGAGCAGAAATATCAGTCGAACGCCCTGCTTGAATTCCTGCGCCAGAATCCTTGGGAACACCGCGTCCAGATGCCTCCGTTCCGGATCAACGAGCAGTATTCGATGCTGCAGCAGTTCTACCAGGTCGAGTGGCTCCAGCACCAGTTCCCCTACTACAACATCCAGTCGCTCGACGTCGCGCAGGATCCCCGGCCTCCGGCCGACAAGATCGATTTCCTCGGCGCGCTTGGCGGCAGTTCCACCCGCGTCTGGGAACTCACCGGCACACGATACCTGTTTGGACTGGCGCCGCAGGGCTTCGCCGATTCACTGAATGCCCAACTGGACGGAAACCGGGGCCGAATCCGCGTGCACACTCCGTTTGCCCTCGGCCAAGCCGGGCCTGGAGCCCCGATCACGCTCCAGACGAATGCCGCCGGCCCGTTTGCCCTGCTCGAGTTCACCGGCGCATTGCCGAGGGCGAAGCTCTACTCCAAGTGGGAAGTCCTGCCGGAAACGACCAACGCCCTCGCCCGCCTCGCCGCGAAGGAGTTTGATCCCGCCGCGAGCGTGGTCCTCGCTACCAAACCCGGTATTGAACCGGTCGCGGGTGATCCGGGAACGGTGAAGATCGATTCCTACTCCCCTCGGCGCATCCTCCTCAGCGCGGATTCCAAGACCCCCGCCGTCCTGCTGCTGAACGACCATTTCGACCCGAACTGGAAGGCGACCGTCGACGGACAGTCCGTGGAGACCCTGAAGGCCAACCACCTCATGCGCGGCGTCGCGTTGAAGCCCGGCGCGCACAAGATCGAGTTTCGGCTGTCGCCGAACAGCACGCCGCTCTACGTCACCTTGTCGGCCCAGGCCCTCGGCTTGATTCTGCTCGGCGTCCTTGTCTTCGCGCCGGCAAAGCGTGAGGACGAGAGTCCCGCCGGCTCCGCCAAGCCCGCTCCCGGCAAAGCGAAATGAGCCACCAGACCTACTACCGCGACAACGAGGCCTACGCGCAGCACCTCGCCGCGTGGGATGGAAAACTCTACGCAAAATTCGCGGACACTCTCCGCCCCGCGAAACCAAGAGGCCGAGCGCTCGACGTGGGCTGCGGCGTCGGACAGGTCGTCACACGGTTGGCCGAAGCGGGCTTTGAAGCCCATGGCGTCGATGTCTCCGCGCCGAACATCGAGCGCGCCGGTAAGGTCTCGGAACATTGCCGGCTCTACGATGGCCGTCGTCTTCCCTTTCCCGACCGCCACTTCGCCAGTGTCGGGGCGCTTAATGTGCTGGAACATGTCGACGAACCCGAAGCGTTTATCGCGGAGTTGGTGCGGGTCGTGGATGTGGGCGGACGCGTGGTGATTTCCAGTCCCAACTTCCTCCGTTGTCTCGGGCTGAAGGATTACCATCCGAAGATGCGGGGAGTCGGAAACAAATGGCGGAACTTCCGCCGCCTGCGCGAGAAGTCGGCCCAGATGAAGTCTGCGCCGGATTCAGTCCGGTTTGACAAGATGGAGCCGATCGCCCGAAAGAAATTTCAGCCGGACGACGACGCGATCGTGGCCACGAACCCGGTGGAGATGCGCTTCTTCCTCGAACGTTCCGGTTGCCGGGTGGAATCGGTTTCGTGCTGCGACCGCTATGTGAACGGGCTCGTCGACTTCGCCCTGAACATCGGCCCGTGGCGCTTCGGCATGTTCAACGCCTTCCTCGTGTCGACGCGGATCCGCTGATATATGCCGGGTTTTCCAGCCCGGCGGGAGCGGATGGAATTCTTCCGAAGACTTGGGTTCGGATCCGTCCGTGAAGCCCAATCTGCCCTGTCTTTGGAGGGATTTCCGGCCGTGCGGGGACGCCCGGCCGGCAGGCTCAGAGGAGCTTGATCTGTCCATTGTCGTTGACCAACGACTCGGCCAATCCCTCGGCGCGCGCGCGGCGGCGCTCCATGATGTGTTTGTCCACCGAGGTGTCGTAGGGCACCGGGTAGTTGCCGTCGTAGCACGCCATGCAGAATGAATCACGGCCCAGGCCGGTGGCCTTGACCATGCCGTCCTGCGAGAGGTAGCCCAGCGAGTCGGCATTCAGATAGGTGCGGATCTCATCGATCGTGTTGTTCGCCGCCATCAGCTTGGAACGATCCGGGAAATCGATGCCGTAGACGCACGGGTTCATGTGCGGCGGGCAGCTGACGAGCACATGGACTTCCTTGGCGCCGGCTTCCTTCAGGCTGTTGACACGGGTCCGGCAGGTCGTGCCGCGGACGATGGAGTCGTCGATGATCACGACGCGTTTTCCGCGCACGAGCTCGCCGATGAGGTTGAGCTTCACCTTCACGTTGAAGTCGCGGATGAGCTGCGAAGGCTGGAGGAAGCTGCGCCCAACATAATGGTTCCGGACGAAGGCCATCTCGTAGGGGATACCGCTCTCCATCGCGTAGCCGAGCGCGGCGCTGTTGCCGCTGTCGGGCACGGGCACGACCACGTCGGCCTGGATGGGGAATTCACGCGCGAGCTGGCGCCCCATCTCGACGCGCACCTTGTAGACGTTGCGGTTCGCGATGTTGCTGTCGGGTCGGGCGAAGTAGACGTATTCGAAGATGCAGAACGAACGCCGTTTGTGCTCGGGAAAGGCCTGGATGCTGCGGACGCCGTCCTTCGTGATGATGACGATCTCGCCCGGTTCGATGTCGCGAACGAGCTTGGCGCCGATCAGGTCGAACGCGCAGGTCTCGCTGGAGAGCACCCAGGCGTCGCCGACTTTGCCGAGCGACAACGGCCGGAAACCATTCGGATCACGCACGCCGATGATCTCGGTCTCCGTCATGATCACGAGCGAATAGGCGCCTTCAATCTTCCGGATGGCGTTGACCAGGTTGTTGCCGCCGCCGGCGGCGTCGGGCTGCGCGAGCAGGTGGAGGATGATCTCGGAATCGACCGTCGTCTGGAAGATGGAGCCCCGGAGTTCCAGCTCTTCGCGGAGCTGGGAGGCGTTGGTCAGGTTGCCGTTGTGGGCCACGGCAATCTGGCCTCGGGCGCAATCGACCGTGAGGGGTTGGGCGTTGCCGATATGCGACGAACCCGTCGTGGAATAGCGCGTATGGCCGACACCCATCGGGCCGACGAGGCGATGCAGCACATTGCCGTCGAAGATCTGCGGGACGAGACCCATGCCCTTGTGGACATGGAATTTCCGGCCGTCGCACGTCACGATGCCCGCGCTTTCCTGACCCCGGTGCTGGAGGGCGTAGAGCCCGTAGTAGCTCAGCTCGGCGGCGTTGGGATGGCCGAAAATGCCGAAGACGCCGCAATAGTGCTTGGGGTAGTGCTGCATGGAGTCGGTGTGAGCGCCGGAGCGCCGCGAAATAGCAGCAACGCACCCTCGCTGAAGCAAGTCCCAAAGCCTTCGGATTTGTGGGCCGGGAATTACGAATCCCGAAGGCCAAAGGCCAAATCAGGAAAACCGGTCGGAATTACTGATACTCGTGCAATGGAGTGACGGGGTGATGGCCGCTGGGACTCCAGCCGCGGAGCGGCGGCAGAACGCCGTTAAGCCACGGTGTCAGCAGCCTCCTGCCGCCCCCTCCGGGGCTCGTGCCGATGGGCGTTCCAACCCCGGGCTCACGCCCGGGGCTAATTTCTACCGCGCCTCCGGCGCTCAATCCACGCGCCCGCAGGGTCTGTCACTCCATTGCACGAGTGTCAGCAGGCCTTCCGTCGACCCTTGTCCTTCGCGCTTCGGATTTCCCCCGCTTGTATCTCCCGGCTTTCCTTCGCACCCTCGGGCAACCCATGAACCGCCTCACCTGCCTGCTTCTCTTTGCGGCTGCGTTCGCCAGCCGCGCGGCCGACCTTCCCAACATCGTCCTCATCTACGCCGATGACCTCGGCTATGGCGACGTCTCGTGCTACGGTGCGAAGACAATCCAGACGCCCAACGTCGACCGACTGGCCAAGGGCGGCCTGCGCTTT
This sequence comes from Verrucomicrobiota bacterium, assembly GCA_038203875.1. Classification (GTDB taxonomy): domain Bacteria; phylum Verrucomicrobiota; class Verrucomicrobiia; order Limisphaerales; family CANJSG01; genus CANJSG01. The sequence goes on from JBBRDN010000014.1 coordinate 24,010, forward strand.
ACCGACGGCCATGCGCCTTCCGCCACCTGCACGCCCTCGCGCTACGCCATGCTCACCGGCGAATACGCCTGGCGTAAACGCGGCACCGGCGTCCTGCCCGGCGACGCCGCGCTCATCATCGAGCCCGGCCGGACCACGCTTCCCTCCATTCTCCGCAAGGCCGGCTATACCACGGGAGTCGTCGGCAAATGGCATCTCGGCCTCGGCGCGAAGGACCTCGATTGGAACGGCGACATCAAGCCCGGCCCGCTCGAAGTTGGCTTCGACTATTCCTACATCATGGCCGCCACGGGCGACCGCGTGCCCTGCGTGTTTGTGGAGAACCACCGCGTCGTCGGTCTCGATCCCAAGGATCCCATCCAGGTCAGCTACGCCAAGAAGATCGGCGACTGGCCGACTGGCAAGGAGAACCCAGAGCTGCTCAAGATGAAGCCCAGCCACGGGCACGACATGACCATCGTCAATGGAATCAGCCGCATCGGCTACATGACCGGCGGCAAGGCGGCCCTGTGGAAGGACGAGGACATGGCCGACACCTTCACCGGCAAGGCCGTCTCCTTCCTCGAGAAGAACGCCGACAAACGATTCTTCCTCTACTTCGCCACGCACGATCCCCACGTCCCGCGCGTGCCGCATCCGCGCTTCGTCGGCAAGACCGGCATGGGCCCGCGCGGCGACGCCATCGCGCAGTTCGACTGGTGCGTCGGCCAGGTGCTCGACGCGCTCGACCGCCTCAAGCTGTCCGGCAAAACCCTCGTCATCCTCACCAGCGACAATGGCCCCGTCGTGGACGACGGCTACCAGGACGACGCCGTCAAACTGCTCGGCAACCACAAGCCGGCCGGACCGTTGCGCGGCGGCAAATACAGCATCTTTGACGGCGGCACCCGCGTGCCCTTCATCGTCCGCTGGCCCGGCCGTGTGAAGCCCGGCACCAGCGACGCGCTCCTTGGACAGCATGATTTCCCCGCCACCTTTGCCGCGCTCACCGGCCAACCGCTGGCCGAAGCCGACGCGCCCGACAGCTTCAACCTCCTGCCCGCGCTCCTCGGCGATTCCAAGGCCGGCCGCGACCATCTGATCGAGCACGCCGGCGTCCTCGGCATCCGGCAGGGACCGTGGAAACTCATCCAGCCCGGCAACGGTCCGCGCCGCAACGCGAACACCAACACCGAGACCGGCCAGTCCCCGAAGCCGCAGCTCTACCACCTCGGCGACGATCTCGGCGAAGCCACCGACGTCTCCGTGAAATACCCGGAGAAAGTCGCCGAACTCACCGACCTCCTGAAGAAGGCCCGCGACGCTGGACGCACGAGGAACTGACGGGTTGGATCGGCACCGAGGATGAGGACGTGGAGCAAACGAACGAAGTGGGTGATCGTCGGGCTGGTTGTCTTGGCAGCCTGTCTGATCGCCATTGGTGTATGGCCAAGGAAGCTACCGAGCCTCGCCTCATTGCCGAACCTTAAGGAGCAACCAGGTCCTGAAAACAGGAAGGGAAGATTTACGATCTCGAACACCGGAACCAATACGATCGAGTTTGTGGTCATGGGTGCCGAAGTGTGCTCGAACGGTGTATGGATGCCGGCGGGAATCCGGCAACAAAACTTCAGGACGGCCAGGCCCGGCCAAACAGTCGTCGTCGAAATCGAGCCGCCTTGGGCAACCAATAAATGGCGAGGAGAGATTGCTGTTTTAGAGAAGAAGCAGGGAATTGGTGACTTCACGGCCCGCCTCAAAGTCTTCTGGGGGCAAATTCGAAACGGAGCCGCGGTCAGCAAAGCCTGGCCCAAAGGCGGTAAAATGAACGACGGGAAAAGCTATGTTACCCGCGAATTCGAGCGATGAACCTGTCCGCGCGCATGACCGAGCGATAGGTCAAGATGATCCAGGGCTCGCCCAGTGGTAGGTTTTGGTCGGATGGAATCGTCGCGCCCGGTCCGACGTCCTCAACTCCGGAGATTTTGCCGTGAAGCCTCCGCTTGCTGGCCCGTAGGTCCGTCCTGTTCATAGCATCCGCCCCGCGCCAGATTCCCCCCAGTTCCGTAGGTGCGGCCTGCTTGGGTCGTTCCTACGGAGCTTCGACTTCTTGGTGGGCGGCGGGGCTGCAGACTGCGGGCTCCTGGCGGAGCCAACGAGCGTGGATCAATTCCGTCTGGCGCATCACTCCTCCGGTGCTCGGGATTCGCTGCGGGCGTCCAGGAACTCCTTGAGCTTCGCGGCCATTTCGCCGCCGAAGCCCGGCACCTTCTCGATCTGTTCGATGGTCGCCAGGCGCAGGCGCTGAATGCTGCCGAACTTGCGCAGGAGTTCCTTCTTGCGCGCGTCTCCGATGCCGGGGAACTCGTCGAGGATGCTCTCGCTGATCTTCTTGATGCGGAGCTGGGCATTGTAGGTGTTGGCGAAGCGGTGCGACTCGTCGCGGACACGCTGGAGGAGCTTGAGCGCGCCGGTGCTATGGTCGAGGCGGAGCGGTTCGGGTTCGCCGGGGCGGAAGATCTCCTCGTATTCCTTGGCCAGGCCGATGATCGGAATGTGCGACAGGCCAAGCGTCGCCAGTTCCTCGCAAGCTGCGCCGAGCTGGCCTTTTCCGCCGTCGATGAGGATGAGGTCGGGGAGTTTCGGCGCGGCTGGTGGCTTCGGGAGCCAAGGCATGTCTTGCAGGTCAGCAGGTGAGAGAGTGGGCGGGGGAGCAGAGTCCGCCGTTTCGGCAATCTCATCCGCCGACCCGCCCACTTGCTCGCTTGCTCCAAAGACTTCCTTCTTAAGCCGGGAGTAGCGCCTGCGAACGGTCTCGGCCATGCAGGCGAAGTCGTTCTGCTCGGTCACGGTCTTCATCTTGAACCGGCGGTAGTTCGAGCGGTCAGGCCGGCCGTGCCAGAAGCTGACCATCGACGCGACCATGAAGGTCCCGCTGATGTTGGAGATGTCGAAGCCCTCGATGCGTTCCGGCGCCTTTGCCAAACCGAGCAGACGACCCAGCTCACGCATGTCGGCCTCGGGATGGATGGCGACGGGGAGCTTGTAGGGGATGCGTTCGAACTTCTCGGTCTTCTGCACGGTGCGCTCCATGTCCTTGAGCGCGTCACGGAGCTGGGCGGCCTTCTCGAACTCTTGGTTGGCCGCGGCCTTCTTCATCTCCGCTTCCAATTCAGCACGGAGTTCGTCGGTCTGGCCCTGGAGGAATTCGATGCCGGCGCGGACCTGTTCGAGATACTGCTCGCGTGTGACATTGCCGATGCACGGGGCGGTGCAGTGCTTGAGGTTGCCGTAGAGGCAGTGCCGATAGTCACTTTCGTTGGGCGTGAGCGGACGGCAGCCGCGGAGCTGAAACTTTTTCCGCATCATGATGACCGCGCGGCGCACGCTGCCGCTGTGGGCGAACGGCCCGAAGTAGATCCCGCCGTCGTCCTTGCGGAGGCGCGTGAGGGTGAAGCGCGGGATCGGGTCGGCGAGATTGACCTTGAGGAGCAGGAAGTTTTTGTCGTCTCGCAGGTCGACGTTGAAGCGCGGCTTGAACTCCTTGATCAACCGGCTTTCCAGCAGGAGCGACTCGGGCTCGGACTTCACCACGTGCCAGTCGAAGTCGTGGATGGCGTCGACGAGGGCGTTGAACTTGAGGTCCCAGCCTTGGCGGCGGGAGGAGTGGAAATACTGGGAGACGCGGTTGCGGAGGTCGCGGGCCTTGCCGACGTAGATGACGGTGCCGAAGCGGTCCTTGTGCAGGTAGACGCCCGGCTTGTGCGGGACCTGCGAGAGCTTGTTGCGGATGTGGTCGGTGGCGGGCATCTGGGGCTCATCATCGTCCGGCTGCGTCGGCTTTCAAGCGAACGGCCCGGCGGGTGAGGCCGGGCCGTGGCGTGGTCCAACTGTGAGGCGATGGTCAGCGGAGCTGGATCGGGATGCTGATGGTCGCGCCGAAGAGGGTCTTGTCGCCGGTGTTGCGGCCGTCGAGGGACACTGCACCGAAGACGGCGTAGGTGCGGCCGCCCTTGTCGGTGTAGCTCAGCGAGAACTCGGCTAGCTGGTTGATCTCGCGGAGGCTTGGGAAGGTGAACCCGGGCGCGCCGATGTCGGTGCCGGACAGGCTCTGGATGTGGCGGTAGCCGCCGGAGAGGGTGACGGCGTTGGCGATGGTGTAGGAGAGGCCGATGCTGCCGAAGAGGTCGTCGGGAACGGTCTGATTGCGGTAGCGGTAGCCGATGTCGCCATAGAGGGCGAGGCCGGTCGTGCCGATCGCCTTGCCGAACTGGAGCGACGTTTCGAATCCGGAGCCGCCGTCGCCGCCGGAGAACGGCAGACCCGCGTCGTAGGTGCCTTCGATGATCGCGCCCGCGCGCAGCGTGAACGTCGGAGACCAGCGGCAGTTGACCTTGGTTTCGTCGACAAGCTTGTAGCGGAGGCCGACGAGGGTGTCGGTCATGCCGTCGTCCTTCGCGGGGCCGCCGAAGGCCTTGGAATCCGTGCGGACATAGCCGACCTGCACATCGAGCGCGATCCGCTCGGTGATGCCGTAGTCGAAGGCGATGACGCCGGTGTGCTGGGTGACGTCGTCCGGCGCGAGCGACGCGTCGTTCCGTCCCAGCCAGAACTTCTGGAAGCTCTGGTAGGCATAGGCGGGCGAGACGACCAGCTGGCCGGCGGCCGGGGTGTAGGCCGAGGTCTGGGCCAGCGCAGGGAGCGCGGCGGCGGACAAGGCGAGGAGGATAAGCGGCTTCTTCATGGTGTTGGAAATGGTGGTGCTCACTTGAGGCCGTAACGGGTTTTGAGAAATTGCTCGAGCGCGGCGAGCTGCGTGTCATTGAGTTTTCCCGCGAGGGCGGGCAGTTCCTTGGCGCGGGCCGCGGATGCGGGGAGCTTGGCTTTCCATGCATCCAACTTGGCGAGCTGGGCGGGAGCGGTGGCCGCGCTGGCTTCGCCGAGGGTGGCTGTGCCGTTGTAGAGCGCCTTGCCAATGTCGTATTGGGCGTCCGCCGCGGGCGGACGTCCGATGCGGGGGATGACACTCCCCGAGGCGAGGACACTCGGGGCGCCGGTCAGAAGCGCGCCGGTGATGGCGAGGGTTAGGCAGGCGGTTTTCATCGTTCGCTGATGGGTTTCGGGTGGTTTGGATTTCGGCTCAATCCGAGCCTGTGTGAACGGGACCATAAAAGCTTCCAGAGCGTGCCGAGGATGATCGCGCCCGCGTGGCAGGAACCTTTCAAGTTGCCCGAGATCTTGGAGACGCCGCCGGTGCGCGGCCGGTAGAGCACGGGCACTTCGTCGATGTTCAGGCCCAGTTCGGCGGCGCGGACGTGCATCTCGACGTTCCAGCCGAAGCCGCGGTCGGCCAGATCCATGGCGTCGAAGGTGGAGCGGCGGACGAGCCGGAGCGAACTCATGTCGCGATGCCGCACGCCCCAGCCGAGGCGGATGAGGACGGAGGAAAGGAAATTGCCGAAACGTTGGACAGGCTTGAGCTCGCGGCGCGACTCGTCCAACGCGGTGCGGTCGCCCAGCACGATCCGGGCGCCGGAGTCGATGGCGGCCTGCCATTGGGGAAGCTCTCCGGCTTCCAGCCAATCGCTGCCATCGGCCGAGCTGAAGAGAATCCAATCGAAGTTCTCCGGCCACTCGCGCAGGCCGGTCCAGCAGGCCCGGCCGTAACCGCGGCGGGGTTCGAAGACGACCTCCGCACCGGCGGCGCAGGCGACTTCGGCGGTGCGATCGCTGGATCCGTTGTCGACCACGCGCACTCGTGCGAACCCGAGCTCCAACCAATGGCGGATGACCGGGCCGATGCTGGCTTTTTCGTTCAAGGCCGGGATCAGCACCAGGGTCTGACCGGCAAACGATACCGCTTCCTTGCGTAGGTAAGGGGTGGCGTCGGCGGACATGGGCTGAAGGAAGCGTATCCTGTGGCCCCTTGCCAAGTGTTCAGGGACAGAATGCGGTTGGCCGGGGTGGATTGCGGCACGATTTCCCCTCTTGAGATCCCCGTTGCCCTGCCGTTCGGGGGAACCCTATGTTCGGCCGCCTATGAAGCATAAGCTCGATTTCGAGAAGCCCATCGTCGAGCTCCAGCAGAAGCTGGACGACCTCCGCACGCAGTCCCAGGAAAAGGGTCTGGGCGTGGACTTTGAAGCCGAAATCCTCCTCATGGAGGCCAAGCTGGAAGAGACCAAGAAGCAGGTCTATTCCAACCTTTCCCCTTGGCAGCGCGTGCAGCTTGCCCGTCATCCGAAGCGGCCCTTCACGCTCGACTACCTTTCCCTCGCCTTCGAGGGCTTCGAGGAGATCCACGGCGACCGGCTCTACGCCGACGACCGCGCCGTCGTCGGCGGGTTCGCCAAGATCGGCGGACACCGCGTCGTCGTTATGGGAACGCAGAAGGGCCGTGACACGAAGGAGAACATTCTCCGCAACTTCGGCTCGGCCCATCCTGAGGGATACCGCAAGGCGCTCCGCTTGATGAAGCTGGCGGACAAGTTCAGCCTGCCGATCATCACGATCATCGACACCGCCGGCGCCTATCCGGGCATCGGTTCCGAGGAACGCCACATCGGCGAGGCCATCGCGGTGAACCTGCGCGAGATGATGCTCTTCGAGGTGCCGATCATCGCCGCCGTCATCGGCGAAGGCGGTTCCGGCGGTGCGCTCGGCATCGGAGTGGCCGACAAGGTCCTCATCCTGGAGAACGCCTACTACTCCGTCATCAGTCCGGAAGGCTGCGCGGCCATCCTGTGGAAGGACCGCACCGCATCCGCCAAGGCGGCCGAAGCCCTCAAGATCACCGCCGGCCACCTGAAGGATCTGGGGTTGGTGGATGAAGTCGTTTCCGAACCGCTCGGCGGCGCGAACAACGATCCCAAGACCACGGCCGAAACGTTGAAGGCGGCGATCGTGCGGAACCTCGAGGAGCTTCAGAAGCTCTCCCCTCGCGAGCGGCTCGACCAGCGCTACAAGAAGTTCCGGGCGTTCGGCCATTTCACCGAGCCGGCGAAGAACGCGGCGGGAGTTTGAGGCCAATCGGAAACGCCGCGAAAGCCGCCTGCGATTCGGCAACTTTCGGCAGGCATAGTTGTTTCCCGTGAAGGAATCGCTTCTGGCGGCGCTCCTTCTTTTGCATTACCGCTTGGTCCGACGTTGCGAGTTCAACAATTCATGCTCTACCCGATCCTCTTCCAACCCATCTTCAAGGAACGCATCTGGGGCGGGCGCCAGTTGGAGACGCTTTACCAGAAGCCGCTCCCCGCAGGCGTGCCCATCGGCGAGTCGTGGGAAATCTCCGACCGGCCCGGCGACGTCAGCGTGATCGCGAACGGCGCGTTCGCCGGCAAGACGCTCCGTTGGCTGCTGGAGGAGCACGCTGTCGCCGTCTATGGCGAAACCGCCGCCAAGCCAAAGACTTTTCCGCTGCTGGTGAAGATCCTCGACGCCCAGCAGGACCTTTCGCTCCAGGTTCATCCGCCCGCCTCCAAGGCGGCGGCCATGGGCGGCGAGCCGAAGACGGAGACGTGGTATTTCACGAAGACCACACCCGAAGCGAAGCTCTACGTGGGCCTGCGGCGCGGCGTGACGCGCGGGGAATTCGAGCAGCGCATCGGCGACGGTTCGGTGGCCGAATGCTTCCACAAGATCCCCGTCCGCGACGGCGATTCGATGTTCCTGCCGAGCGGCCGCGTGCATGCGCTGGGCGCGGGCAGCCTCCTCTTCGAGATCCAGCAGAACTCCGACACGACCTACCGCGTCTTCGACTGGAACCGCGTGGACGCCTCGGGCAAGGCGCGCGAGTTGCACGTCGCACAATCGCTGGAGAGCATCGATTTCGCGGACTTCGAACCTTCGCTGGCCACGTCCGAATGGCAGAAGTCCGGTCCGGCCAAGCTGCGTTCGCTGGTGGATGATCCGCTCTTCACCGTGCGGGTCTGGGATCTGGCGACGGACGACACCGTCGCGTTCCCGTTGATCTCCTTCCAGATCGTCGGCGTCGTCAGCGGCGAACTTGCGGTCAAGGGCAACGAAGTCTCCGTCACGCTGAAACCCGGCCAGTTCGCGCTGCTGCCCGCTGGATTGCGCGTGGCGGAATTGAAGGCGACGAAGGACGCGCGTTTCCTCCAGGTCAGCGCGGGCCGCGGCGTGGCGGCGAATTCCTGACGATGAAGGAGTTTTTCCAACGCTGGATCATCAACAGCATCGCCGTCATGGCGGCGGCATGGATGGTCTCGGGCATCAAGGCGGACCGTTGGCAGATGGTGATCCTCGCGGCCCTGGTGCTGGGAATCCTGAACGCCTTGATCAAACCGATGCTGACCGTCCTGTCGTTGCCGCTGGTGGTGCTGACGCTCGGGCTGTTCATGTTCGTGATCAACGCGCTCCTGCTCGTGATGGTCGGGTTCTTCCTCCAGCCCGGATTCCAGGTGGAAGGATTCTGGCCCGCGTTCAAGGGCGGCATCGTCATCAGCGTGGTCTCGTGGGTCCTCGGCGTTGTCACCGGCACCTCCAAGGCCAAGATCAAGGTGGCCACCGCCCGGAACTCAAAAGACAGATCCCGCCTCGATTCCAATGACAAGGACGACGGCGGCGGCCCGGTGATCGACGTGTAGGCTAGGGTTGTTGAACGCGGAGCCGGTAGAACTTTGGCGCCTCGTTGGGCAACAATCCTCCGACTGCTTCAAGTTTGGCGGTGCCGGCGATGGGACCCGCCACGGGTTTCCAGTCGGCTGCGGCACCGAACTTCACGGTGCTTCCCGCGACGGAATACTCGAAGGCACCGATTATCGTGCCCGCTTGAAGGCCGTGTCGTAGGGGCGCCGGGTCCGCCGCGGGCGCGCCTCGTTTTCCGCCGGAGTTGGTTTTGTTCCGTTCATGGTGATGAAGTTCACCACCCTCCCCAACCCTGTCGGCCTTTCCGTTACACGCTCAAACTTGCGGGTTGTTGTTCAGGCCGAAGCGGAAATGGTGGAGACGAGGGGGATCGAACCCCTGACCTTCTCATTGCGAACGAGACGCTCTACCAACTGAGCTACGTCCCCAAACCGCTAGCTGGAGCGTTAGACAGCGTGTTCACGGCCAGCAAGCCAATTCTCCTCGATCGAGCCCCGCCGTTGCTGCCGAACGACAGCAGGCTCGGTTTTGACACCGGGTGGCCCTGTGTGAAGACTCCATTCCTATGGAATCATTAGGCCTCATCGCCGAAGCGGGCGCACCGGTGGCAGTCTCCGGAACGATCCTCGAACAGCTCGCGATGCCCGCGGTCTGGGTCAGTCTCCTGACGTTGACGCTGCTGGAAGTTGTCCTCGGCATCGACAACATCATCTTCATCTCGATCCTCAGCGGCAAACTCCCGGCGGAGCAGCAGGCCAAGGCCCGGCGCATCGGCCTGATGCTCGCGCTCATTACCCGTATCGGCCTGCTCTTCTCCATCTCCTGGGTCATGAGCCTGAAGAACGAGCTGTGGTCCTGGCAGCCATTCGGCCTGCCGTTTCCGAACACGGGCAAGGACCTGATCCTCTTCGTCGGCGGCCTGTTCCTGATCTTCAAGAGCGTCCGCGAGATCCATGAAAAGCTCGAAGGCGACGACGGCGAGAAAAGCACGGGCATGGCGGTTTCGTTCTCCAGCGTCATCACACAGATCCTGATCCTCGACGTCGTGTTCTCCCTCGATTCCGTGATCACAGCGGTCGGCATGGTTTCCCAGTTGTGGATCATGATCACCGCTGTGGTCGTCGCGGTGGTCGTGATGCTCGTGTTCGTCAACCAGATCAGCGACTTCGTGGACCGGCATCCGACGGTGAAGATGCTCGCGTTGAGTTTCCTTATTCTCATCGGCTGCCTGCTAACGGCCGAAGGATTCAAGCAGCACATCAGCAAAGGCTACGTCTACTTCGCCATGGCCTTCGCCGTCGGCGTGGAGATGCTGAACATCCGGGTCCGCGCCAAGAAGGTTAAGGCGGCGGATGCGGTCAAACTCCATCAGCCCTATCGCTGAACGCCGAGAGCACTCCGGATCGCGTGTCGAGCAGGTTGGCGGCGCCGAGCCGGGCGAGCTGCTCCATGAAACGCCCCGCCAGTCCGATGATCTGTCCTCGCTGCTGATAGGTGATCAAACCCAGCAGCCGCGAACGGCTCCACGGACTTCGCTGAACGGTGGCCGCCGCCCAGTTTTTCCCGAGCAATGTCTCGCCGCGGAAGACGAGCCGTCCCGCTTCGTGCCTGGCGAGGAGGCGTTTCCCGGCGCTGCGCAGCAGGGGGTGGTTGTCGCTGCGGCCGAGCACCAAAAGATTGGCTTCGTCTAGATCGCACGCGCCGAGTTCCGAGTCTGGCTTCACCAGCAGCTTTCCCGAACGCAGGGTCCAATCGCCGAATTGGAACCGGGCCAGCCGTTCCGCTTCCTGCCGCAGTAGGGCGGCCTCCAGGGGAATCGCCGACGCCGTGGGGTAGGTGATGATCAGGCGTTCACCGAAAAGGTCGGCGAAGATTCCTTTGCGCCGTGGACCTGTGACCACCGGGGCCGCCTTTGTTTGCTTGTGGCCCAGCAACCAGTCGACGAGTTCCCTGCGACGTTCGGGCCGGAGCAGCCAATTCCACGAATCGTGGCCGTGGCCTTCGAGTTCATCGTAGCGGACGGACGAGCCCAGTTTCCGCAGCGCTGTCACCAGTGTCCGAGATCGTTCGACAGGGACCACTTCGTCGCCGTCGCCGTGGAGGCACCAGATCGGTTTGCGTTTCAGGGCTCTCATGGTCGTTGGGTCCCCGCCGCCACAGATCGGAACGATCGCCGCGAACTGATCGGGAAATTCAGCCCCCAATCTCCACGTTGCGAAGCCGCCCATGGAAAGTCCGACGAGATAGATCCGGCGCCCGTCGATCCGATATTTTTCCCGAACGAGGCGCAGCGTTTCCCAAAGATCCGATTCCCCCATCCAACGCCAATCGACATCGCCCCGACCGAACGGCGACAGCATGAGCATCCGTTCATCGAAGCCCGCTCGTGGAATCTCGAAACAGTCCTCCGGAATCATCCGTTGGTCCGCATCGCTCCCGTGCAACACAATCAGCAAGGGCCAGGACTTGCGCGCTTTGTAGCCTTCCGGAACCCACAGCGCGTAGGGCTGCCGTGAATCGTCGATCGCCGACACGTAGTCCAGTTCCCGATAACCGGTCGGAACCTGGGAGCGAGGCGTGGTCGCGGTTGAAGTGCGGCGTGGCACGGGCGCGATGTCAGCCCGGAAGCCGGGTTGCCGGCGAGAGTTTTCCCAGCCGCATCGCGTGAAAGAGGTATTGCTGGGCGTATCCCGCGTGCGGTCCGAAATAGGTGTCGGCAAAGTGCCGCAGCCGGGCCGGGCGCGGCTTGCGTTTCGGGAAGTAGAGCTGGCGCAGTGCCTTCAGGACCCACACATCGACCGGGAACGCGGTGGGAAAGCCGAAGCCGAACAGCAGGGCGCAATCCGCCACTTTGCGTCCGACACCCGGCAGGCTTTCGAGATGCTCCCGCGCTTCGGCGAGCGGCATGACCGTAAGCGCATGAAGATCCAGTTCGCCGGATGCGATCCTCCGTGCAGTCGCCAAAAGATACGGCGCACGGAAGCCAAGCTTGCAGGCTCGTAGGTCCGCTTCAGTCGCGGCGGCGATCTGCGCGGCAGATGGAAACGAATGCGCGAGGCCGTGCGCTGACGGGATTGCGCCGCCGAAGCGTTCGCTGAGCAGCGCGATGATCCGCCGGATCTGCACGATCTGCTTGGTCGAGGAACAGATGAACGACGCCAGGCATTCCCATGGTTCCTGCTTCAAGAGGCGAAGCCCCCGGCACGCGGCGACCGCCGAGCGGAGCGGAATGTCGTCCGGAAAACTGCCTAGGACCGCGTCGAGATCGACATGCAGTTGCAAATGGGTTTCGAGCCAAACCCAGTCGCTCTGATCGGCGGCGCATTCGGCGGAGATCATGTCGCCGGATTGCCTGAGGCATACCCAGCGGCCGCCCACCACGCCCTCCCATGCACCGCCGACTGGTGTCCAACGAAACGCCTGGCCGCACCCGAGCGTCGCCGCAAGGTCGTAGTCAGGGGCGTGCCATGCATGGAATCTGTGGTCGTTTGAACGCATCGTTGGTCGGCGTCGAGCGTTTCGTTTGGTTGCCGGGAAATCAACCGGAGCCGCCGCGTTTCGTGTTCCCGCCTGTTTCATTGCGGGCCGTTCGGATTGCAGGCTTGAGCCGAAGCGGAACCGGCCGGAGATTCTTCTGCGTCGATGGCCAGCAACGAACTTCCACGAGTCAGCATCATCATCCCCACGCTCAATGCGGGCGCGTTATTGGACAACTGCCTGTCGTCGATCGCGCGGCAGACTTATCCGAAGGACAAGATCCAGGTCGTGTTGGGTGATGCGTTCAGCAAGGACGACACGCGCGAGATCGCCGCGCGTTACTGCGCGCTGGTGATCGACGATACCGGCAAGAACATGGAAGAGGGCAAACGGATCGCCCTCAAGCACGCGACCGGCGAGTTCATCGTCTTCATCGACGCCGACAACGAACTGACCCATCCCGACTATCTGGAGTTGGCGGTGGCGGCGTTGCGTGACCGGCCCAATGCGTTGGGCGTCGAAGGCTATTACCTGCCTTCGGCCAAGATGACTTCTTTTTGCAGATACGTGACCGCGCGGCTCCACATCAGCGATCCGATCTGTTGGTTGATGGCGACCAACCCGAGTCTTGTGGCCCGCGAAGGTGAGATCGAGCGGTGGACGCTGCCCCTGGGCACCTTCAGCTATCCGCTCGGGGCCAATGGATTCGTCTTCCGCCGCGCCGATCTCGACGCTGTTAAGGCGGACGATCATTTCCAGGACACGCACGTGGCGCTCCACTTGATGAAGGCGGGCAAACGCGAGTGGCTGCGGGTGCGCGGCCGCGGCGTGCACCACTACTACGTGCAGACGCTGAAAGGATTTCTCCAGAAGCGCCGCCGAGCCACGGTCCACTTCCTCCGCGTTCAGGAAGAGAAGCCGGTGAACTGGATGCGCGAGAAGCCGCCCGTTCCCGCGTGGCTGGCGGCCTTTTACTGCGTGAGCTTCTTCGGGCCCGCGTGGCATACGGTGCGCGGTCTGGTCCGTGACCGGGATCTCGCGTGGCTCTGGCACATCCCCGCAAGCGTCGCGAGCCTGCTGGGCGTGCTGTGGGGAATGCGGACCCACAGGACGGGCCGGAACAACCGGCAGCTCATCGCCGATCTCCAGGTGAAGCAGACCCTCAAGCAGTGACCCGACCATGAGCCGGCCGACGCTTCATCTCATCACCAACGGCGTGTTCTCCACGAGCATCGCGGGAGGCGACATCCATTTTCTGAAACTCGCGGAAGGCGCCGCGACCGCCGGCTACAAGCTCAACTTCTTCGGCGGACATGCCTTGAAGGAAGTCGTCGAGAAGCACGGATTGCCCGGCACCGTCACGCTGACCGACGACATCAAGATGGCGAAGGTGAACCAGTCCGCGCTGGGCGGGCAGATCGCGATGTTCCGCGACTTTTTCGCACGGTATCGGCGGACGCGTCGGAAACTCGGCGTCATCAGGCCGGAGGACTTCGCCTACGCGGTCAGCGACTACTGGTTCGATGTTCTTCCGGTAATCGCGAGCGCCGCGCGGCACAAGATGATGGTGCTCCACATGGAGGCCCCGACGTTTGGCCAGGTGCTGAAACGAAGCCGGCCCGACGTGGACCCGAAACGCTTCGCGTCGCTTCACTACTGGGGCAGCCAGGAGTGGTCGCTGAAACGATTCTGCCGCCAGCGGACTAAACATCTCTTCTATCTCCATCCGCTGATGGAACCGCGGATCGGAAAGCTCGGCGCCGGCGAAAAGGAGCGGACGCTCTTGTCCTACGGGCTTGAGGTGGGGTTGACGGATTCCGTCCCACAACAGGCCCGGCAATTCGATGTGGTCTGGATCGGTAGAGTGCATCGGCAAAAGGGCATCGACGATCTCCTCGAGACACTGGTCGAACTGGCGGGGAAGTTTCCCGGCTTTAAGGCGATGTTCATCGGCAACGTGCGCGACGCCCTGATGCCGGAGGTGGAGAAACGCGGGCTGACCAAGAACGTGGAATTCTCGGGGTTCGTCAGCGAAGAGGAGAAGATCCGTCTGTTCAAGGCCGGGCGGGTTTTCCTGATGCCGAGCAAACACGAGGGCAGTCCGCGCGTGATCGGCGAGAGCGTCATCGCCCAGACACCCGTCGTGGCCTACGACGTGCCGAACTACCGGCCGCTCTTCGGCGACCTCGTCCGGTATGCGCCGGCCTTCGATCTAGCGGCGTTCAAGACGGAGGCTGTGCGCGTGATCATGGAGATGAGGGCCGGTCGGAACCATCTCGCCGCGGCGGACCTTTCGGCCTTTCGACGCGCGAACTCCTGGGAAACCACACAGCGACGATTTCTGGCGGGAATGGACCGGCTCTCCAACCCTCTTTGAGTTCGGGCCGTGGCTGGGCACCGCTTTGAGTCCCGATCAGTGGGAAGAAAAAGCCCCTCCCCGCTTTCGCAGGGAAGGGCGATGAATCAAACCCGGAGGGTTATCAGAACACGTAGATGACGTTCAGGGCGACAGTCAGGAGGTTCTTCTCGTCAGCAGCGGGGGAGCCGTAGGGCTTGGCGCTGGCGCTGTCCCAACGGACTTCACCGCGGGTCACGACGTTCTTCCAGAGGGAGTAGTCGGCCGTGGCGGTCACGCTGTAGAGGTCTTTGCGCTTGCCGCCGACAACGATGAACGTGTTGCCGTGGGCCATTTCACCGCGGAGGTTGAGCTTCAGCTTGTCGCTGGCGGCATAGGAGCCGTAGAGGGCGATGGCGCTGTCTTCGCTGGGGCTGCCGAAAACGAAGCTGGTTTCCTGGTAGTCATACGCGGCACCGAAGTTCAGGCCGGCCACAGGAGTGGCGAGCGTCGCTCCGACATACAGGTGCTGGGTGGTGTTTGCCGTGCCGGTGCCGGTGCCGAGGATGTAGCCGGCGGAGAGCGTGGAGCCCTTCAGGAATCCGAAGGATTCAGGGGCGGTCAACGTGCTGGCGACGATGTAGGTCTTGCGCGACTCGATCTTGCTGCGTCCACCCCAGCTAGCATCGAAAGTGTTCGCGATGCCGGCGGTGAGGGAGACTTCAGGGCTGAAGGTGTAGCTCGCGAGCACGCCTTCGTGAACGGTGGGCTCGAGGTTGAATCCGAAAGAACGGCCGTAGTTCGGGTTCTTGTAGGACTCGAAGACTTCATAGCCGATCGGGGTGGCGAAACGGCCGAGCTTGAAGTCGATGCCGTTGCCGAGCGGGGCGCGAAGGGTGACGTAGGCTTCGGAGACACCGATGTCATTGGCGTCGACGTTTCCGCGGTAGAGGGCGGCATCGGGGCCGGCCGCGAGCTGGACGTGGTAGCCGGCGCTCCATTGCTGGTCGGCTTCCAAAGCCTTGTCGAGGTTGATGCCGACAGCGTTCAGGTTGAATCCGTCCTGCTTGCCGGTCGCGTCGTTGCCGCGGCCGGGGGCGAATCCCACGCCCGTTCCGGGGCGCCAGCTCAAGGACGAGTCGACCCAGCCACCGATGGTGGTTCCGGAGACGGCGGTCATGACGGAAGAGAGCTTCTCTTCGGCCTGAGCGACTGATGCGAGGCTGACGACGCCGACGGCGGCCAGACCCAAGGTCAATTTGCTAACGTTCATTCTAATGTTCCTCCTGCGACTTGGTTGGTTATACAGTTTTTTTCGGGCGAACAAAACCGCCCGGCGCGGAAAAAGCCGCGCGCTGCCGGGTGTCATAGGAGATCCTTTGCTCCGTTGACAATAAGTTTTTTCAGGTCAACGGGTGTCGATATGATGCGATTGGCGGTGGCTTGGGGTCATAATTGCGTGATTTTGGAGGGTCCTAAAAAGGTGTTCCAATTTGTTTGGGGCGTTCTTAGCTTCGCGGCCCGACCGGTTTGATGAACATTTTTTGATTTATGCCACTGACCCATACCCGAGACCTTTTCGCGAAGGCATTGAAGGGCAAATACGCCCTCGGCGCCTTTAACGTAAACAACATGGAGCTCCTCCAGGCGATCATTGAGGCCTGTGAAGAAGAGAAGGCTCCCGTGATGCTTCAGATCTCCAAAGGTGCCCGCGACTACGCGAACCCGGTGTATCTGAAGAAGCTCATCGAAGCCGCGGTCAGCCTGAGCTCCATCCCCATCGCCGTCCATTTGGACCACGGCGACAGTTTCGAACTCTGCAAGCAGTGCATCGACGAGGGCTTCACCAGCGTGATGATCGATGCGTCGCACGATCCGTTCGAGAAGAACGTCGAGGTCTGCCGCAAGGTTGTCGACTATGCCCACAAGCACAACTGCGTGGTCGAAGGCGAATTGGGCATGCTCGTCGGCGCCCAGCACGACGACGGGGAAGAAGGCGGCAGCTACTCCAAAGGCGGCGCTTACACCCATCCCGATGAAGC
>JBBRDN010000015.1:0-39784 GCA_038203875.1 Verrucomicrobiota bacterium
GTAAGCGGTGGTTTAAGGGAGATGGGGAACATCCCGCAGAACCTGTCCCATCGTGCGGAACACCGCAATCAGACGCTTCGGGCCAGGACCTGCGCGAAAAACCTCAGCGAGTCGCCGAGGTGCTTTTGCCAATAGGGCCAGGTGTGTTCGCCGGGGTTCTCGACGTAGCCGTGTCCGATGCCGGCTGCGGTGAGATCGCGGTGGAGCTGACGGTTGGGTTCGATGAGGAAGTCGTCCACACCGCAGTCGAAGCGGAACGGACGGAGCCGGTCGCGATTGGCCAGCATCGCGTCCAGAACGGACTTTGGCTGGCCCTTGGCCAAGTCGTATTGGAAGCCGGATTTGCGGCACAGTTCCTCCAGTTGCGAGAGGTCCGTCGCGCTGCTCAGGCCGCTGAACGCGCTGAACGTCTCCGGATGCAGCGCTCCCAGCCGCAACGCGCCGAAGCCGCCCATGGAAAGTCCGGTGATGAAGCGCGGCCCGCCAATCAAGCGCGCGTCGGTTTGTCCGGCGGCTTCGGGAACTTCGTCGACGATCCACGACGCGTAGTCGCGGTCGGCGTGCTTCATGTAAGCGGAGCCATCGCCCCACAGACCGTCCGATGGCATCAAGAGCGCCATCGGTGGAATTCGTTGCTCACGGACGAGCCTCTCCACGATTTCGTGCGCGCCGCCCTTGAAGGCCCAGGCCCAATGGCTGGCGTAGACGCCGTGTAGCAGCGTGACCGTGGGCAGCGGCTCTGTCGGATCGGCGGTCGTCGGCACGTAGACCGTCAGGTCGACGCGTTGGCGCAGGGCAGGGGATTGGACGGTGATCCAGTGAAAACCCGGCGGCGTCAGGGTAGGATCGGAAAGCTCGATCGTGCGGAAAGGCATGGCGAAGGTTTCGTCGGCGGGTGACCCGGTTCCAAGAAAAATGCCGCAGCTTGCGGAGTCGCCGCGATCCTTCCTAGGATCAAGCACCGCATGAAACGCTTCGCCCTTCTCTCCTCCGTTGCCGCCTTGGCCGGAATGATCACCGGTTGCCAGTCCGTTCCTCCGACGGCTTTCCCTCCGGCTCAGAAAACACTCGGCACAGTAGAGCGGCTCGATTCCGCACTCGACGCTCTTCTGCCCGTTGGCGCGCAGATGGAGGTGCTCGGCAGCGGCTTCAACTGGTCTGAAGGCCCGATTTGGATTGCGGCGGAAAAGTCCGTGTTCTTCTCGGACGTGCCGGAGAACACGGTCTACCGCTGGAAGCCTTCGTCCGGCGTGCAGGTCGCCTTCAAGCCCAGCGGCTACACCGGCAGCGTGCCGCGTGGCGGCGAGCCGGGTTCCAACGGCCTGACCACGGACAAGCAGGGACGGCTTTTGCTCTGCCAGCACGGAGACCGCCAGATCGCGCGCCGTGAAAAGGACGGACGGTTCACCGCGTTGGCGACGAACTACCAGGGCAAACGCTTCAACAGCCCGAACGACCTCGTCGTGAAATCGAACGGCGACATCTACTTCACCGATCCGCCCTACGGCTTGGAGAAGAACAACGCCGATCCGAAGAAGGAGATCCCGTTCAACGGCGTCTACCGCCTCCAGCCTGACGGAAAGGTCACGCTGCTGACCGACAGCCTGACTTTTCCCAACGGCCTCGCGTTCTCGCCCGATGAGAAGCTGCTCTACGTGGCCGTGTCCGACGGAAACAACCCGGTCATCATGGCCTACGACGTCCAGCCCGACGGCTTGGTGGCCAATGGCCGCGTCTTTTTCGATGCCAACCCTCTGAAGAAGCCCGGTTCCAAGGGATCGCCCGACGGCATGAAGGTGGACAAGTCCGGCAACCTATGGGCGACGGGCCCCGGCGGCGTCCTCGTCATTTCGCCAAAGGGGAAACACCTCGGCACCCTCGCGACCGGCGAAGCCACGGCCAACTGCGCCTTTGGCGACGATGGCTCGACGCTCTACATCACGGCCGACATGCACTTCGTCCGCATCCGCACGAACGTGAAGGGCTGCGGGTTCAACTGAGCCATGCACACCGTTCTTGTCGTGGCAGGTGGATTCGCCCTTCTTGCCGTCTGCCTGTTGATTGGAAGATTCTTCGGCGGCGGAAAGTCTGTGGCGAAAGCATCCTTGGTCTTTCTTCCGCTTTGGTTGTTGGGTGCAGGCGTCAACATGTGGGTCGGTGTGGCCAGGGCTGGGTATTCTGTGAACGAGGAATTGCCCGTCTTTCTAATCGTCTTCGCCGTGCCCGCAGCTGTGGGATTCGCCATTTGGTGGAAATGCAGAGTCCGCTGATTTGCCGCCGCGATTGTGGCCTGTCTGCTGTTTCGACTAATGTTCCGCCATGGAAAAGAACCGGCTTGAAGCATTCAGCGATGGAGTCATCGCCATCATCATCACGATCATGGTGCTGGAGCTGAAGGTCCCGCACACGACCGAGCTGGCCGGGTTGAAGACGTTGTTGCCTGTGTTCCTCAGTTATCTGCTCAGCTTCATCTACGTGGGCATCTACTGGAACAACCACCACCACATGTTCCATTGCGTCCGGCAGGTTTCCGGCGGAGTGCTCTGGGCGAACCTGCATCTGCTGTTCTGGCTTTCGCTTCTTCCGTTCGCGACCGGATGGATGGGGGAGAACCATGTCGCCCCGACACCAACGGCGGCTTACGGCTTCGTGTTGCTGATGGCGGCCATCGCCTACCTGATCCTGCAACGGTCCATCATAGCCCGTCAGGGACCGGATTCCCTGCTGGCGGCGGCGGTGGGCAAGGATTGGAAAGGGAAGCTTTCACCGCTCCTCTATGTCGTTGCCATCCTGCTCGCGTTCGTCAGCCCGTGGATTTCGACGCTCTTGTATCTGTCGGTCGCGCTCATCTGGCTGGTGCCGGATCGCCGCATTGAACGGGCGCTCGAGCGAGAGCAATCCTGAGCCGCTCAGGTGGTCCTTCGTGGGAATAGCAAAACCCCGCCGGATTGCTCCGGCGGGGCTTCGCTTTGAAGGGGATTCTTGACCTACGCTTTAGCCGATCAGTTCCAGCGCGGCTTCGGCCATCTTGGGGCCGGTGAGGCCGTGCTTCACGTAGAGTTCCTCGGCCATGTAGGCGCTCTGGCCGAACTCGTTCTTGATGCCGAGGCTCTTCACGCGATGGGCGATGCTGGCGTTGCTGAGGGCGTGGCTGACCTGCGCGCCCATGCCGCAGATGAGTTGGTGGTCCTCGATGGTGACTAGACGTCCGCCGGCCTTCTTCACCGCAGCGCCGATGGTGTCGACGTCCACGGTGTTAATGAAGGGGTTGTTGATGACCGTGGCGGACTTGCCCTTCGAGGCGAGGATCTTCGCGGCTTCGAGAGCCTTGTTGAAGAGCACGCCGGAGCCGACGAGGACGACATCGGTGCCTTCCTGAATGACCTGCGCCTTACCCCAGGGATAGGTCGAGCCTTCGACCCAACGGACCGGGTAGTTCTCGCGGCCAACGAAGAAGACGACGGACTCGCCGTCATGGCCGGCTTTGCGCTCGTCGCCAATGCGTTTGATCGCCTGATACATGAACGCCTCCGCTTCATCGGCGCAGCTCGGGGCGATGACGACGGTGTGCGGGATGGCGCTGACGGCGGCGAAGTAAGTCGTGGCCTGATGGCTGGCGCCGTCGGCCGCGTCCTGGAAACCGACGTGCGAGAACATCGCGATGACGGGTGCCTGCGAGAGCGCGGCCATCGTGAGCGGGAGGTTGCCCTTGGTCACGCCGAACTGGCCGAAGGTGTCCACGATGGGGATGAAGCCGACCTTGGAGAGGCCGGCGGCGGTGCTGATCATGTTCGACTCGGCGATGCCGACCTCGATGAAATTGCCGGTGGCCTTCTGGAAGGTGCTGATGCCGGTGGAACCCTGCACGTCGGCGCTGACGGAATAGACCGGGTAGCCTTCCATCGCGGCCTTGATCGCGCCGGCGGAGAGACCGGCCTGGACTTTGTCCTTCTTCACCACCGGAGCGGCGGGAGTGGGATTGGCGGCGGCGGATTCGGCCTTCGCCTTCTTGGCGGCCTCGGACTTTTCCCAGTCAGCACGGAGGGAAGCGGCCCACGTCTTGAACTCGTCCGGAGTCTGGCCGCCGAAGATTTCATCGACGAAGGGAACAATCTTCTCGCCGTTCGCGAGCGGGAAACCGTGGCCGCCGGCGGCGTTCTCCTCGGTGGACTTGACGCCGTAGCCCTTGATGGTCTTTAGCCAGATGGCGACGGGTTTTGAAGGATTGGACTTGGCGTCGGCCACGGCCTTTTCGACGGCGAGGAACACGGCCTGAAGATCATGTCCGTTGGCGACTTTGCGGACATCCCAGCCGAGAACAGCCAGCGCCTCGAACGTGGGCTGCATGGAGAAGGAATCCTTCGTGATGCGGCCGGAGAGCTTGGTGTCGTTGTCGGACACGATCATGACGAACGGGTTCACGCGGCCCTTGCCGGCGAGACCGGGGATGGCGGCGAACGCTTCCTTGGCTTCGCCTTCCATCGAGGCGCCGTCGGAAACGACGGCGATGGTTACGCGGTCGTTGTGCGCGAGCTTGTCGCCGATGGCCAGGCCCTGGGCCTGCGGAAGCGCGGAACCGAGGGGGCCGTTGGAGAGGAGGACGCCCTCGGGGTTGAGATGCGATTCGCCGTGGCCGGTCAGCTTGCTGGCGACGGAGCGGAAGCCTTTGAGGGAATCGAAAGTGGTGCCATCGAAGCCGTAGTTGGCGCGCAGGGCGTAGATGCCGTTCTCGGCGTGGCCGGCGTCGTTGACGAAGTTGTAGGCTTCGTGCCACTGGCGGCCGGTGACGCTGAACATCAGGCCGTGGATGGCGGAGTTGACCTCGGCGAAGGCCGCAGGACCGCCCCAATGGCAGGCTGCACCGCCGACAACGGCATGGACGTCCATGAGCGCGACGAGGCCGCGGGTGGCCTTGGGGCAGCCGATCGTCACGTCGGCACCGGCGGCGTTCTTGACCGTAGTGGTGTAACGCGGTTTGCCCGGGGTGGGCGCGAGCTTGGACTTGAGCTTCTGCGGAACGAGTGGCGGAAGTTCGACTTTCGCGACGACGGAGGTATCAGCGGCCATAGATTCTATTGACAGGTGGTGGGCACAAAAAAGACGCGTGAATTTAGGAACGAGGAGACAAAAGGGAAGGCTGATTTTGACGGACAGGCTTGCCGGTAAACCGATCACCGCGCCTCAGCCAGCGACCCGTGGACCGAACAGATGGGGAGCTGGCCGACGTAGTTGATCGTATGGGTTCCGCCGCCGGGGCATTTGAATTGGATGCCCTTGAAGTAAAGAGCCAGGTTTTCGGCTGTGGGCAGGCCGGTGGCGTCCTTACGGTTTTCCAGGGCCCATTGCTCCTTGGCGCCCTGGATCTGCTTCATCATCTGGAAGCAGGCTTGTTGGGTGCTCGCGAACGCGGCGGACTGCGCTTCCTTGGTTCGCTGTTGAAGCTGCTGGTTTTCGGACGCCAGCTTTTCTCGACGAACCTCGATCTGGGTCTTCTTGAGCTCGCTGACTCGTTTGTCGGTCTCGGCTTTTTCCGCCATGACCTTCTCGTTCTCCTTCTTCGCTTCGTCGAAGCCTTCGTTCTCCTTCTTGAGGCGGTCGACTTCGGCCTGCAGCCCGGAACCGGCTTTGAGATCGAGGTTGCGCTGGCGGATCTTCGCAAGATCGCCGCCGAGCGCGCTGAGCTTGTTTGCTTCGGCGGTGGTCTTGAGATGTTCCGACAGGCTAAGGCCCGCCCACGAAAGGGAGGCGACGATGAGGAGGATGGGAATCCAGATGAGGCGCATGACGGGAAGGGGATCAGGGCTTGGGACTCTCTTTGCGGATGACGATGCCCGTGGCGTTCGTGGAAAGGTAGGTGGTGCCGTCGGCGTTCTTCTGCACGAGCTCGAAGGATTCGCCCTTCAGTTTTTCGAGGATGTCGGCCGGCAGGTATTTGGAAAGGTCGGCCGGGCTGGCCGGGGAGGTCCCGTTTTCCTGCACGTATTTCCGAAGGGCGCCGGCAGTCGCCCGGATGGTTTCGGGATCGGCACCCTGTTCACGGAGGCGGCGCATCATCTCGAGCATTATGCGGCCGGAATCCGCTGCGGAGGACCGGACCGGACCCGCGGCGGTCACGGCCACCTCGGTCGGGACGGCTGCCGCCCGGTTCACGAGCGAGAGAGCTTCGGCTCGGAGTCGCTGGTTTTCGGTGGAGAGATCTGCGAGCTCCGGAGCGGCTGCGGCTGGTTGGGCGTTGGTCGAACGATTGAGCGCCGCTGTATCGCGGCGGCCTTGGAGGGTCTCGGTGCGGATGCGGAGCATCTCAGCGTTGGTCCGTCGGAGCGCGGTGATCTCTTCGTCCTTCGGCATCGTAGCCGATAGCTTCTTGTTCTCGGCATCGAGGCGGCGGGCTTCCTCGGAGGTCTCGCGGAGCAGGGTGACGTCCGCCTGTCTCACCGGATCATTGGCATAGACCCAGACACCGACGGCCGCCGCGGCGCTGACGCTGGCCGCTGCCCAGGCGATCTTAAGGGAGGAACTCGACATGGCGGGAGCAAACACCGGAACAGGTCTCCTGCCAAGAGCGCGGAACGATTTCGCTCAGGCCTTCCGGGAGCGGATGACTTCGTCGATGGCGCGCAACAGGTCTGCAGGCGAGAAGGGCTTCCACAGGTGCTTCTGGCCGCTGCTCTTGAGGAACTGCTCCACCTTGGGTTCGCTGCCGTATCCGGTCACGAAGATGAAACGGTTCGTCAGGTGCGGCTTCGATTTCTCGACCGCCACGTAGAACATATTGCCGGCGACTTGCGGCATCATCAGGTCGCAGATGATGACGTCGAAGTCCTCGTGCATGATGAGCTTCAGGCCTTCGGAGCCGTTTGAGACGGATTTCACGGAATGTCCGTGATGTTCCAGATGCAACTTCAGGACGCCGGCGAACTCCCGGTCGTCCTCCAGATTGAGGATGCTCAGGCTTCGGGTGGCTTCAGGCTTTTCGATGAACGTGGTCACGCTGCTGTAGTGAGACGTCGGCCTGGAAGGGAATCCAGTTGAGGGACGGAAATGGGCCCTGCAGCCAATGCGGCCTGCGTGTTCGTCAGATTCGGTAGGAGTTTAACGGCGGGGAGTTCCCGGAGTTTGCGCGCTCGGCGTGGGTTTCGGTGCGAGGCTTTGGATGTAGCCGACGATGTCACGAAGCGATTCTCCACCCAAGGCCTCAAGGCCTTCGGGCATGAGCGAATTGGCCACCTTGGTTCGCGTGGTGATGTCGGATGTCTTCAAGTCCATGGTCACGCCGCCGGCCATCCGGATCTTGACGCTGGCGGAGTTCTCGCCGGCGATGAGAGCCGAGTATTGGGTATCGTCCTTCAGCGTGATGTTCCAGGTGCGGTGTTCATCGTCGACCATCCGGTTTGGGTCGATGATGTGGACCAGGAGCTCGGCCACCGGATGCGAACCGATGCCGTCCAGATCCGGCCCGAGCTCGAAACCCTGTCCGACGATCCGGTGGCAAGTCGCGCAATTTGCGACGAACAGATCCTTTCCTTTCGCGGCATTGGCGGGCGCGTCTACGACGGGGAGGAGCCGGTTGATGATCTCGTCCTTGGCGGGATTGGCTCCGCTGCCCAAGGCGGAGAGCAGTGCGCGGGCGCGCTGGGAGGTCGCGGCGTCGGGATGGGATGAGAGCCGAGACATCAGGGTCGGGCCGAGGGCGGCCGGCTCAACCTTCTTGGTCTCCAGTCTGTCGAGAAGGAGGGCGGTCCAGGTCGGCCGGCTGACGAGGGCGTTGAAGGCCATCTCGCGGGCCGTGGTCGGCCAGTTGGGGAAAACATCGGCCAGCGTGGTGCCGACGGCCGGTTCACCCGTGGCGACGATCGCCGCGACCAGTTCGCGACGGAACGCTTCCGGTTGGGGTTGGCGCACCATGGCCAGAATGGCCGGCATGATGTTGGGGACCGCTCCACGGGCGCCGAGCAAGGAACGAACGCTGGCCGCGCGGGCCTCGGGCGTTTCGGAGATATCCCGGCTTTGAGAAAGTAGTTCGTCGACGAGCTTGGCGATCTCGGCCTTGAGCGCGGTGCCCTGGCCCCAGGCGACGGCGAGGGGAAGTCCCGCGGCCGCGAGAGCCCGGTTTTCCGACGTAACGACGATGCGCATGGCGTTCGCGACAGCCGCCGTGTCGGCGGGAGGAGCGGATGGACGCCGGCTTAGCTCGGCCAGCACGACCGCTCCGAGGGTGGCGTGCCGGGCGGCGGCTTGCGCCACCTCCAGCATCACGGACGGGTTTCCGTTGTTGGCCACCGATGCCGCCAATGAGCGGGCAAGGTCGGTGTTGGGATTCACGCGTTCCCGGCCCCGGAGGAGAGGGAGCAGTTGCGGACCGGGATTGTTCGCGGAAGCCGCGGCGGCGGCGGCCTTGGACCACGCATCGTCCAGCTTCGATTGGACGGCGAGCAACGCCGGACCGGCCTCGGGATCGAGCGGCGCTCCGCTGAGGGCCCTCAGTGCGGTAAGGCGGACACGGGCGTCCGGGTCGTTCAGGGCGGCGGTGGCATCGGATCCGTTCAGCGCGATATGTCCGGCTTCCGCGATGAGCAGGGCGTTCTTGCGCACGCCGACGTCGGTTGCGCGGATGGCGGCCGACAGTGTCTGCGGGGGAAGTTTTCCGAGCCGATGCAGCGACCACAAGGCGAGGATCCTTGCGACGGCGAAGGGCTCATTGGCCGCCATCGAAGTGAGCGCGGGCGTTGCCTGGGCGGCCAGCGTATCGCTTTTCTCCATGAGGACGCGGATGGCGTTGAAGCGCACGACGCGGTTGGGATGACGGAACGCCGCGACCAGCTCGGTGGCGTTGGCTTTGGACAAATCAGGCACCGTCAGCTTGGTCGCCGCATCGTGCTGGATCCGGTAGATGCGGCCGAAGTAGTGCTCGCGGTCCGGTCGGACGGATGCGCCGGACTTGCTGTGCTGGGGGCCGCGCGTGTCGTTATGCGCGACGACGGGGGTATAGAAATCCAGCACATACATGGCGCCGTCGGGCCCGATGGTCACATCGATCGGCGTGAAGTAATGATCGCGCGACCGGAGCCACTCCTTGTTCCCGATGACAAGCCCGCCCTTGAAGGTCGGGCCGACGGGCGACAGGCGCTCGTGGTGGATGATGTCGAGGATCGGCTCGGTCACGAAGATCAGGCCGTCGTATTCGGGAGGCCAGGCACCGCCTTCGTAGACGAGCGACGAACAGGCCGCGCTGTAACGGCCCACCTGGTCGATCTGCATCAACGGTGCACGGGTCGGAAGGTCGGTCCGGGCGACGGTCCTGCCGGGGTTGACCGAGTTCATGCTCTTGGCCGCGGTGGCCCCCGCGCGGGCCAGCACCCACTCGGGAAGGACGACATGCTGGAGCGGATTTCCGCTGGTGGCCTTGCCGTGCCACAGTTCCATGTCGCTGGTGACCTCCGCGCCAAAGGTGTTGCCACCTTGCGACGCGACCTGTTCTACGGCGGTGCCGTCCGCCTTGAAGCGGAACAAGCCGGGCGATGTCTTCGCGAGGATTTCGCCGGTGCCGGGTTTCGTCACGGTCGCGCCGCTGCCCGTGCTGGCGTAGATCCATCCGTCCGGCGCGGGGATGAAGTGGTTGGCGACGAAGTGCGTGTCGCCCGGAGTGAAGCCGCCGTAGAGCGGGATCTCCTTGTCGGCCTTGTTGTCCCCGTCCGTGTCGCGCAGCCAGACCATGTTTGGCTGGGCCACGACGATGACGCCGTCGCGGTGCATGCAGAAGCCGGTGATCAGCTCGAGGCCTTCATGGAACACGGTCTTTTTGTCCACGACGCCGTCGCCGTCGGTGTCCTCGAGGATGCTGATGCGGTCCCTGGCCGGCCGGTCGTAGCGGCCGGGATCGAGCACGCCGCCCTCCTTCCACGCGTCGGCGTTGAGCGTGCGACGGCCGTTAGGATACTCGGGGGTCTCGGCGATCCACAGTCGACCACGGGCATCCCATTGGGCGGCGATGGGTTTGTTGATCAAAGGCTCGGAGGCGATGACCGTGGCCTTGAAGCCGGGCAGCATTTGAAACTGATCCACCGCGTTGCTGGGGCTGAGCGGTCCGCCCGGCGGGTAGCGCAACGTCGCCAGGTCGGCCTTCGAGCAAAGCCCGTCCACCGGCTCCCGCCGCGCGGTCCACGCCACGGCCCGGAGAACAAAGCTGCGGATGCTCGGGTGGTGCAGCGTTCCCTCCGCGCCCTGAAGGAACACGGCGGCACGATGCTTGGCGCCTTCAAACGCCCACATCTGGGGTTGGATGTCGTAGACCGAGGCGCGGGCGTCCTTGATGCTCTGCTTCTCCTGTTCCGCGCGTTTCGTGTTGCGGGCGTTGGTGACCTTGGGTGTGAAGGCTGAACCGAGGACAAACACGTCCTCAGCCAACGCGAGGTCGTAAAGCGTCTCGTCCTCGACGTCGAAGGACGAGGACTCGCGGACGATGGGATGCGAATCGGTCCGCACGTTGAGCATCATCCGGCTGGTGAAACGCCGGCTCGACTCGGGATTCCAAGCGCCGCCGAGGTTGGCTTTGCCCCAGGCGGCATCTCCCGCCGCGACGGCTCCATGCACCGCGACGATGCCGCCGCCCCGTTCGCTGAACGCGGCGAGCGCGCCCTGCGCATCGGGTGACAGCGGCGTGAATCCGCCCCTGTGCAGCAACACGACGTCGACAGTGGCGAGGGCGTTCGCGTCCGCTGTAGGCGCCGTGGAAACGGCCGCGCCGCCGGACTTCAGAGCCGCCGCATAGAGTGTTCGAACGGGTTCGGAGTCGCTGGTAATGAGGACGCGCAATGCGGCCGCCATCGTCGATTTGCACGATGAAGCCAGGAGCAGCGACGTCAGCATGAGGAAGATGAGACGCATGGGGTTATGGGGTTGGCAGAGGAGTCGGCAAGGAGGCCCGCCATTTCAATGCCGCTTCTTTCATCGACGCCGCGACCGGGGGATGGGCGGAAGCGAGGTTCTTGGTTTCGTTTGGATCGGCCGCAAGATCGTAGAGTTCGGCTCCGGTGCCGTCGGCGTTCACGAGCAGTTTCCAATGACCCTCACGCATCGCGACGGTGGGACTGCGGTTAACGCCTGCGGGATAGGAGAACGACGTGTTGTTCCGTCCGTATTCCCAGAACAACGGCTTGGCACGACTTACAGCGTCACCTCGGAACGATCTGGAGAAGTCTTCACCGTCGCCCACAAAGTCCTTTGGCAAGGCCACGCCGGCCTGCGCACAAAGAGTCGGAAACAGATCCCACGCGGTGAAGACGCTTGTCGCATCGACGCGATCCGCAGGAACCACTCCGGGCTGCCAGACGATGCACGGGACGCGGATGCCGCCTTCGTAGAGACTGAGCTTGCTGCCGCGCAGCCCGGCGCTCCGCTCCTGCCCGAAGGTCGGCAGCGGTCCATTGTCTCCAAAGAAGACCACCAGCGTGGGCCGCGAAGGGTCAGTCGTGCGCAGGGCGTCGAGCAGGCGGCCAATTTGGCGGTCCATCTCCTTGAGCACGGCGGTGTAGCTCTTGCGCGTGTTCGGTCCGGCGCCGTCGTCCTTTGGCACCCACGGCGTGTGCGTGTCATCAAACCAAAGATTCACGAAACATGGTTGGTTCGTGTGGGCGCGAATGAAGTCCACGGTGCGGTCGACCATCCAGGCGCTGCGGTCCCAGCGCTTCACCTTGTCCTGCGGCGACCAGATCCAGTTCGTCCCGGTGATGTCGGGATGCGGCTCCGGGCTTTCGTAGGTGCCCATTCCGACGTCGTAACCGTAGGCGGCGAACTTCGGGGCATTCGTCACATCACGTCCGCCGCCCAGGTGCCACTTGCCGATGTGCGCGGTGGCGTAACCGGCGGCCTTCAACGTGCGCGGCAACGACGGCGCGGCGGGATCGAGGAAGTCCGCCTGTCCGCACTCGCGGTTGCCCTTGCGAGTTTGGAGAAAACTGGTGATGCGCCATTTGCCCGGCTGCTGCCCCGTGATGATGCCGCAGCGCGAGGGAGAACAAATCGGCGAGGCCACGTAGAACTGGGTGAAGCGCGTGCCTTCCTTCGCCATCCGGTCGAGCGCCGGGGTCGGCACCTTCCCGCCGTAACAGCTCACATCGCCCCAGCCAAAATCATCCGCGAGGACGACGAGGATGTTGGGTCTGGCGCTGGCGGACTCCGCTCCTTCGCATCGATGGACGGCGAGCCCGAGCAAGACGAACAAAACGAGGCTCTTCATGGGTTCATTGGGTGAGGATGCCGATGTTCGTGATCTTTCCGCTCAACGGATTGGGAGCTTCATAGTCGCCGACTGCGGTCCTGGCATCCTCGCCGATGGAGAGGACGTCCTGCGGTTGCTTTGGGATGAGCCCGGGCGCCTGACCCGTGGCAACCCGCGTGCCGTTCACGGTGAGGCCCATCAATCCGCCTGCTCGGAGCGTCGCGGTGATGGACACCTTTTCCTGCATTTCGGCGGGCGAAGTAATCGCGGTGGGTTTTCCGTCGATGCGGACGGTGAATACGAGGCGGCCGTCCTTGAGATGCAACGCGTAGCCGTGCTGTTTTCCGCCTTGCGCGAGGATGACTCCGTTCTTGACCGTCGTCTCCACGTCGCAGCGGATGGTGATTGGCTGGTTGGCGATCTGTGGGTTGTCGGGAGAACCGGCCTGTGCTTGTCGAATCGGTTTGGCGGCGCGCTTCTCGACCACGATGCAACGTTCGGCCCACTCGTCCCACGCTTTCGCCATTGCAACCACCCGCTGCGGCTCTTTCGCGGCGTGGTCGTTCATCTCCGTCGGGTCGTTGGCGACGTTGTATAGCTCCCAGGGCGTGTTCTGAAGTGCGACAAGCTTCCAGTCGCCGTCTCGGATGCTGCGGTTGCCTTCATGCTCGATGAAGATCGGACGGTTCGGCAACGGCTCACCATGGAACGCCGGCAACAGGCTGATGCCTTCCTGGGGTAGAATCGCAATGCCCGCGCGATCCTTCGGATACGTCGCGCCGGCAAGCGCGCAGATCGTGGGCATGAAGTCGGTGATGTAGCCCGGTCCCGACGCGAGCCCCTTGGCCTTCAATGCAGCCGGCCAATGAACGATGAATGGCGAACGTATGCCGCCTTCGTGGTTGTAGTGCTTGTAGAGGCGGAACGGCGTGTTGCACGCATTGGCCCAGCCGCTTCCGTAGCTCACGTAGCTTCCCGGCGCGCCAACCGTCTTCAGGTCCTCGCCGGCGTGGAGCACGTTTTGCGGTCCGCTGGTCTTGTCGAAGCCCCACGGATCCCATTCGGCGCATGCGCCGTTGTCGCTGAGGAAAAAGACGACGGTGTTGTCGAACTGCCCCGTCGTCTTCAAGTGCGCCATAACGCGTCCGATGGCGGCATCCATGCGGTCCACCATCGCGGCATACACCGCCATTCGCCGGGCAAGGTCGCGGCGGCGATCCTCCGGAAGTGAATCCCATGCGGGGTTGTCCTTGTCGGCCCAGCCGGTCTGCATGTTGAACTTGTTCGCCGGCACATTGCTCCGCGGCGTGAGCACGAGGTAGCCAGGCACGAGGCCGAGTTTCTTTATCCGGGCGAGTCGATCTTCGCGGATGTGGTCCCACCCTTTCTCAAAATAAAGCCCCTCATACTTCGCGATGTCCGCCTCCGGCGCGTGCAGCGGAAAGTGGGGCGCATTGAAGGCGAGATACATGAACCATGGCCTGCCGCTTTTCTGGCCGTCGGTGATGAAATCAATGGCGTAGTCCGAAAACACATCCGTCGAGTAGAACGTATCCTTCGCATAAATCCGCTTCGGTCGTCCCTTCGGCCAGCGTGTGTAGAACGGGTCTTCCTGCCAGCACGAATTGTAGCCGCCGAGCATCCCGTAGAACTCGTCGAAGCCCCGCTCCGTCGGAGGATTGTTCTGGTTGAGGTGCCACTTGCCCACCATGTAGCTCCGGTAGCCGGCGGGCTTCAGCACTTCTGGAATGGTCGCGGAGTTCTTCGGCAAGGCGCCGCTCAGGTTCGGAAAACCCGCCTGATGCGGGTGCAGCCCGGTTAGGATGCTCGCGCGGGTGGGCGAGCAACGGGCCGAGTTGTAGAATTGCGTCAACCGGAGCCCGTCCTTCGCCAGCGCATCGAGGTGCGGTGTCTTGATCTCGCTCCCATAACACCCGAGATCCGACCACGCGAGGTCATCGGCGAGGATGAGCAGGATATTGGGTTTCCCGGATGCGGAGACCGGGCCGACAGTGGCCAGGGTCACCAACAGCAGGAGCAGGAAGACTTTCATTCTATGGTCGGGAGAAGCGCCCTTGTTTGATCGGACCGGGCGAGAATGTCGCCGACCGGCTCATCGCGTTTCATCATGGTTGTTTCTTCTTTGATTTCTTGCCGGCAGCGGCCTGCGCGACGGAGTTGCCGGGCGGTGCGGCGTCTTTAAGAAACATGGCGAGACGGGTTCGCAGTTCCTTGACCTTGTCAGGCCTCGAGGCGGCCAGATTGTTCCTCTCGCCGATGTCGTCTGTGAGGTTGTAGAGCTCCACGCCTCCCGAGGATTTTCCGTCGTCCGCCGTCGCCTCCTCCGCATCCTTTTCGCTGGCGTTGACGAGCAGTTTCCAATCGCCGATCCGGATGGCGGCTTTGCCCGGGACCGTGCCCATAAGCAGGATCGCGTCGTGCGGCGACTTTGCGCCTTTGACCAGCGTCGGCCAGATGTCGAGGCCGTCAGGAGCCAGAGTCTGCTCGCTCGAGGCTCCTGCAAGTTTGAGCAGGGTTGGATACCAGTCGACGGCGTGCATCGGTTCCCGGTTGGTCGAATTGGCGGCGATATGTCCGGGCCAATTGGCAAAGGCGCAGACCCTCATGCCTCCTTCGTAGATGGTGCCTTTGCCGGCGCGCAACGGCGTGTTCATCGTCACCTTGCCCGGATTGGGTCCGCCGTTGTCGCTGGAGAAAATGATCAGCGTGTCCTTGCGGATCCCGGTTGCGTCGAGCGCTGCCGTGATTTGCCCAATGGCTTCATCCACGGCGGCGAGCATGCCGGCGATGGTGCGACGCGGCTCGGGCAGGCTTCTGTAGGGAGCCTTGTAGCTCTCTGGAACCTGATGCGGACCATGGATGCCGTTGAAGGGCACGTAGAGGAACAGCGGCTTGCCGGCCGGCTTTTCGCGGATGATCCGGCAGGCGTCCTTCGCCACGAGATGGGTCGAATAGCCTTCGTCCGTCGAAGGCTTGTCGTTGCGATACCAGTCGTGTTTGCCGTCGCGGATGTGGGTGAAGTAATCGATCGCTCCGAACATGTGCCCATACTGCTGGTCGAATCCGCGGCGCGTTGGCGTGTAGTCCGGATGGAATTCACCCAGGTGCCACTTGCCGCAGATGGCCGTCTGGTATCCGGCCTCCCTCAATGCCTGCGGCAGCGTCCGCTCCGCGAGGGGCAAACCCCACGGCGCCCCCGGACGAACGACGGTATAGACGCCGGTGTGGGTCGCGTAACGACCTGTCAGCAAGGCGGCCCGTGTGGGCGAACAGACGGGTTGCACGTAGAACGAACTCAGGATCGTGCCTTCCTTCGCGAGCTTGTCGATGTGGGGCGTGCGGATGTCGGTGCAGCCCATGAACCCGCAGTCCGCATATCCGAGGTCGTCGACGAGCAGGTAGACGATGTTGGGCTTGTCCGCCGCTTGCGTCGAAGGGCGGCAAAGGCCGAAGGCGGCAATCAGAACGAGCAGGGCTTTCATGGATGGCTGGAGATTGAACGGGCAGTTCGCCATTTACCGGCAAAATCGGAGAAGCGCTCTGATCCCGGTCGAACGCCTACTTTGAGAGCGGGGTCGCGGCAGGAGCCCGTTCATGGCGCCGGAGGAGTGGCGCGCAGGGTTTGAATCAGGTCGGCCATGTCCTGATGACTCAGCCCGGCCTCGAGTCCCTCGGGCATGAGCGAGACGTTTGCCCCGCGCAATTCGGCGATGTCTGTGCGAAGCACTACACGCGTGGTGGCGTCGGCGAGTTTGAAGGTGATGCTGTTCCCCGTCTCGGCAGCGATGAGTCCGTAGAGCTCGGTGCCATCCGCGAGGCGGCAATGGTAGGCGTGGAAGCCGGGCTGCACATCGGCGCTGGGATCGAGGATGTTCGCGAGCAACTTCTCCGGCGCATGCCCCGCCACTGAGCGGAGGTCCGGGCCAACCTCGTTCCCGACGGCGCCGTGTTTGTGGCAGGTGATACAAAGCTTGGTAAAGACAGCTTCACCGCGCGCCGCGTTGCCGGTGAGATGGAGCGCGGGCTGGAACTGCTCAATGATTTTTGCACGGGACGAAGCGGCCGCTGTGTTGAACACCTTCCCCGCGAGATTGCGGACCCGCGCCGACGAGTGCTTGAGCAACTGACTCCGACGCGTGGCGTCGAACGTGGGCGTTCCATCCTTCTGCGCGTGTTCGAGCAGGGCGAAGGTCCACGGCTCACGCGAGAACAAAGCGTCGAGCACGGCGAGGCGCGTCTCGGGCGAGAACGATGGCCAGGCGTCGAGCAACGTGCCGGGAATTGATGCATCCGCCGTCATGGCCATGGCATTGATGGAAGCGCGCTGAAGTTCGGCGGGTTGGCGCGGGGCGAGCCAGCCGGAGAGCAGAGCGAGTGTGACGGCGCGGCGCGACGGAGACTTCGCGAGCAGATTGGCGGCTACGGCGCGGGCGGTGAAGGGTTGGGATTCGTCGGCGGCCATTTTCTTCGCGGCGCTGAAAAGCGATTCGGCAGGGGCGAGCTGTTTGGCGAGTGCATCATCACCCATCGCTAGTGTGGCGAGCGCTGTCTTGCGCCGCGCGAGCGTGTCGAGGAACTGGCTGAACGCGATCATCTGCACGGCGGTGAAGGCCGCCTGGTCCGCAGTGAGAGTCGGCGCCAGCAAGGCGGCCAGCGCATCGCGCTCATTCAAGCCCAGCGTGAGATTTACCAGCGGCTCGGAGAGGGTCGCCAACGCCGGACCCCCTGCGCGCACAGCGGCATCCACCAACGCACGCGTGTGCGGCACAGCGGAGCTCATCAGGGCGGCGACGACGAAGCTGTCACCGTAGTTCGCCGCGGCGAGACGGCCCAGCGCTTCGCTCGCGCGCGGGTCAGTCCATTCGCCGAGCGTGCAGGCGAGTTGCAGTCGAATTTTGGGGTCAGGGTCATCGACCAGTTTTAAGGCAGCGGCAATCACTTCGGGCGAAGAGTGCTTCTCCGCCAGCCGCAGCGCGTTCTCGCGAAGGCCGGGATGCGAGTAGCCAAGCGCACGCATGACCGTGGCGGCGGGGAGCGCTCCCAGACCATCAAGCACGCAAAGCGCATGGACACGAGCGAGTGGGTTGACGCTTTCAGCAGCGAGTTTTGTAAGCGGCGCAACGGCGGATTTCTCCGCGCGCCAGAGCAACATCATGTGGGCTTTATCGCGCTGCCATTCGTTGGGCGAGTCCAGCGCTGCGACGAGTTCAGTCGTGTTGAGCTTGTCGAGCCGCGTCATCTTGCGAGGCGGCGTGCCGGTGGGGAAGACTCGGTAGATGCGGCCCTTGTCCTCGCCTAGCCGGTAGTGCGGGAGCAACTCGGCGCGACCGTTGGCGGGCAGCCAGTCCGGGTGCTCGATCATGTAGCGATACATGTCCACGACCCAGAGCGCGCCATCGGGACCGGTGCGCGTCATGACCGGGCGGCACCAGCGGTCTTCGCTCGCAAAAAAGTCCGAGCGCTCCTCGCCGTCGGCACGACGCGCGGCGAAGGTCACGCCGTCCGGCGTGATGACATTGCGTTGAACGAGATTGTGGAACGGCTCGCAGGTGAAGGCGTGCATCTCGTCTGCGCCGGGCGAGCTTTTGCCAAACAGAAGTTCGTCACGATAAATCATGCCCGCACACGCCGAGGTGAAATGGCCGGCGTTGTCGAAGGAGTGGAAACGTTTCTCCGGCGAACTCACCGGCCACACTTTCGGATTCAACGGCACTACGACTTGGCGCGTGGGATCAGGCGCGGCGACATGCGGGTTGCGCCGCAGATAACGGTCCGCGAGGACGTAGTGCCAGAGCGGACGCGAATTCTGCGTGCCGAACCAGTGGCCCCAGTCGTCGCGATTGCGGCCGAACTGCGACGGCCCGCTCTCCGGCTCCAGTTCGCCCGTGTCCGGCTTGAAACGGAAGTCAAGCGCGCCGACGGCCACGTCCTTGCCGGCGCGAGTCGAACGCACCTTGTTGCCCGCACCGTGACCGCGATGATGTCCACCCGCCGCGCAATACACCCAGCCGTCGAGTCCCCAGCGCAGGCCATTCGCGCGCAACTGCTGATTGCCTTCGAGCAATCCGCTGACCAGCACCTCGCGCGAGTCCGCTTTGCCGTCGCCGTCGGTGTCGCGGAGGAAAAGAATCTCGGGCGCGGCGGTGACGATGACTCCGGCGCGCCACGTCAGGAGGCCGGTGGGAAAACTGAGACCATCCGCAAACAACGTCGCCTTGTCGTAGCGCCCGTCGCCGTCCGTGTCTTCGAGCACGCGCACGCGTCCGCCGGGCTTGCCCTTGCCATCCAGGCCGAGCGGATAGTCGGCCATCTCCACGACCCAGAGGCGTCCATCAGGCGACCAGTCGATGGCGACGGGATCGAGCACGAGCGGTTCACTGGCGACGAGTTCGACGGCGAAGCCCGGAGTGAAATGAATCTTGCGCATTGATTCGACCGGCGAGAGCGGCGGCGAATCCGGGGCGCGCACAGCAGCGACTGGAGTCGCGGGCGGCGTGAGCGCCGAAGCCTTGTAGTGAGCGGTGATTTCGCTGACCGCGAGTGCGCGCGGATACAGCGCCACCTCATCAATCTTCCCCTCGAAGTTGAACATGCCGTCGTTGCGTCCGCCGATGAAAAGGGAGTTCTCGCCTGCGGGCACGGTGTGGGCGAAATCACCGGATATCTCCGGCTCCGCCCGCCCATCGAGATGCACGCGCACCTTGTCGCCTTCCCGGACGAACACGACGTGATGCCACGCGCGCAACGCCGGCGTGGTGCGGCCCACGAGCACTTCATTGCGCTCGTTGCCGTTGAACAGAATCAGCTTGCCGGTGACGTCGGCGCGATAGGTGCCGCCGATGCCGAGATGTTCGCCGCGCGCAGCTTTATCGCGGTCGGGGCCGCGCGAGAAGACGTAGCCGGCAACGTCGCGAGCGTCCGCGGGCATGCCGTTCCACAACCACAGCTCGACGGAGTAATTCTCACCAAGCGGCACGTTCGCGCGCACGCGACCACCGGCGAAGTGCGCGGCGCGATTGATGCGCGGGCCGGAGAAAGCATTCGTCGCCGGCGGTTGCGGCGGTTGATGGCCGACACGACCATCGGCACCAGGCAGATAGAGCGCGACGCCATCCTCGAAGGTCGCGTCGTGCTTCCCAGTCGCGTCGCGTGCGGTGGGGATGACCATCTCCTCGAAGCGCCAATACGCCTCGGGCTTCCCATCAAGCACGGCACGAGCGTAAGGGCCGCGCTCATCGCCCAGCGCGCGACGTGGACGACCCGCGACTTCTTCCAGCACCGCAAGCGCAGTCTCGACGATGCGCAGTTCGGCGTTGGTCTCGAGTCCAGCGGTGCGCGCCGCCCAGGTCGTGTAGCCGCCGAGCTTGTGCTGCTCAGGCGGCGGGATGTAGCCCTCGGCGCCGTTAGCCAGTTCAATGTTAAAGGTGGCCGCGAACGGGCTGCGCTGTTTCAGCTTGAGGCCGGTGAGGGCGAAGACTTCATTCGGCAGTGCGGTTATGCCGAGCCCGCCAATGCTCAATGCCTGAACTTTCAACTCCGTGCGCGGGCGGTCGTGGAGGTAAATGGCTTCGAGCGCGTAGATCTCCGGCTGCGATTGCGGGAGCTTGTCGCCGAGTTTCGCGGCCATCTCGCGCGCCCACGCGAGCCGCTTTTCATCGGGCACGCGATAGCCGAGTTCAAGTTTGCGCTCGGCCATCTTCAGCGGAGCCGACTCCTGCCAGTTCATCCGGCGCACCATGCCCGCGACGTGCTCGGCAATTTCCTTCGCGTAAGCGTCGTAACCGATCTGGCGTCGGGGCGCGCCGTAGTCCATCCACATCAGATCGCCGCTCGTGCCTTGCGACATGATGCCGACGAAGGAGTCGTCCGCGCCGAGCATGGTCGCGACGTGGCGCGCGAAGCGTCCGTAGTAATCCGAGGAGAGCAGCGCGGACTCGTAGTAGTGCATCGAGTAATTCGCGAGGAGCGCGAGCGGTTTGCCGTCGGCGCGCTGCACGGCGAGCACGGAGAGCTGCGGATCGACCGGCCCGCTTGGGCCGACGGCGTCGAGGCTTTCGTGGCCGGGATGCATGTTCGCGCGCACGTTGCGCTGGCCGAACGGGTCGGTGAGCATCTTGTCGGGGCGACGAATCCAGCGACGGTTGAACGTGTGCTCCCAGTCATCCATTTGCGCCCAACCGATGCGCGCAGGAACCAGTCGCTCGACTGCTCCGACTATGGCTGCGGTGATCCGCCCGGGCAGAAACGCTGCGTAGCTTGGATCCACGCGGCTGCCGAGACAGCCCATCGCTGACGGCGCGGAGTGAGTGTGCGTCGCTGAGACGAGCATTCTTTCAGTGGGAATTCCCGTGGTCTTGCTGGCGTCAGCTTTCGCGCGGTCGATGAGGTCGCGCGGCATCATGCACGTATCCACGACGCACATGACCAGACGCGTCGTGCCGTCATCGAGCGCGAGCGCCTTGGCGAAGAGCGGGTCAACGACCTTGTCCGCCGAGCGCTCGGTGAACATGGCGTTCACGCGCACGGGGAAATTCGTGGGCGAGATGTCCACGGTGTGAGCACCGGCGCGGAAGGGAGGCGGTGCAGCGTGCGTGTCGCAGAAAAATCCAAACAGCACGACGAGCAATAATCGTGGGGATGGGCGCATAGACCGATACAACTGGTCACACCAAGGCAGGGCAAGGCTCGTTGAGGGGTTTGAGCTTTCGTCCAGAAGGTTCGCACAACCGTTCGGCACTAGTCCCTTGCAGTGCTGACGGGCCTGATCCGGCAATGTCTCCTCCGATCCAAGAACTCTTACATCCATGTCCGGGTTTGGATTTCAGCATAACGACGTGTGCTTGCCTGCTCTCATCTTGGCCTTAAGCGCCATCCTCGCGTTCCCGTCTCACGGAGCCGAGAACGTTTCTTGGCAACGCCTCCGGGTGACCGGATTCCGGGAAAAGCAGTTTTTTGGGATCATTGAAGCCCACGACGGCTTAGCCAGGATATCGCGGTTTAGTCGGCGGCTAAGAGGACCGAACAGGGAAAAATCGCACTCTCCACCTCGGTCAAACTGATTATTGTGTCGAGGAGTTTTTCACTGGCTCGAAGGTCATGCGGCCCGTTCACGTCAATTTTTCGTGGGCGGTGGAAGTGAAGTGGAGCGGGTGAAGGGAATCGAACCCTCGTAACTAGTTTGGAAGACTAGCGCTCTACCATTGAGCTACACCCGCGTCCGAACGCGCAGTGGAATACGGTGCTGCGCTTGCGTTGTCAAACCTGCTCCTTGTAGCGTTCGCGCCCGATGCATTCGCCCGCTTCTTTGCTCATCACCGGTGGCCGCATCGTTGATCCCGCCAACCGTGTCGATCTGACCGGCGATGTCTGGATCCGCGACGGCAAGATCGCCGCCTCTGGACCGGGGGTATCGGCCCAAGTGCCGGCCGGTGTTCCGAGGTTCGACGCCGGTGGCAAGGTGGTTAGCCCGGGCCTGATCGATCTGCATGTCCACCTGCGGGAACCCGGCCAGTCGGCCAAGGAGACCATCGCAACGGGGACCCAGGCGGCGGCGCGGGGTGGATTCACTTCCGTGGTCTGCATGCCGAACACGTCGCCATCGATCGACAACACGAGTGCCGTCGCTTTGATCCAGGAGAAGGCTCAGCGCGAGGGCGTGGTGAACGTCTTTGTGGCCGGCGCTTTGACAAAGGGAATCGCCGGCGAGGAGCTTGCCCCGATTGGTTCGTTGAAGAACGCGGGCGTCGTGGCCGTGACCGACGACGGCCACTGCATCCAGAACAACGACCTGATGCGTCGGGCTTTGGAGTATGCACGCATGTTCGACCTGACGGTGATGGACCACTGCCAGGACTATTCGATTGTGACGGACGGCGTGATGCACGAGGGGTATTGGAGCACGTCGCTGGGCTTGCGCGGGTGGCCTTCGGCCGGTGAGGAGATGATCGTCGCGCGGAACATCCTCCTCGCCGAATTGACCGGATGCCGGGTGCATTGCCAGCACATGAGCGCGGCCGGAAGCATCCGCCTCATCCGTGAGGCGAAGAATCGTGGGGTGCCCATTTCCGGCGAGGCTTGCCCGCATCATTTCACGCTGACCGACATGGCGCTGGCCGGCAGCGAGGCTTTTTGGAACGGGGACGGAAAAGGGCTGGTGGAGTTTGGTGGACGTCCGGTTCCGCAATGGCCTTCCTACGACACGAATTTCAAGATGAACCCCCCGCTGCGGTCGGCTACCGACCGGGAAGCGATCTTGGAGGGTCTGGCGGACGGGACCCTTGAAGTGTTGGCCAGTGATCATGCGCCGCACTGCGACTTCCAGAAAGAGGTCGAGTTCGACTACGCGCCCTTCGGCATCACCGGACTGGAGAATGAACTCGCTCTTTCTCTGATGCAGTTGGTGCACACCAAGCGGCTTTCGCTTTCGACGATGCTCGAGAAGTTCACGGTCAACCCAGCGAAGCTCTTGGGACTTCGGACCAAGGGGCAGTTGACAGTCGGATGCGACGGCGATGTCACGGTTTTCGATCCCGACGCGGAATGGACTTACGACCGGATGGCGTCTGTCAGCAAGTCGAAGAACAGCCCGTTCCACGGGTGGCCCATGAAGGGGAGAGTCGGCGCGACGATCGTGGCGGGAAATATCGTGTTCCGGTCTTAGTCGACTGCGGAAACCGGCTTGCGGGCTGCCCGGTCCCGCCTAGCGTTCAAGCTTTAGGAATGTTTATGAAATACGTCACAACTACATTGGCAGCGCTTGTATTGACTGCAGCGACCGTTTTTGCGGCGGGTGAAGGCTGGGGAACTGACGCGAAGGCGGCGCAGGCCCAGGCAAAGAAGGATGGGAAGTTTGTCCTGCTGGACTTCACCGGATCCGACTGGTGCCCGCCCTGCGTCCAGCTTCACAAAAACGTCCTGGATACAGCGGACTTCAAGGAATTCGCCAAGAAGAGCCTCGTCCTCGTGGAGTTGGACTTTCCGCGCAAGAAGGCCCAAGCCGAAGCTCTCAAGAAGGCCAACCAGACCTTGAGCGAGAAATACAAGATCGAGGGATTCCCGACCTTGATCGTCCTCAATGGCGACGGCAGAGAGCTCTGGAGGCAGGTCGGCTACGGCGGCGACAGCGCGAAGGCCGTGGTCGGCCAGATTGAGAAGGCGATCTCGAAGAAATAGCCTGCCGGGAATTTACAGAAGCAACGCCCGGCAACCCGCCGGGCGTCGTCGTTTGGCCGAGAAGGGATTGTCGCTTGACCTCGCAGGGGTCGCACCTAGCATCCCGCCGCAATTTCTACGATGAAGCGAGCGATATTGGCCCTTGAAGACGGAACGGTATTCCACGGGAGGGCCTTTGGCGCCGACGCCGCCACGGCCGGCGAGGTGTGTTTCAACACTTCCATGACGGGCTACCAGGAAATCCTCACGGATCCGTCATACAAGGGACAGATCGTGACGATGACCTACCCGTTGATCGGCAACTACGGAATCAACGAACAGGATGTGGAATCGTGGGCTCCGCACGTGGGTGGATTTGTCATCCGCGAGCTTTCTCCGATCGTGAGCAACTGGCGGGCGGATTGCTCCCTCGACGAGTATCTGAAAAGGCACGGCATTCCCGGGATCCAGGGAATCGACACCCGTTCCCTCACCAAGAAGCTGCGCGTGCGCGGCGCTTTGAGCGGTTGCATTTCCACGCGTCCGTTGTCCGATGCGGAAGCTGTCGCGCAGGCGAAGGCATGGGGCGGGATGGAAGGCAGGGACTACGTCAGCGAGGTAACCCATAAGCAAGCTTTCCAGTGGGATCCGGACGACAAGGAATCCGCGGCATTCAGCCTGGTGCAAGCCGGGGTGGTCGCGGATGCCCGCAAT
This sequence comes from Verrucomicrobiota bacterium, assembly GCA_038203875.1. GTDB lineage: Bacteria > Verrucomicrobiota > Verrucomicrobiia > Limisphaerales > CANJSG01 > CANJSG01. The sequence continues at coordinate 24,104 of JBBRDN010000015.1, forward strand.
GTCCGGAAGCCGCTTCCGGCGGCCGATCTCCCGATCGTCGCCTACGACTTCGGAATGAAATACAACATCCTCCGCCGACTGCGTCAGCATGGCTTCAGGGTGCAGGTGGTGCCGGCCCCTACGTCGGCGGCCGAAGTGCTCAAGCACAAGCCGGCCGGGTTGTTCCTCTCCAACGGTCCCGGAGACCCCGCCGCGCTTGGGGGAATCGTCCGTGAGGTCAAGGCGCTCGTTGATTCGGGATTGCCGACTTTTGGCATTTGCCTGGGCCACCAGATTCTCGGTCAGGCTTTGGGTGGAAAGACCTTCAAACTCAAGTTCGGCCACCGTGGGGGCAATCAGCCGGTTAAGGATTTGGAGACCGGCAAGGTGGAGATAACCTCCCAGAATCATGGGTTTGCCGTCGACGCGACATCGATGCCATCCGACGTCCTGGTCAATCGGATCAATCTGAACGACCAGACGGTTGAAGGGCTGAGGCATCGGTCCAAGAAACTTTTCTGCGTGCAGTATCACCCCGAGGCGTCGCCGGGACCGCATGATTCGACGTCGCTCTTTGCCGACTTCCGACAGATGATTTTGAGCGCTTAGGCCAAGCCTCTCTCCGCAGCTCGCAGGATAAACCGGTTGACTCAGCGATCTCGCATCCGATAAACCGACTGCATCAATCCCCTTATGCCCAAGCTTGTTGTCCTCAGCCAAGGCCTCGCCGGACTCAGTTATGAACTGAAGACGGACAAAATCACTGTCGGCCGTGTCGAGGACAATTCCTTCCAGGTGTCGGATCCGTCCGTCTCCAGCCATCACTGCGAGATTTTGTTGAAGGGGACTGAAGTGATCGTTCGGGATCTCAATTCCACCAATGGGACCTTCATCAATGGCAAGGAAGTGAAGGGCGAAGCTTCTATTCCGGCGGGCCAGGTTCTTCGCCTTGGTCAGATCGAGATCCGGGTTGAAGGCATCGAAGGCTCCCCTGCCAAGAGGGCTGTGGATCGGACCCAGATCATTGGGAAAGGCGTCAAGATCGACGACTTGGGAACGACCCAGCCAACCTCGTTTGCCAAAGATTCTCCCTTCGCAAAGAAATCCAACAGCGGCACCAAGCTCTTCATTGTCGGTGCGATCGTGTTGGGTCTCGTGATCATCGGCTTCATCATCATGGCGATCATGCAGTCGGGTTCGATCACTCAGGGCCCTTAGACGAAGCCTTTCTGGTTCGGCAGGCTTCTGAAGCCTCGTATTGGGATTTTCATTATCAGGACGGACTTTTCTAGCACCCCGTCTGCGCACACCGTTCGCCTCCGATACCGGTTCAGCCTTCCTTGAGCCACTTCGCCGCGTCTTTCGCCGCGTAAGAGATTATCAGGTCTGCTCCGGCCCGCTTCATGGCCAGCAGTGATTCCAGTGTCACGGCCCGCTCGTCAATCCAACCGTTGGCGGCCGCTGCCTTGATCATGGAATACTCCGCACTGACGTTGTAGGCGGCGGTAGGAAGGCCGAACGTCGACTTGACCCGGTAAAGAATATCCAAATAGGCGAGGGCTGGCTTCACCATGACGATGTCTGCGCCTTCGGCGATATCCAGCGCCGCTTCGCGAAGGGCTTCGTTCGCATTGGCCGCGTCCATCTGGTAACTGCGGCGGTCGCCGAACTTGGGAGTGGATTCCGCGGCGTCGCGGAACGGGCCGTAAAACGCGGACGAGAACTTCGCAGAGTAGGCCATGATGGGAGTGTCAAGGAATCCAGCCGCATCCAACGCTCCACGAATCGCGGCCACGCGACCGTCCATCATGTCCGAAGGCGCGACGATGTCGGCGCCGGCGTCGGCGTGGCTGACAGCCGCTTTGGCGAGAAGGACAAGCGAAGGATCGTTCAGGATTCGGCCGGCTTTCTCGTCGACGATGCCGCAATGGCCGTGGCTCATGTATTCGCAGAGGCAGACGTCCGTCACGACGACGAGATCGGGAAGCTCTTTCTTCAAGAGGCGCACCGTCCGTGGGACGATTCCAGTCTTTGCGTAGGCGCCGGATGCATTCGCGTCCTTGGCGTCCGGGATTCCGAAGAGGATGACGGACCGAATTCCCACGTTGAAAGCTTCGGTCGCGTCGACGACCACCTGCTCGGGAGACAGCTGAAAGACCCCGGGCATGGAGCGGATGGGAATCCGGACGCCTTTCCCCGGGCGGGCAAAGAATGGGAGGATGAACTGTCCCGGAGCCAGCGCGGTTTCCCGCACTAGGCTGCGGAGCGCTGCGGACTGCCTAAGCCGACGCGGCCGGTTGACGGGGAATCCGGGCAGGTGGTCGAAGTTCATGTCGGAGTTTAGGGCAGGGGACGTCTACAGGGCAACGGTCTCGCGTCGGTTGAATTGCTTGGCCGAAACGATTGGAGGGTTATGTTCGGTGCATGAACCGGGCAATGCTGATCTCGGCGGGAGTTGCGTTGGTGGTGATCTTCATCTTTGGCGCCATCCTTGGCCTCATCTTCGGACGAATGCTCCCGCAAGGAACGCTTCCGCAGATTGGCAACACGACCACGGTGATCAAGCAGATCCAAAGCCTCAACGAACTCTCGACCGTCCGCTATACGCTGGAGAAGGTAGTCATCCTCGAGGACGTGAAATGGTATGGCGGCAATCGGGTTGTCCTAGTCGCCAGCGGAGTGGTCAAAGCGGGAGTCGATCTCGGGAAAATGAGCGAAAACGACGTCCAGATCTCCGACGGTATTCTGACGATCAAGCTGCCCCGAGCGGAAGTGCTCGACGCCTACCTGAGAGACCGCGAGACACAGGTGCTGGACCGTTCCACTGGATTGTTCCGGGAGTTTGACAAGGATCTCGAACAGGAAGCCCGCAAGCAGGCTGTCGGACAGATGCTAATCGCCGCAAAAAAGAATGGGATCATCGCCGACGCGGATGAAAGGGCTGCGCTTCAGTTGCAGTTGTTCTTCGGGAAACTCGGATTCAAAGAGGTTCGAATCGAATCCCGGCGCTGAACGGTGGAGGTAGAAGTAGCTATAGATGAGTTGTATGGGCCAGATTTCAGGTCGCCTTCATCTTGGGGGGACACGCCCTGCTCCGGTAGTTTGCGGCGTGGATTCGAGTTCCGGCCGCCTCCGTCCTCGGGCTAGATCGGCGTCAAATCTCCAGAATCAGAGTGAACGGACTGTTAGAAAATTGTGCCAAAAAAGGGCGATTGTGCCTGCTTTCGTGCATCGCTGCCGGCTCGGCCAATCTGAAGAGTTGTGTTTCAAACCCTGTTCTGATATCACCCACGGCTGTCTGATCTATGAAACTGAACAAACGGAGCCGCGCACCCCAACTTGAAAAAGGACAACTGTGGAAAATGGAGGACAAGCACCTCGAGATCATGGAAGTGGGCAAGACGTTGACCCATTACCGCCTCTTCTCAAACCAGAAGCGGGTTCCCATCAGTCTCGGTGGCATCGCCACCGTTCAGGACTACCTGCGCAATAACCGCGCCGAACTGATCCGCAAAGCCGTTGCCGCCGCAGCTGCTGCGGTGAAGGCGAAGTAGGCTGAACGGCATCAAAAATCTTCAGGACGGGCCCCCGGATTGCCGGCGGCCCGTTTTTCTTTTGTGAGTCAGCCTCCGTGGCCCGTCTCGATCCCGTTAAGCCAGCGGGACTCTTCAGCGGACCGTCAGGCGAAATTCCCCGGTCTCCACCTTCGCATCCGCCTTGGCTTGGACCCAGAGGCGATAGTTGCCTGCCTTGGGAAAGACATACGGGAAGCGGAGCGTTCGATCGGCCCCGAGTGGCGCGCAGATTTCCTCGGCCAATTTTTGGGCGGCTGAGGTTCCGAATTCCCGCCTTGTGAACGCAATGGCAGCACCCATGGAGCCGTTGCCCTGTGGGTGGAGATGGCTGAAGACGCTCCCGTCCTCCGCCATGATGAAGGCGTGCCCAAGCATCCCGAGGTAGGGTTCAAGCTCCTTGGGCTTGCCGTCTGGACCGAAAGCCTGAATCGCGATGCCGGTGTCGGTTCCGCTGACGAAATTCGAGGCGCCCGCCATTGTGATCTGAAATCCGCTACCCTCGGCGCTGGCACCGGCTTTCCACGCATCATCGTCGTCGGTGGGTGTGAAGGCGTCTGGTTTCGTGGCCTCTTTGATCACAAAACCACCAACCATCGTGTGGCTGAATCCGCTTTCGTGCGTCACATCGGCGAAGAGTTGGTAGTTGCCCGCAGGCAGCGGCGGCAGCGCAGTTTCAAACTGCGTCTGCGAGATTCGGACCGGGTGGAGATGCGCCATGGCATCGAAGCCGTTCGTTCGGACGGCGAACACGTGCATCAGTTTGCCGTGGTCGGGAATCAACGGTGTGACGTTTCGAAGGAGGCTCGATGGGCCTTTGGAGAAATCGACGGAAAGCTGGAGAACGGTTTGGCCGTCCTTTTCTTTCATGGAGGTTGCGACTTGGAACGGTTCAAAAAGCTGGCGGGTGAGATACTGTTGCTCTTCGGCCTTCCACCAACGATGTCCGCCCCAGATCCCGAACGCCATGATGCCGGCCGCGACGCATGCGGCCGCTAGGCCGCGCCGTCGATGCACTGGCGAAGGAACCTCACCCGCCTCCAGCACGCTCTCTTTCGCCGCGGCGTTGGCCACGCTGATCAGCAAAGCGACGAGCAGGACTCCGAGCACAGCAAGCACGCCACCCATCCACCTTGGAAGACCCAGCCTCGCCGTCGCCACGGAGTTGATCGGGACCAGAAGCGAATGTTCCCCGCGTGCGCCATTGGCAGTGACCTGGACACTGTGGGCCCCTGAGGTCATCAACCATAGTTCGGCAGAGAAAAGATCCGTCTCGCCCTTCACCTGCTTGGCTTTGTCGGGTGGCGGAGATCCCTTGCGGCCTGTGTCCCAGCGCAACGGCAGGACGGACACGGCGTCCACTCCTGGCGCCAGTGATCGCACGGTGATCTCGGCGAGCCCGGGCACCACGACCGGAGCCTTGATGATTACGCGGATCGGATACGGCCCGGCAGCTCCTTCGAAGACGACGTTCTGCTGGCCAATGTGCGCCGACGCCGAGTTCGCCGACAAAACAACGAGCGCGATGGTCGAGAACCAGGCTGCAAGACGATGAAGCGTGATGTTCATCGTTTCACGGCTTTCATGCCAGTGCCGCGCCAGAGGCCGATCCACGAGGCGACGAAGGCCAATCCCAATGCAACGGCGGCTCCGGCCGGGGTTAAGGCGTTATTGAAGCGGGCATTCGGGTCGATGTTCCAGAATTGGTGTTGCCACTCGCCCGGCCGCGCCATGTAGCCGAAGTGGTTCTTACCGATCAGCAGCCAGTTGTCGGCCGCCGGTGAGATGAGCAGCGCGGAGAAGTTCCATTGAACCAGCAAGAACACCGCGACGAAGGCGAACGCGACCTTCGCCGCCAGCCACGCATCCCGGAGGGCGGTCCTAGATCCCTTTCGATCCGACGTTTGAACCAGGAAATCCACGATCAAGGCGGGAAACACCAGCAGCAGCGGAAACGCCGGAGGAACCATCCGGGTCACTGGATTGTAGATCGGCGCCAGCATCGGCTGCGCGGCGAAGAGCGGAAGGATCCACGCGATCACCGCGACGATCGCCATGTAGACCAGCGACGCTTTCGTCGCCGCCCACCGGGTCTTCGAAGCCCTCGCGAGGATCGTCATGTAGAACGGATATGCGGTGCAGGAGACTTGGTAGAAAGTGTTCGTCCGTTGGTCGTTCGGAAGGCTGAACTCCGTCATGAAGATGTTCAGCATGGTAATGAGCACGCCGCCCGTGATGATGAAGAGCCATGTTCCCGCCCGTTGCACGGCCGGCGCGTCTTCACCCGCTCGGTTCTGCCACGAAAGCACCAGCAGCCACGCGCCGATGGCCACGCCATACATTCCCAGCGCGAGCAGCGTGTGGGGCGGCGAGAGGATCTTCACGTCGAGGCCGTAGGCGGCGTGCCACCAATCGTCGAAGGGAGCCGACGTGATCATGGCGACGGAACCCCAGATCACGACCCAGGCACCCAAGGGCCCGCTGAATCCCCAGATGCGGACGGACCGGGCTTTCTCTTCGACCGTTCCCCAGAACGTGGTCTTCAACACCAGCCAACCGCAGAGCAGGCCCGGCAGCGCGCCGCCGTTGTAGATAAGCATGTGGGCCGGCGTCCAAAACGTGTCGCGACCGATGGTCGAGTGCCACGAGATATCCCAGAGCACGCCAAGGGGAATGCAGAGCGCGCCGAAGGCGACGGCGAAGCAATACCATGGCAGGCGCTTGACCGCGGTGGCACTGGCAGCTTTCGAGTCCGCGGCACCTCCGAAACTTAGCGGATGAGAGGCAGCTTCTGAAGACATGGGCGTAAGCCTATCGAGGCCGTCGCGGAAATCCAGAGGGCAAGTTTCCGATCCTTCTCGTCCTCGACCTCATTCTCTTTCTCGAAAACGGAACCGAATACGAGAAAGAGCTCGAGAAGGAGTGCGAGAAGGAGACGACGGTTTGTTCGAGCCCCGACATTGCGTCCCGCCGAACCTGTGGTCTTCTCTGCCGCGTGCATTTGGATACCGGAACTGCGTCGGAAAACGACATCGAGATCATCGGGGCGCGGGAACATAACCTGAAGAACATCACCGTGCGGATCCCGCGCGGGCAGTTCGTCGTGGTCACCGGCGTCAGCGGTTCGGGCAAGAGCACGCTCGCCTTTGACATCCTGTTCGCCGAGGGGCAGCGCCGGTTCCTCGACGCCATGAGCGCCTACGCCAGGCAGTTCGTGGAGCAGATGTCCCGGCCGGACGTCGACCTCATCACCGGCATTCCTCCGACCGTCAGCATCGAACAGCGCACCTCCCGCGGGGGCGGCAAAAGCACCGTCGCCACGGTCACGGAGATCTACCATTTCCTCCGCCTGCTCTTCGCCAAGCTCGGCACCACCCACTGTCCCGATTGCCAATTGCCCGTCGAAGGCCGCACTCGCGACCAGGTTGGCGCGGCGCTTCTAGAAGAGCTCAAGACCCGCGGTGACCTACTTCTGCTGGCTCCGGTCGTGCGGGGAAGGAAGGGCTTCCACTCCGAGATCGCGACGTGGGCGTCCAAGCACGGCTATTCCGAGATCCGCGCCGATGGAAAACTGTTCCGTGCCGATGAACCCTTCAGGCTCGATCGTTTCAAGGAACATGATGTCGAGATCGTCGTCGGCGTGTTGGAAGCGCCTCGTCGTGGGAAGAAGGCGAAGCCGGCAAAGGCTCCCAACGTCGCCGGCAAGAGTCCTCAGCAACTCGTCGATGAAGCCCTCAAGATCGGCCAAGGCACTCTCTTCGCCTTCGACAACCACAAGCGCCTGACGGTGCATTCCACCGAGCGCACCTGTCCCGGCTGCGGCAAGGCCTACGTCCAGTTGGACCCGAAACATTTCAGCTACAACTCGTCGGTCGGCTGGTGTCCCAAGTGCCGTGGCTTCGGCGAACTCTTCGAGCTGCCGGATGTGGATCGCGGCGCACGGGCCGATGCCGTGGAGGAAAGCTGGTTCCAGTGGACCGAGGGCAAGCATGAGGAATGTCCCGACTGCCACGGCGCGCGGCTCAATCCTCTCGCGCGCTCCGTGCGGCTGGCGATGGGCACCCGCGGCGCGTCGGCGAAGTCGAAACATCCGACGATCAGTTTCTTTTCGGAGTGTTCGGTCGAAACCGCCCAGGCCTACTTCGATCAAGTGGAGGTGGCCGGACGCGAGGGCGAGATCGCGCGCGACATCCTGCCCGAGATCCGCGAGCGCCTGAAGTTCCTCCGCGAGGTGGGGCTCGGATATCTCCAACTCGGCCGCAGCGTGACCACGTTGTCAGGCGGAGAAGCCCAACGGATCCGTCTCGCGGCCCAGCTCGGGTCGAATCTCAGCGGTGTGCTCTACGTTCTCGATGAACCCACGATCGGCCTTCATTCCCGCGACAATGAGCAGTTGTTGACCGCGTTGAACCTGTTGAAGAACCGGGGCAACTCGCTCGTGGTCGTCGAGCATGACGAAGAGACGATGCGCCAGGCCGACTACGTCATCGATCTTGGTCCCGGCGCAGGCGTGAACGGCGGCGAGGTGATGGCAGGTGGAACGCTCGCCCAGTTGAAGGCGAATCCGAAATCGCTGACCGGCGCGTCGCTGCTCGCGGCGGCCGATCGGAAGTTTCCAAGTCGTGGTGAGCGGCGTCCGGTGGATCTGGAGATCGGCGGAGCAGGCGCAAAACTGGGAAAGACAGCCGATGGAAAGAAGCGAACTTCCGCTTTGCCCACCGGCGCACTCGCCCATCTGCTGCTGCAACACGCCGCCTCCAACAACCTCAAGGATGTCTCGGTCCGCATCCCGCTCGGCCGCTTCGTCGCAGTCACGGGCGTGTCGGGTTCGGGCAAGAGCACGCTGGTGAACGAATGCCTTTTGCCGTTGCTGCGTGGGGAAGCCGGACCCAAGGCGGGCAAGCTCGTCGGGCGTGAGCTTCTGCGCACGGTTTACGAAGTGGACCAGTCGCCCATCGGCCGCACGCCGCGTTCGACTCCGGCCACGTATGTCGGTTTCTTCGACGACATCCGGGAATTATTCGCCCAGTTGCCCGAGGCGCGGATGCGGGGCTACACGGGCAGCCGGTTCTCCTTCAACTCAGCCCAAGGCCGTTGCCCGGCGTGCGTCGGCGCCGGCATGATCAAGCTGGAGATGAACTTCCTCCCGCCGGCCTACGTGAAGTGCGAGACCTGCGGCGGGTTGCGTTTCAACCGCGAGACGCTCGACATCGAATACGCCGGCAGGAACATCGCCCAGGTCATGGACCTGAGCGTGGCCGAGGCCATCGAGTTCTTCAGCGCGTTCCAACGCATCAAGCGACCTCTCGAAGCCCTGCGAGATACGGGGCTCGACTACATCAAGCTTGGGCAGACCAGCCCAACGCTGAGCGGCGGTGAAGCGCAGCGGATGAAGCTCGTGACGCACCTGCTCAGCGGATTGAAGCCCAGTCCTGCGCGACTGGTGCCCAAGAACTACAAGCCCGTTCCCGGGGCCGTCGTCAGGCCAACCGCCGACATCTTCATCCTGGAGGAACCGACAATCGGCCTGCACATGTCCGACGTGCGAAAGCTCGTCGACGTCATCCAACGGCTCGTCGATGCGGGGCACTCCGTCATCGTCATCGAGCACAACCTTGACCTCATCGCGGAAGCCGACTGGGTCATCGACCTTGGGCCGGAAGCCGGGGAGGGCGGCGGAACCGTCGTCGGGCAGGGCACGCCGGAAGCTATTGTCCGGACCGCGGGATCACACACGGGCCGATTCTTGAAGGATGTGATGCGCTGATGGAACCGAGTTCGGGTGGCGCGGGCCTCCGGCCTGCACTTTCCGGCGTCGCGCCGGAAAGTATGGTAGCGGCTGCGCGCGAAGCGTTGATTGCCGTTCAGCCGGAGCGTTAATGATCCGCTAGGTGGGCGCATTGGTTGTTGGTTGTTTCGCGGCCATGGCTTCGAGCGGAAGCCATAAACAGTCCCGGGCGCGACGCCCGGAACTTGCAGGCCGGAGGTCTGCGCCACCCAAACAGGGGCGTCCGACTTATTCCTCCTCCGTCGCGTTGGCGCTGGGCTTTACCACGGCAACCACATAGCGGTCCGGCACGAGATACTTCCGTGCGGCGGCGATGCAGTCTTCGAGGGTCACGGCCTGGAGCTTATCGTCCTCGTGCTCGGTGTAGTCGTAGCCGAGGCCGTAGACTTCGTTGAGCAGGGTGTTCATCGCGTGGCTGCCGAGGTCCTGCCGGGAAATCTTCTTCTGGCCGATGATTTTCGCCTTGGAACGCTTCAGTTCTTCCGGTGTCAGGCCGGATTCTGCGAGCAGCCGGGCTTCGTTCAACAGCTCCTTCTCCACCTGCGCCGCCTTCTCCGGCGCGGTGCCGCAGTAGAAGGTGAACACGCCGGTGCCGATCCCGAGCATGTTCTGCGCACCGACGTAGTAGGCGAGGCCGAGTTCGTCGCGGATGCGGAGGAAGAGGCGCGAGCCGAGGTCGCTGCAGGATTCCTGGATCAGTTCGAGCGCGTAGCGGTCCGGGCTGTCGAGCGCGGCGCCGCGGAACCCGATCGCGAGGACGGCCTGCTTCTTGTCGCGTTCTTCTTCGACGCGTTCGGGCTTGCTGGGCGTATTGATGCCGGCGCGGCGGTCGATGAGCGACGGCGTCCGGGGATTCGCCTTCCAACCTCCGAACGCCTTCTCCAACTGGGCCAGGAGAGCGTCGGTCTGGATGTTGCCGAAGACGGCGAGCACGGCGTTGTTCGGCGAAACGAGGTCGTGATGGAACCGCCGCAGCGTGTCGACGGTGATCGATTTCACCGAGGCTTCATGGCCGAGCGTTTCCAAGCCGTAGCCGGCCTGGCCGAACATCGTGCGCCGCATGGCGCGCATGGCGCTTTGGAGAAGCTGGTCGCGCTGGGCTTTGAGGTTGGCGAGCTGGATCGAACGTTCGCGTTCGAGCGCAGCGGCCGGGAACGCCGGGTTCAGCAGGACATCGGCGAACAGCGCCAGACCGGCGGCGAAATCCTCGTTCATGACTTCGCAGCTCAGGCCGAAGCTGTTGTTGCCGCCGAAGGCTTCGAGATGTCCGCCGAGCGATTCGATCTCGGTCGCGACGTCCTCGGCCGAGCGCGTTGTCGTGCCCTGCTGCTGCATCTTGGTGAAGAGCTGCGTCAGGCCGTTCGTCTCGGGCGTTTCCGCGAGCACGCCGCCGCGCAGGCCGAGTTGGAGCTGCACGAAGGGCAGGCGATGGTCTTCCTTGATGAGCACGCGCAGGCCGTTGGACAGCGTGAACTTCTGCACCGGATGGTCGTGGGCGCGGTCTTCTGTGAGTGTAGCCTTGGGCGCGGTGCCTTCGGGAAGGAGCGCGTAGAGCGAACGGTTCTCCGGGGTGAGGTAGGTCTGGACGACGCGGCGGATGGCCTCGGGCGTCGTGCGCTTCACGGCGGCGAGGTAACGTTCGGAAAAGTTGAGATCGTTCGCGGCGATCCAGCTAGAGCCGAGATCCTGCGCCTGGCCGGCCATGGTCTTGCGGGAGGAAAGCGTGGCCGAAACGTATTGCTTCACAACCTTGGCGATCTCGGCGGGAGACGGCGGATCGGTGCGGAGACGTTCGATCTCCATGAGGATGGCGGCGCGGGTGTCGACGAATTTAGTAGGCTCCATCACGGCGCTGACGCCGAAGAGGCCGGGGTTGCCAGGATTGTAGGTCCAGGAGTCGACGGAGGTGACGAGCTGGCGGCGCTCGCGGAGTTCGCGGTAGAGCCGTGAGCTGCGCCCGCTTCCCAGCAATCCGGCCAGCACGTCCAGCACCGGAACGTCGGCATGGCGGATGTCGGGGATGTGCCAGCTCATGTGGACGCGGCCGATCTCGACGGATGCCTCTTCGACTGTTTCGCGCGCGGCGGTCTGTGGCGGTTCCGTCGGGAGAACTTCGGGGGGAAGCGCGCGCGTCTTGGCCCCCTTGTAGGCGGCCTTGATCTGCGCAACCGCGTCGGCGGCCTTGATGTCGCCGGTAACGACGTAGAAGACGTTGTTCGGCGCGTAGCGTTCGCCGTAATAGGACGCGATGTCGTCGCGGCTGATGGCATTGAAGATGTCGGGAAGGCCGATGACCGGCAGCCGATACGGGCTGCGGGTGTAGGCCGTCTCGAATAGGCGTCGGCTGGAACGCCGGCCCGGATCGTCATGGCACATGTCCATCTCGCGGCGGATGACGTCGAGTTCCTTCACCAGCTCATCTGCGGGCAGGGCCGCGTGCTGCATGATGTCGCAAAGGATGTCGATGGCCGTGACACCGCCGGTGTTGGGCACGTCGATGTGGTAGACCGTGCGGTCGAACGACGTATAGGCGTTCATGTAACCGCCCGCCTCCTGCACTTCCTGGTCGATGCGGCCGGGACCGCGCGTGGTCGTGCCCTTGAAGAGCATGTGCTCCAAAACGTGGGACAGGCCGGCTCCGAGCCACTTGCCTTCGTTGACCGCGCCGGTCTTTGCCCAGGCCTGGGCGGAAACGACGGGCGCGCTGTGGTCTTCGCGGACGATGATCGTCAGGCCGTTCTCCAGCGTGGCGATGGAGACGCCGTCGGGCAGGGCGGGAAGCTCGACGATGGCGGGCGAGGGGGAAGTCATGTGGTTGGTAAGGCGGACGGGAAAATGGGATTTAGGTTTCAGAGCCGCGGTTGGACATGAAGTAACACGACCGGAGCATTCGTCCATAAGTGCTCGGCAAGTGCGTGAGCGGAGATCGTGTTCGAGCAACAACCACAACCCGGCCTGCTCCTTTTGGTAGAGCATGTCGGCGGCGTTCAGCGGTAGGGCGCGTCACTACGTGCGCGCCGCCTCTTGGCCTTGGGATGACGGTCCGGTTCCTCGCGGAAAGCCAGGGCCGATAATCGTCGTTTACGAGGTGCCGCCAAAGCCTGGCTGGCATTCGGAGATCCAGCGGCGGCGCGCACGGAGTGACGCGCCCTACCGTGGGAAGCTTCATGGAGAAGGCGAGGTGAGGGTGGGCTGCCTGACTATCGATGGAGCCAAATTCAAACCCAACGCTTCGGCTGACAACAGCCTCAACCCCAAGCTCCTGTTCCTTCGTGTCCATTCGTGGTTTTCCGGATCAAGCGCCCGGCTTGCGGGCCGTCTCCGGTGCTGGTGCGGTAGGCAGCTTGCTCGGGGGAATGAAGGGCTTGCGGAAGGTGTCGTCGAAATCGAAGCCCCCCTTGAAGTCGTCCGGATGGTCCTTCTCGGTCTTCGAAAGCAGGCCGGCTTCGATCATGTTGAAGACGACGGTGCCGAAGTCCGCGCATTCCTTAACGCCCCAGTCTTCCAGAACGGTGATGGTCATGGGGCCGAACTGGCTCAACGCGTAGTCGCGGACTCCGTCGAGCAGCTCGGTGGGGGTGACGTGGCGGCTGCGGCCCTTGTTCGCCTTGGCCACGACCTTTTGAGTGTGGTCGAGCGCTTCACGCAAAAACAGGTAGGCGTCCCGCGTGAACCGCGGGTTCTTCTCCACCAGCGCGTCGATGGCGCTCTCAAAGCTCTGCTCTTGCATGGTCAATTCGAACGGACCTTTTCCACTTGGACCGGCGCATCGCGATGGGCGTCGCGCCAGGCCTTCGTCAGCCAACCCAGCAGAAGGAGACCGAGGATGCAGGTCAGCACCAGCAGTTCCTGACGGGTCAAACGTGGCATGGCGGTCCCCCAGTGCAATCGCTCGTTTCGCCGCTCACCCCACGATGAGGTTCACCATCTTCTTCGGCACGATGATGACCTTCTTGACGGTTTTCCCCTCAAGAAGTGGCGCGATCTTGTCCGCCTTCCTGGCAGTGGCTTCGATGGTGGCGTTATCCGAGTCGACCGCCACTTTGATGACGTCGCGCAGCTTGCCGTTGATCTGCACCGGCAACTCGATCTCCGACTCGACCAACAGGGCGGGGTCGAAATTGGGCCAAGAGGCGTAGCTCAATGAAACATTTTGAATTCCAGATGTTGAATTGGTCTTGGCCCACAGCTCTTCGGCGATGTGCGGCGCGAAGGGCGCAAGGAGCTGGAGGAATGTCCGGTAGACGCTCACCGGTTTGGTTTCCCAGCCCATGGCTTCGTTGATGAAGACCATCATGGCGGAGATGGCGGTGTTGAAGCGCATCCCTTCCAGGTCTTCCGTCACCTTCTTGATGCAGGTGTGGAGGGTCTTGAGCTGCACGGGCGGGGCGGGCACGTCCCGGATCGCGGCGGAGAGCTGGATCTGGCCGAGGAACGTCGCGCTGTCGCCGTTGGCGGCTGCGGCCTGTTCGTAGTTGGTCTCGCTGGCTTCGTCCACGTAGGCGCGCCAGACGCGGCCGAGGAAGCGGTAGACGCCTTCGACGCCCCGGGTGTTCCACGGTTTGGTCTCCTGTAGCGGGCCCATGAACATCTCGTAGAGGCGGAAGGCGTCGGCACCGAACTCGGCCAACACGTCGTCCGGATTGACCACGTTGCCCTTGGACTTGGACATCTTCTGGCCGTCTTCGCCGAGGATCAGGCCCTGGTTGACCAGCTTGTAGAACGGCTCGGCAGTGGAGACGTGGCCGAGGTCGAAGAGGACCTTGTGCCAGAACCGCGCGTAGAGCAGGTGCAGCACGGCGTGCTCGGTGCCGCCGACATACAAGTCCACTCCCGGAGTGGCCTTCGGAGATGGAGATTCGGAGATCGGAGAAGGGGTGGAACCCATCCAGTAGCTCTCGACGTCCTTGCCGACGAAGCCGGCGGGGTTCTTCGCGTCGAGGTAGCGGAGGTAATACCAGCACGAGCCGGCCCACTGGGGCATGGTGTTGGTCTCGCGGATGGAGCCGTCGGGCAGATGCAGCCACTCTTTGGCGCGGGCCAAAGGGGGCTCACCGCTCGGCGTGGGCTTGTAGTCTTCCAGCGCGGGGGGGAGGAGGGGCAAGGCGCTCTCGGGCAGGGCCTCGTGATAGAGTTGCCCGTCTGGGCCTTTTTTCCAAATGATGGGGAACGGTTCGCCCCAATACCGCTGACGGCTGAAGAGCCAGTCGCGCAGCTTGAAGTTGACCGTCTTCTGGCCAAGGCCCTTGGACTCCAGCCACGCGGTGATCTTGGCTTTGGCTTCGGCGGTGGGGTCGCCATTGATCGATGGAGCGAACTCTATCTCTGGGTGTTTCTTCTTCTCTTGAAGATTTGGAGACGAGATAGCGAATCCCTCTTCGCAGAATGCATGCGACCATTCGGAAGCGTTCGGAACGACGGTAAACCCGTCTTTATTCCACTCTTTGATGATCACCGCGACAATCGGTAAGTTGAACTTCTTCGCAAACTCCCAGTCCCGCTCATCATGCGCGGGCACGGCCATGATTGCGCCGGTGCCGTAGGTCGCGAGGACGTAGTCGGCGATCCAGATGGGGATCTTCTCGCCGTTGACCGGGTTGATGGCGTAGGCACCGGTCCAGACGCCGGACTTTTCCTTGGCCAGTTCGGTGCGCTCCAAGTCGGACTTGGATGCTATCGCGGACCGATAATCGCAAATGTTCACCCACTCATTGCTGTTGTCTGGCGCGATCAGTTCGACCAGCGGGTGTTCAGGCGCCAATACCACATAGGTCGCGCCAAAGAGCGTATCAGGGCGAGTCGTGAAAACCCTGATCTTCTCCGGATGTCCATCCACTTGGAAATCCACGAACGCGCCCTCGCTCCGCCCAATCCAATTCCGCTGCATTTCCTTCAGCGAGTCGGACCAGTCGATGGTGTCGAGGTCGGCCAGCAGTCGTTCGGCGAAGGCGGTAATGCGGAGCATCCATTGGCGCATCGGCTTGCGGATGACGGGGAAGCCGCCGACCTCGCTCTTGCCGTCGATGACCTCCTCGTTGGCCAGCACGGTGCCGAGCTCGGGGCACCAGTTGACCGGCGCTTCGCTGACGAAGGCGAGGCGTTTGGAGTCGCGGTAGGCCCGCTTCTTCTCGTTGGTGTCGCAGTCGGCAGGATAGTTCAGCGTGCTGATCGGCTCGGCCTTGTTCGTGGCCGGGTTGAACCACGAGTTGTAGATCTGGAGGAAGATCCACTGGGTCCACTTGAAATACCCGGGGTCGGTTGTGGCGACTTCGCGGGACCAGTCGTAGCTGAAGCCGAGCGACTTAATCTGCCGGGTGAAGTTCGCGATGTTCGCCTCGGTGG
>JBBRDN010000016.1:0-38715 GCA_038203875.1 Verrucomicrobiota bacterium
GACTTTCCCTTCGCCGGATTCTGGGGACCGGCCGCCGGAGTGAAATCACCCCAGGGCGGACCCGACTGCGCCTCGCGCTGGATCGCCGATTCGGCCAAGTGGACCGAGACGAAGTATCAGCCGACGCTGAGCCTCGTCTACCTGCCGCACCTCGACTACAACCTGCAACGTTTCGGGCCGTATGCGCCGATGCCTGATGCCGGATACCGGATGCCGGAGACGAGAGTCGGAGCCACATCTGGAATTGGGAGTCCGGGATCAGGCATCCGGCATCAGTCTCTCACCCCCGCCATCTTCCCCGACCTCCACGCCATCGACGCCATCGTCGGCGAGCTGATCACGTTCTTCGAGAAACGCGGCGTCCAGGTCATCCTGCTTTCGGAATACGGCATCACCAATGTCTCCAAGGCCATCCACCTGAACCACCTCTTCCGCCAACGCGGCTGGATCACCGCCAAGGAGGAACTCGGCCGTGAGATCCTCGACGCCGGAAACTCGAAGGCCTTCGCCGTCGCCGACCATCAGGTTGCCCACATCTACATCAACGATTCGTCCATCCGGAACGAAGTCCGCGCGCTCGTCGAATCGACCGACGGTGTGGCCAGCGTGATGGGTGCCGATGAAAAGCGCGCCGCTGGCATCGACCACATCCGCGCCGGAGACTTGATCGCAGTGGCCCGCGAAGACGCATGGTTCACCTACTACTACTGGCTCGACGATGCCAAGGCGCCCGACTTCGCCCGGTGCGTGGACATCCATCGCAAGCCCGGCTACGACCCGGTGGAACTCTTCCTCGATCCGAAGATCTCCCTGCCAAAGCTCAAGATCGCCTTGCGTCTGTTGAAGAAGAAGCTCGGCTTCCGGATATTAATGGACCTCATCCCGCTCGATGCGTCGCTGGTGAAAGGTTCGCACGGCTGTCGGCCCAAGGATCGCAAGGACTGGCCTGTGTTCATTTCCGCCAACGCTTCGAACCAGACCAGAGATGCCATGAAGTCGACGGAGGTTTATGAGGCAATCAAGCGCGCTGTAGTCGGCCGATAGTCCAAAGCATCTTCTCACGTGACGCCCCGGCGCACCGCACGCATCCTTGCGCTGACATGAACATCCAGATCGCAGCGCTGTGCGACGCCGCCACCGACTACGGCGGCAAGCTCAACCTGCTGGGAACGTTCGACACCATCCTCACCCCAAGCCTTCCCGCCACGCACCCGGCCGCTTCGATCGCGCTGCGGATCGTGTTCGATAGGATCGAAGAGGGCCCGCACAAGATCCGCATCGGACTGGTGAACGACGACGGCCGTCCAGTCATGCCGGGCATCGAGATCCCGCTTGAAGTGGAGGTGCCGACGGAGGCGAGCTTCGTCTCCCGCAACATCGTGGTGAACATCCAGGCGCTGAAGTTCGATGTGGAAGGCAACTACTCGATCGATGTCGCAATCGATGGACGCCACGAGTGCAGTATTCCGCTCGCGGTGAAGAAGCTGGAACCACAGCAACTCGGTCGTCAGTCGGAGAACTTACCCCCGGCGCCCTGATGAGTTTCTCCCGACTCACCGAACACCAGCAGGGCACTGACCTCCTCCAGAGGAGCCTTGAGAAAGGCCGTCTGGCCCACGGATATCTGCTGAGCGGCGGCTCGATGCCCGCGTTGGAACAGATCGCGCGGTCGTTGGCGCAGACGCTGAGCTGCCAACATCCGGTCCGGCGCGGCGAACTCGCCGCCGCCATCGACTACTGCGGCGAGTGTTCTCCATGTCGCCGCATCGAAGGTGGAAATTTTGCCGACGTTCTTTGGCTCCGACCGGAATCCAAGAGCCGCATCATCGGCGTCGACCAGATCCGTGAGCTGATCCAGACGATGAACCTCAAGCCCGTCGAAGGCGGCTACAAGGTCGGCGTCATCGTCGCGGCGGACCGACTGCGCGTGGAGGCAGCCAACGCGTTCCTCAAGACGCTCGAAGAACCGCCGCCGCGCTCGATCCTCATCCTTCTCAGCTCCGAACCGAGCCGGCTCTTGGAGACGATCATCTCGCGTTGCCTGCGCCTGAACTTCGGCGGCGAAGCGCCCATCGATCCCGCGAGCATCGAATGGCTGCGAAGTTTCGCCAGTCGACTGGCGGTGGAGTCGGCGGGACTGCTGGAGAAGTATCAGATTGTTTCCAGCCTTGCTGAGCGCCTCGGAACGCTGCGCGAGGAGATCGAGAGGAAGCTCGGAGCCGGATCACGGTTGGAGAAATACGACGACGTCGATCCTGAGCTCCGCGAGAAGTGGGAGGAGGAACTCAAGGCCGCCATTGAAGCCGAGTATCGCGGCCAGCGCGCCGAACTGATCGGGCTGGTCCAGCAGTGGTTCCGCGACGTGTGGCTGCTATCGCAGGGAATGCATTCGGCGGAACTGGCGATTCCGGCCTTGGCCGCTGAATCCGCCGCCATCGCCCGCAAGCTCACACCCGCCCAGGCCCGCAACAACCTGCTGTCGCTCGACGGCCTGCAACGCCTGCTCCACACGAACGTGCAGGAAGCGTTGGCGTTGGAGGTCGGATTTCTCCGACTGCAAACGGGAGCGGCGGTCAAGGCATGAGTCCGTCGCCGGCATCAGCCCGCCCCGCCCCGCTGCCCGGTTGGCTGACGCTTCTCGCCGGCGTGATCTTCGGACTGATCTTTGTGAAGTTCGGCAATCCGGTGATCTTCGAACAACAGGTCACTCCCCCCGCTTCGTTGACCGAAGCCATCTTCTTTTCATGGCCACCATCGTGGGGAATCTGGCTGCTCGGGGCTTTTGGATTGGTCGCTCTTCCCTTCATTCGCACCAGCCGTCCGGCATCACCGATAGCTTTGATTTCATTGGCTGTCTGGTTTCTCTGGCAGTTCGTTTCCGCCACCCAGTCGGTTTCGAGCAAGCTTACGGAACCGACGCTCGTCCAGTTTACGGGATGTGCGCTCTCGCTGCTTCTGGGATGGCTGGTTCTGGCCCGGTCCCAGAACGCCGGCTGGCTCTGGGCCGGGCTCACGGCCGGCCTGGCGTTTTCCCTGTGGATGTCGTGGGACCAGCATTTCGGCGGCCTTGAAGCGACCCGGAAGGCGTTTCTCAGCATGGATGTCTCAGCGATGTCTCCCGAGATGCAGACCCAGTTCGCCGATCCGACTTTTCAAAGGAAGCTTACGAGCACCCGCGTCTTCGGGACCTTCGTTTACCCGAACGCGCTGGCCGGCGGGATTCTTCTGCTGCTGCCAGTGACCGTTGCTTGGCTCAGGAGCGCGACCGCCGGAATGCGGCCGTTGATCGGTTGGCTGGCAACGGGAGGGTTGGTGGGTGTTTCTGCGGCCTGCCTCTACTGGTCGGGCTCCAAGTCGGGCTGGCTGGTCGCCTTGGTCGCGGGTGCGCTGCTGTTCTGGAAGTTGCCCTGGCCTTCGCGGCGCAAACTGGCTGTTCTCGGCGTTGTGGGCGCGGTCGGTCTGGCGGCGTTCTTCGTCCGTTACTCGGGCTACTTCCAGAAAGGCGCGACGAGCGTGGAAGCGCGCCTCGACTACTGGGAAGCAGCGGTCAAGACGGCCAACCGCCATCCCTTGACCGGCACCGGCCCCGGCACGTTCCAGATCCCCTATCGCCAGATCAAAGCGCCCGAATCCGAGATGGCCCGACTGACGCACAACGACTACCTGCAACAGGCGACCGACTCCGGCTGGCTGGGCGGATTGAGCTTCATCGCCGGACTTGGGATCGCCGTCGTGGCGCTCTTCCGCAAGCTGTGGGCCTCGGCGTCGTGGATTCACTGGAGCGCCTTCATCGGCTGGATGGCCCTGAGCCTTCAGGCGTTCAGCGAGTTTCCGCTCTACATCCCGGGATTGGCATGGCCGGCGTTTCTGATCCTTGGATGGCTCTTGGCGGTCAAGCCAGAGAGCCTTTCCAGGAACGTCGCCAAGCACTGAACCCGTCTCGAATCAGGTTCGACAAGTCATCTGGCCGTTTCTAGCGTGCAGCCATTGCCATGAAGATCCTGATCCTCAACGGCCCGAACTTGAACCTGCTAGGAACCCGCGAAACGGGCATCTACGGCCCAGCCACTTTGGCGGACATCGAACGGCTCGTCCGCGACCGGGCGACCAAACTCGGAACCGAGGTAGATTTCCGGCAGTCGAATCATGAGGGGCAGCTGATCGACTGGATTCATCAAGCGCGGGGAAATTTCGACGTCCTGATCCTAAATGCCGGGGCTTTCACCCATACCTCCGTCGCCCTCCGCGACGCGATCGCGGGAGTGGGTCTGCCGGCCATCGAGGTCCACCTCTCGAACGTGCACGCCCGGGAAGAATTCCGTCACAAATCGATGATCTCCTCGGTCTGCAAGGGCGTCATCGCCGGTTTTGGTCCGAATTCGTATGTTTTGGCCATGGAAGCGGCCGTTAACATTAGCGAAACGTCGAAGAAGCAGTGATTCAGGGATAATTTGCTTCTTTTTGTGGCTTCACGAAGCCGCAAAATGGCTGCCAAATGCACCCTTGACGGTCGTTTTCACGCTCCTTAGCCTCCGCCACACATTTGAAACATGATTAGAAAGCAGGGTCTTACGGACTGCTGCTTTTTTGCTTCTCGGGAATAACCCGAAAGCTGAAACCCAACTCGACTTAAAACCCGGAACCCACGTGGACCTCAAAGACATCAAGGCTATCATCGACCTGATGAAGAAGAACTCGATCTCGGAGTTCGAACTGGAGAAAGAGGAGTTCAAGATCCGGCTCAAGCGCGGCGGCAACGGAATCAGCGTCGGCGAAGACGGCATGCCGGTGACATACAACCTGCCTTCGTCCACGGCCATGCCCGCCACGCAGATCGGCCCGGCAATGGCCGGTTCGCCGGCCCCTGCCCCGGCTCCGGTTGGCGCCGAGATCAAGTCGCCGATGATCGGGACTTTCTACCGGTCCCCATCGCCCGAATCCGCGTCCTACGCCGAGATCGGCACCGAAGTCGGACCCGAATCCGTGGTCTGCATCATCGAAGCCATGAAGGTGATGAACGAGATCAAGGCCGAAGCCCGGGGCGTGATCACCGAAATCCTCGTCGACAACGCCAAACCGGTCGAATTTGGCCAACCGTTGTTCCGCATCCGCCCGCTCTAACCCCTTCCGAACGTCATGTTTGAAAAAGTCCTCGTGGCGAATCGCGGCGAGATCGCCGTCCGAATCATCCGCGCCTGCAAGGAGCTGAACATCAAGACGGTCGCCGTCTACTCCGAAGCGGATGCAAGCTCGATGCACGTCCAATTGGCCGACGAAGCCATCTGTATCGGCAAGGCCGCCGCGTCCGAAAGCTACCTTCGGATCGACCGGATCATTTCCGCCGCCGAGATCGCCGACGTCGACGCCATTCACCCGGGCTACGGATTCCTGTCTGAAAACGCCCACTTCGCCGACGTCTGCGAGAGCTGCAACATCCGGTTCATCGGCCCGAGTTCCCGCGCGATGAACGCGATGGAGGACAAGGCCGTCAGCCGTAATCTGGCCAAGAAAGCCGGTGTCCCTACCCCTCCCGGTTCCGAAGGCATCGTCCAATCCGAGTCGGAGGCCATCGCCATCGCCAAGAAGATCGGCTATCCGGTCATGATCAAGGCCGTGGCCGGCGGCGGCGGACGTGGCATGCGCGTCGCCCACAACGACGTCTCGCTGGTGAAGGGTTTCCACACCGCCCGCACCGAAGCGGAAAAGGCGTTCGGCAATGCCGGGGTCTACATCGAGAAATTCATCGAGAACCCCCATCACATCGAGTTCCAGATCCTTGCCGACACCCGGGGTAACATTATCCACTTGGGCGAACGCGACTGCTCAATCCAGCGCCGCAACCAGAAACTGATCGAGGAAACGCCCTCCCCTTTGCTTGAGAACAAGTTCCCCAAGCTCCGGAAGGAAATGGGCAAGGCTGCCATCAAGATCGCCGAGGTCGCGAACTACACCAACGCCGGCACGGTGGAATTCATCGTCGACGACCATGGGAAGTTCTACTTCCTGGAGATGAACAAGCGCGTCCAGGTC
The DNA here is from genome assembly GCA_038203875.1 of Verrucomicrobiota bacterium. Classification (GTDB taxonomy): domain Bacteria; phylum Verrucomicrobiota; class Verrucomicrobiia; order Limisphaerales; family CANJSG01; genus CANJSG01. The sequence goes on from JBBRDN010000016.1 coordinate 6,031, forward strand.
GAACATCCGATCACCGAGGAAGTGACCGGCATCGACATCGTGAAACAGCAGATCCTCATCGCCATGGGTGAGCCGCTGAAAATCTCGCAGAGCGACGTGACCTTCAAGGGCCACGCCATCGAATGCCGGATCAACGCGGAGGACCCGTTTGACGACTTCCGCCCCTGCCCCGGCCAGATCCAGATGTATTACGCCCCCGGCGGCCGCGGCGTGCGCCTCGACAGCCACGTCTACGCCGGCTACTCGATTCCACCTTACTACGATTCGATGATCGGCAAGCTGATCACCGTCGGTAAAGACCGCCGGGAGGCCCTCGACCGGATGAGCAGGGCCCTGGCTGAATACATGATCACCGGCATCAAGACGACAATCGCGTTCGAGCAGGCCATTCTGAACGACCCGAACTTCCGCCGTGGCGTCTACAGCACCAACTTCGTTGCGGACCTTCTCGATGGGCCCCGACGCGGGTTGATCGACGACAAGGGGTGAAGCCCATCGCGGACTGCCGCCTCTACGGTTTCGTAGACACAGCCTACTTCAACGGCCGGACTCCGGAGACGATCTGCCGAGAGCTCTGTGACGGCGGAGCTGACCTAGTCCAGATCCGGGCTAAGAAGGAATCAGCCGACTGGGTTCGCGGTTGTGCGGAGAAACTTCTGCCGATCACCACTTCCGCCGGGGTCCGCCTCGTCATCAACGACCATCTCGACATCGCCCTGCAGGTCGGCGCGCCGGTTTGCCACTTGGGGCAGGAAGATTTCTTCGAAGCCGGATTCACCCAGACTTCGCAGCTAAATCCGGCACCCTTCCCTTTGATCGGCCTCAGTAGCCACGCGCCGGAACAGGCCCGGCGAGCCGTTGCCGCTGGTGCCGACTATGTCGCCGTCGGGCCCGTGTTTCCCACGGGAACCAAGCCCGGACGCGCCGCCGTCACGCTCGACTATGTCCGTTGGGCCGGGAGCAATCTGACTTTGCCGTGGTTCGCGATCGGCGGGATTACCCTGGAGAATCTCGACTCGGTCCTTGAAGCGGGAGCGACTCGCATCTGTGTTGTCTCGGCGATCCTAAATTCCAGTGACATCGCGGCGGCGACAGCGGAGTTCCGGAGACGACTGCCCAACTCCTGAAGTTTCTCCTCCTCGTTCTCATTCTCCTTCTGGAAACCGGAAAGCGAAGACGACAAGGAGAACGAGAAGAATCAAGTTCCCCGACGGCATCGGCACCCACCGCCGTAGTTGCCTCCCGCTCTTTCCTCCCGCTACCTTCCCGCCCGACAAATCCGGAAATCATCCATCGAAAAACGAAAATCCATGAGCGTTCTCATCGTCGGCTCCACTGCACTCGACTCCATCAAGACCCCCAAGGCCGAGAATCCCCGGCTCCTCGGTGGTTCCGCCAGCCACGCCGCGGTGGCCGCCAGTTTCTTCGCCCCGGTGAAACTCGTGGGCGTCGTCGGTGAAGATTTCCCCAAGAAGTATGTAGCGCTCTACAAGAAGCACGGCATCGACCTGACCGGCCTCCAGATCCAGCCGGGCAAGACCTTCCACTGGGCCGGAGAATACGAGCTCAACATGAACAACCGCCGCACGCTGACCACAGAATTGGGCGTATTCGAAAAGTTCACGCCGCACCTTCCTGAGAAGCACAAGAAGTCGCCCTTCGTTCTCCTCGCCAACATCGCCCCGGCCCTCCAGCACCACGTGCTCGACCAGATGAACAAGCCGAAGTTCGTCGTCGCCGACACGATGGACCTCTGGCTCAACATCGCACTCGAAGACCTCGTCGGCCTCATCAAACGCGTCGACGGATTTGTCCTCAACGACAGCGAAGCCCATCAACTCACGAAGGAGGACAACGTCTTCGCCGCCCTCAAGAAGCTGCACAAGATGGGACCGAAATACGTCATCATCAAAAAGGGTTCCCACGGCTCGATCCTCTCAGGACCCGACGGCTTCTTCATCTGCCCGGCCTACCCGCTGCACAAGGTTGTCGACCCGACCGGCGCCGGAGACAGCTTCGTCGGCGGCATGATGGGCTACCTCTCCACGGCCAAGGGCGATGTCCGGAAGAACATCCGCAAGGCCATGGTCTACGGAAGCGTCACCGCCGCTTTCTGCTGCGAAGGTTTCGGCCTGAACCAGACGACCAAGACGACCCGCAAGAACATCGACGTCCGGGTCAGGGAACTCGAGGCGATCACCCGCTTCTGATCTCAAGAGCAGCGAAAGGCGGACCCGATGGGTCCGCCTTTCCTGTTCCCATCGAACCGCGCAACGACCCGCGCGGACAACGTCAACCGGTGCTAGCCTGTCCGAAGAATGGAACCAACCCCGCCAACTCCGGCCTCATGGCGTCCGCTCCAGGCAAAGGCCGCGCTCATTGTCGCCGCGACCGCACTGGTATGGATCTTCCAGCGGACGTTCCTCGACGACGCAGAGCCGACGTTGACCGCGATGATCCTTCTCGTCGGAGGACTGTATCTCGGATTGTTCGACACATCTCCCCTGCCATCGCGCCGTCCGAAGTGGGTGCGAGGACTCGTGTCGATCGGGTTCATCACCCTCGCCGTCGCGCGCATCTGGCCGCAAGCACCAGAAGCCAAAATGCCCTGGCAGCCCTACAGCGTTGAGGCTGTCGCTGCGGCCAAAGCGGCGGGAAGGCCGGTGATGATCGACGTGTGGGCGTCGTGGTGCGGCCCGTGTCACGACCTGGATCGCCGCGTGATGTCGCGCGCGAAGGTGGTGAACGCTGTGACCAACGCCGCTTGGGTTCCCCTTCGCCTCAACGCCAGCAACAACTCCGCTCCGGAAGTCATCGCCGCAACCGAAGCCTTGGGTGTCTTCGGATTCCCTTCCGTGATCTTCATCGGCACCAACGGTCTGGAGCGGACCATGATGCGGCTGACCGGCGTCGAATCCGCCGACAATTTCCTCAAACGCCTGCAGGCCGCGCGTTGATCATGTGCTGGGCGGACATGTGCCCACGGCCGAGACCAATGCCTTGATCTGTTCCCGCGTGTGTTCGGACGAGAGGGCGATCCGGAAAAACCCGCTGTCGTTTCCGCCCGGGTAGCGCATGAACGGAGGAAGAATCCCCGCCCGATGCATCCGCTTCTGGATTGCCGGCGCTGTCTTTTCGTCGGTCGGCATCAGCGCGAGAACGGGGCTCATGGAATCCTCGACCGGCCAACCAAGACCCCGCAGCGAGCGCCGAAGCAGCGTCACATTGGCCAACAGTTTTGTGCGAAGCCGGGGGGTCTTGCGGAGGATCTCGACGGCCTTGAGCGATGCGGCCGCAAACGGCGGCGGCAACGGCGTGTTGCCGGTGAACAGCCGACTGCGCAAACGGATGGAGTCCGACAGCGCCTGCGGCCCGAGCACGCCCCCCCCGTAGCAACCAAAGGACTTGCTCAACGTCAGCGTCATCAACACGCGCTCATCCCCGTGGAAAGGACCCGTCCCGGTCAGGGCTTCCCACGTTCCCTTGCCCGTTTTGCCGAGCGCACCGGCACCGTGTGCATCGTCGATCCATAAGCGGCCTGAAGCAGGCAACGCCTTAAGATACTCGGGTAACGGAGCGAGCGAGCCGGTCGCGGAAAACATCCCATCCGTGGCCACGATAACCCGCGCTGTCGCGGTCAATGCCCGCAGTTTCCGTCGGAGATCGTCGACGTTGCGGTGAGCGAAGCGGACGACCTTGCACCGGAGAACATCGCCGGCATCCACGAGGCAGCCGTGGGCGTGTTCGTCGAGCAGCAGATGGGTCACATCTCCCGCGAGGGCTTGGGCCACGACGATTGCGGTGGAGTAGCCATTCGACGTGAGCACCGCGGACGGCGCGCCAAAGAATCGCTTCAAGGCCGATTCGAGGCGGTTGTAGACAGCGTGGTTGCCCGAAGTGCGGCGAGACGCCGCGACGTTTAGACCAAACCGGTCGATCGCGTCGTGGGCCGCTCGCACCACGGCCGGATGGCTCGCGAGGCGGAAGTAATCGCAGCCGCCGAAGTAGACCCAGGTGCGTCCGCGCGATTTCACGAACACCCGGTCCACCTGCTGCAGGGGCTGGGGCAGATCGATCATGAAGCCAAGCACAGGGCCCTTTCTTTCCAGATCCAGTTGAACACGCATTCCGCCGAGCGCTGGACCGAGTTGAGGACGTTATGATCCGCGTTCCAAACGACCTTTGATTCCCGGAAACCGGGACACAGTTCCCGAAGCGAGCGGAACACGGGACCCCAAGGCACGACGGGATCCAGTGCGCCTGCCAGGGCGTAGACGGGCAAGGTCGCGGCGGCGGCGAGCGGCCGAAGGTCGTTGGCAAGCATCAACGCCAGCCGATGCACAGCCGCCTGGCGATCTTCCTCGGTGCGTCTGGCGAGGAATTCGGGAAGCTCGGCCATCGTCTCCGGCGCGTGACGCAAGCGGAGACGCGCGTAGAGCGGGTAGAAATTCAGGAAGCGCTTCAAAGTCCCGAGCGACTGTCTGCAGATGCGACGGCGTGTCATCCCGACCATCCAAGGCCACGGATGCCGCACAAAGCCTCCGGCGAGAACCAGCCCTTTCACGCAAAAAGTGGCCGGTCGTTCCGCATCTGCGCTTCGTCGGCTTCGATCTGTGAGAAGCCAAGCCGGTTGTGAACCCCAGCTCTCGGCCAGCAACCAACCCTCCGTGATTCCATTCGATGCCAGCGCCGACTGGATGCCATCGGCGTAGTCTTCCAGCGACCATATCGTCGTGCGCGGATAGGTGAACTCCACGAACCGGAAATGCTTCATCGCCCGGGCGCGAAAGCTGGGGATCAATGTCCAGTCGCCATGCATGCCGGGCAGGTAGACGATGACCGGACGGCCGGCTTCGCCATGGATGCGGATCTGGATTTGTTCGATGGTCTTCACCCTTGGTGCGACGTGATACCTGCACAGGATTGCTTCGTCTTCGGAAATTTCGAGTTGCGAGTTGTCGCTCCCCCCTTTCGTCCCATGGGAATGGCCCACAGGACAAAAGGAGCAGGCATCGTCCCGCTCACCAGGCGATTGTTTCCTGGAGCCTTCCGTCGCACCTTTGTTGCCAGCCACCTGACACCTCCCATGATTACCCGAAGAATTCTTCTCTACTTCGCCGCATTTGCCATCGCGGTGATACGGGCTCTCGCGGACTCCTGCCGGATCGAGGTGGTGGAGAAAGGCTCAGGCTGGCCGGTGCCGCTCGTCGAACTGCGGACGACGCACAACATGTCGTTCGTCACGGACAACGCAGGCGTGGTCGCCGTCGAAGCGCCAGAATTGCTCGGCCGCGAAACATTCTTCCACGTGTCCAGTGACGGTTATGAGGTTCCCAAGGATGGTTTTGGATATCGGGGTGTCCGCCTGACACCCGAGGCCGGCAAGACTCTGCGGATCGAAGTCACCCGGACGATGATCGCGAAACGCCTCGGCCGCCTCACAGGGGCTGGGCTCCTCGCCGAAAGCCAGCGGACGGGGCGCGAACTTGCCTGGAAGGAGTCGGGCGTTTTCGGCTGCGACAGCGTCCAGACCGCCGTCCACGAGGGACGCCGTTTCTGGCTCTGGGGAGACACCACTTTGCCGGAGTATCCGTTGGGGATTTTCGACAGCTCCGGCGCCACCACCGCGGTCCTCCCGCTCGCCTCGTTCGAGCCGCCGCTCAGGGTGAACTTCGACCTCTTCCGCGACACACGCGGTCGACCCCGAGGCATCACGCCGATGCCCGGCAACGGCCCGACTTGGGCCACAGCGATGGTCAGCCTCCCCGACAAGACCGGCACGCCGCATCTCGTCTGCAGCTACATGAAAGTCCGCGGCCATATGGAGGAATACGAGTGGGGCCTGGCCGTCTGGAATGAAACGGACAAGAAGTTCGATCGCCTGAAAGTTCTTTGGACCAAATCCGACGACGCCCCGAAGCCGCCGCCGCTTCCGCGCGGGCACGCGGTCCCGTGGAAGGACTCCGCCGGTAAGGATTGGATGCTCTTCACCCAACCGTTTCCCAGCCTGCGCTGCCCGGCGACCTACGAAGAGTGGCAGGACCCGGCCTCGTGGGAATCACTCGCGCCGCAACTCGAGCTCACCGCTGCGGGATCCACCGAGACGATCCGCCCGCACGACGGCGTCCATAGCGGCGGAATGGGCTGGCATCCGTGGCGGAAACGTTGGGTCAGCGTGTTCATGCAGGCCGGTGGAAAACCATCGAACCTCGGCGAACTTTGGTATGCCGAAGCCTCGGCACCGACGGGTCCATGGGGCCCGGCGGTCAAGGTGCTCACGCATCAGAACTACACCTTCTACAACCCCTGCGTGCACCTCGACTTCACGCCGACCAATTCGCCCGTGCTGCTGTTCGAGGGGACCTACACGAAGGAGTTTTCCGGCAACTCCAAGCCAACGCCGCGCTACGACTACAACCAGATCCTCTATCGGCTGGACCTAGACGATTCCAGGCTGAAGCAGGCACAGGTCAACTGAGCCGGAGTGGTTGCGGATCCGATCTCGCCACCTTCACTTCGCGGGCGGTTCCACTCCGTAGATGACGCGCGAACTGCGGTCGTAGGTGAACCACGAATACATCCAGCTCAGCACCACGCTGACCTTGTTCCGCAAACCGACGAGGAACATCAGATGGATCACCAGCCAAGCCATCCACGCCGGCCAGCCGGTCAGCTGCAATCCCATCGCCATCGCAACCGCGCGCGACCGGCCGATCGTCGCCATCGTGCCCTTGTCCCAATAAACAAACGGCTCGCGCACCTCTCCGGCACGCCGGCCCTGGACAATGCTGCGTTCCACCAGCGCCGCCACGTGCGCTCCCATCTGCAAAGCCGCCGGAGCCACTCCGGGGATCGTTGTGCCCTTCACGTCGACCATCGCGACGATGTCGCCGATGGCGAAGATGTCGGGATGCCCAGGCAGACTCAGATCGGGCTCGACCTTGATTTTCCCGCCGCGCGACAGCGGCACACCGAGCGTGGCGCCGATCGGACTGCCTTCGACTCCCGCGCCCCAGACGACCGTCTCCGCCAACAACGTCTCCGTCGGAAGCACCACGGATCCATGCCGGATGTCCTTCACGAGATTGTTGAACTTCACTTCGACTCCCAGTTCTTGCAGCTGGCGCGCGGCTTCGTCGGCAAGCTCGGGAGTGAACATGTTCAGCAGACGCGGCCCGCTTTCGATGAGGATGATCCGGCCCTTCGTGGGATCCACGTTGCGGAAGTCGTCCTTCAGCGTGTGCAGGAAAAGCTCGGCGAACGCACCGGCCAATTCGACGCCCGTCGGCCCGCCACCGACGACGACGACCGTCATCAGCCGTTCACGCTCGGCCAAGTCCTCGGTCAGCTCGGCCCGTTCAATGGCGGATAGGATGTGGCGCCGGATCTGCACCGCGTCGTCGATCGTCTTCAAGCCGAAGGCATGTTGCGCCCATTCCGGATGGCCGAAGTAGGTCGTGCGCGCGCCGGCGGCGATGACCAGGTAGTCGAAAGAGAGCTCCTCCGACTTGCCGACCACCTTCTTGCCCGGCGCATCGATCCGGACGACCTCGTCCATCAGCACGGTGATGTCGGACCGGTCCGCGACGATCGCACGGATGGGCTGGGCGATGTCCGGCACGGACAACCCGGCCGTCGCCACCTGGTAAAGCAGCGGCTGGAACAGGTGATGGTTGGTGCGATCAAGGAGCGTGATCCGGGCGACGCCCTTGGGGAAGTTGCGGCAGAAGGCGAGGCCGCCGAAGCCGCCGCCGATCACGACGATGTGGGGAATAGTGTGTGAGCTCATGGAGCGTTCGAACGGCCGAACTCTAACGGCCGACGGATGGCTTGACCACTACCCAGAAGGGGATTGAAGCGGAACGAATGCGATGTTGCGCCTGGCTGATGAACCTTCTTGCGCTCAGACTTCGAATTGCGGGAGCAATTACGGCCTCCGGAGGCGATAGAAGCGGTTGGTCGTCGCGAAGGGCTGTTGGATCATGTTGGTCGGCCCGGTGACGGAAATGGACCCCGTCACGTCTTGCCAATCGGCCAGTGTTCCGAGCCGGCCGGCTTGTTGCAGGATAAGTCCGCTCTCGGGCGTGACCCATGAAACTGAAACATCGATCGTTCTTCGACCGATGGCCAAAGACGGATACGGAACGTTGAACAGATACGCCGATCCCGTGTCCGGAAGCGGTGAGTCGTCACGATCAGAACCGATCACCACCTTGTCATATCCCAAAGCAGTCACAGAGATTCCGAAGTTGTCGCCGCTAGCCGGGAAGGGATTCGTAAAAACCGTCAGGAGCGCCCCATTGGTGTTGAACAGGTAAGCGACCCCTGCATTCGCTGCTCCGCCATCGTTCCCATTCGCCCCGACCAAAACCTTGTCACGGCCAAGCACCGCGACGGACAGACCGAACGATCCCGCAATGACGGGAGCGGGGTTGGTGATGGTTGTCAGTAACAAGCCGTTGGTTCCAAACAGATGAACGACACCCGAATCGATGGCTCCGGTGTCGTCATATGGAGATCCGATAACCACTCGATCTCGGCCAATTGCTGCAACCTGAATACCGAACGCCGCCCCAATCGCCGGCAACGGATTGGTGAAGACGGTTATGAGTGCCCCGTTTGTATTCATCAGGTAGGCGACCCCGGAATTGGTGGCGCCAACATCGTCGAACGGAGTTCCGATGATGACAGCGTCATTTCCAACAGCGGCTAGGGAATAGCCGAAATCATCGGTCTCCGCTGGAGACGGATTGTTAAACGTCGCCAGCAAAGTTCCGTTGGTTGCGAACAGATACGCGGACCCTGCATTGCCAGCTCCAGTGTCGTCTCCAACTGCGCCAATAAGCACCCGATCATGACCGACAGGAGCCAAGGCGAATCCGAAGGTGGAAGCCGAGGTCTGAATTGGATTTGTGAATGTAGTAAGTAGGACTCCGTTTGTGTTGAGAAGGAAGGCGGCGCCCGACCCAAACCCACCAATCGCGGCATTCTTGGCCCCAATCAACACATGGCTTTCTCCGACTGCCGCCACCGCCCAGCCGAATTCAGCCCCAGCCGACGGCCTTGGATTGGCGAAAGTAGTGAGCAAATCGCCGCGGGTGTTGAACAAATATGCCGCCCCCGCGAATGAAGCGCCCGGAATTCTCAACGAGTTATCCCTGTATGCCCCTATAAGCACCCGCTCCGTCCCTAATGCGGCGGTCGCCCAACCGAAATATTCGGAGAATTCAGGAGTAGGGTTGGTGAAAACGGTCAAGGGAACACCGGTGACAGGTTGAGCAGAAGCCACTCCCCGCAAAACTGCTAACAGGAGAAGAAACATCAGCAATGGTCGCGCTGCTATCAGACCTATTCCACCACCTATTCCGATCTTGTTTTGATGTTTCATACTATTGTCACTCGCGAGAGTTCGACGCCTCGATCCATATCCGTAGAAGCAGCTTCCTAAACATGAACTTGGGCTGTCCATCTGGAAATTCTCAATCATCGGAAAGACAAACGAACTACCCGTCTCGACTCGCTAGATTAGCTTCGGAACACGACGCGATTGGGGGTGTCAGGCCAATCTCAACGCTTGCTGACGGCGTCTCGTGGGGGATTATTCCTGCGACGGCGCTGCTTCGCCGACGATTGCGGGAACGGTGTTTGCGGGTGGGCGGATTACAGGCCGGACGGGATCGTCCGATAGAACTCAAGAACAGCTATGGCTACTAAACGCGAAATCCTCGGCACGCATCAGAAGGCTCTCCAGGTCAATCTCGACCCCAGCAAGTATGGCACGTTTGCCGAGATCGGCGCCGGCCAGGAGGTCACGCGCTGGTTCTTCCGCGTCGGCGGCGCTTCCGGCACGGTCGCCAAGACGATCTCCGCCTACGACATGACGGTGAGCGACGCCATCTACGGCCGCTCGGAGCGCTACGTCAGCCAACAACGCCTCACCACCATGCTTGACCACGAGTATGGCCTGCTGGTCGAGCGTCTTGTTGCCAAACGAGGATCCACCACCAAGTTCTTCGCCTTCGCCGACACCGCCGCCGCCACGAGCTTCTCGCGCCGGGAAGACGGGCATGGCTGGCTGGGCGTCCGGTTCCAGCACCATCCAGGCGCCGAACCCTCGCAGGCCATCCTGCACATGCGGCTCACGGACAAGGAAAACATCCAGCAACAGGAGGCGCTCGGCATCCTCGGGGTGAACCTCATCCACTCGGCGCTCTACTTCCACAACGACATCGACCTGTTCATCGAGGCGTTGATCGACAATCTCTCTCTCGAACGCGTCGAGGTGGACATGATCAAGTGCACCGGGCCGGCCTTCAAAGGCGTCGACAACCGGCTCCTCTCGCTGAAGCTCGTCCAGGCCGGCCTGACCAACGCGGCGATGTTCCTCGCGAACGGCGAGAACGTCCAACCGGCCGACGCGCTCTACAAGAAGGCGATCCTTCTCGAACGCGGCAGCTTCCGTCCCGTGACAAACGCCACCTACGACATGCTCCGTGCGTCGAAGGCCATGTTCATCCAGGAACCGCGCATGCAGGACGAGGAGTTCATCGTCCTCATGGAGATGACGCAGAAGAACCTGCTCACCGAAGGCGGCATCGACCACAAGGACTACCTCGAGCGCGTGGACATGCTCTGCGGCCTCGGACAGAACGTGATCATCACGAACTTCGCCGAGTTCCACCGCCTCGCCGCCTACCTCTTCCGCTACACGAAGAAGATGATCGGCATCGTCATGGGCGTGCCGACGTTGAAGGAGATCTTCGACGAGAAGTATTACGCCAACCTAGAGGGCGGCATCCTCGAGTCCTTCGGCCGCCTCTTCAAAAACGACCTGAAGATCTACGCCTATCCCCTGCTCGACGACAAAACCGGCTCGCTCATCACCGCCGGCAATCTCCGCGTCGCGCCGCATCTCCGCCACCTCTACTCCTACCTGACGGAGAACCGCTACATCGACAGCATCCGCGACTACGACGAAAAGACCCTCACCATCTTCGCCCGTGAAGTCCTCTCGCACATCCGCAGCGGCGAGGCCGACTGGGAACACCAGGTGCCCCCTGCCGTCGCCGCGATGATCAAGGAACGCCAACTCCTCGGCTACCGCGGCCCGGCCAAGCCGGCCGAAGCAGCGTCCGGCGACGTCGGTCCCAGTGTGAAGATCGCGGCCTGACCGACCCGGACCCGATCCCGCCCCGTCGACCCGGCCATGACCGGCCATGACCGGGCTTGCCGCGCATCGCCCCATCCGTAGCGTGTCCGCGTGGCGAAGCCTACGAACATTGAACTGCCCGGAAAGATCCGCATCCCGATCGTCTTCGAGAACCGGACATTGATGATCGTCGACAAGCCGGCCGGCTGGGTGCTCGGCCCGGACGGCCCGATCGGCAAACGGGGCAACCTCCAGATCGCCGTCGAATCCTCCATCGGTGCCGGAGCTTTTTGGGCCCGGTCGCGCAGCCTGAAATTCCTCCGCTTCGTCCACCGCCTCGACGCTGACACGACCGGCCTTCTCATGTTCTCTAAGAGCTTCGGCGGACTGGAACCTCTCAGCGAACTCTTCGCCGAGCGGAAGGTGCAGAAGCGCTACCTCGCCGTCGTCGATGGTGTGCCGGACGAATGCTACTGGACCTGCACGCTTCCTCTGGGTCCCGACCAGGAGCACAACGGCCGCCACCGCGTCGACAAGGAGAACGGCCGCGAAAGCGAGACCCGGTTCGAAGTGCTCGCCTCGATTCCCGGCCGCACGTTGATCGCTTGCGAACCTCTCACCGGCCGCAGCCACCAGATCCGCATCCATCTGGCCGAGTCCGGATTCCCAATTGTCGGCGACCCGCTCTACGGCCGAGGCTACTGGGGTGAACCCCTGGGTCTCCGCTCCATCTTCCTCGGCCTGCGCGATCCGTATCTCAAGGCGCAGGTTCACGTCATCGCGCCGGTCTCGGAATTCCTCGAACAATTCGGCTTCGCCAAGAACGCGGCGGAACCCGTCCTCCTGGCGCTCAAGAAAACGGCCGGGACAACCAAGCCGGCCGAGCCGCCCGCAAAACCAACTCCCGGGACCGAGGCCCCCGCGGCTGTCGTCACTGCCAAACCGAAGCGTGTCCGCCGGTTCACTCCGCCGGTCTGATCCTTTGCCTCCAAAGAATCGGCTTCGTTCACCCCTTTCCGCCTCCTACCTTCCGCTCGTGAAACTCTCGGTCAAAAGCGACTATGCCTGCCGCGCGGTGCTCTGGTTGGCCCGCCACTATCCCGAAGGCGTGGCCCGGCGGGTCGAGGACATGGCGTCCGAGCACAACATCTCGCCGAATTACCTGGTCCAGATTCTCATCGAGCTCAAAGCCGGGCGGATCGTGAAGAGCCAACGAGGCAAGGAAGGCGGCTACCTCCTGGGCCGGCCGCCGGCCGAGATCACGATGGGCGAGGTCCTGCGCTGTGTTTACGGGCAGATCTTCGAGTCGCCCGCCATGACCGATCCGATGTGTCCGCCGGAGCTTCGTGAAGCGTGGAAAAGCCTCCAGAGGGGAATCGACCAGGCCGCCGACAAAATCACCTTCCAGCAACTCGTCGACCAGGTCTCCAGCAAAGAGCGGATGTTCTACATTTGAGAGGCTCAGCATCCGGCCGTGCGCAGCTTCCTAAAATACTGGCTCCCCGCCGTCCTGCTGATGACGCTCATGGCCTGCATGTCCACCGGGCTCGGCCAGGTTTCCAACAGCTCGCGGATCATCGGCCCGATCCTCCATTGGTTTGTTCCCGACATTTCTCCAGAGATGGAAGGCAGGATTGTTTTCCTGATCCGAAAGAACGCGCACGTCACCGAATACGCCGTGCTCGCAGTGGTCGTCTGGAGGGCTCTGCGAAAACCCCTGCGAGGCGATCGACGGCCTTGGTCGGCCAAGACGGCCTGCCAGGCCATCCTGTTCGGTGCGTGTTTCGCGACGACGGACGAGATCCATCAATCGTTTCATCCGTCCCGACAAGGCCAGTTCGCGGATGTCGTGCTGGACACATTCGGTGCCTCCTTGGGAATCACCGTCGTCTGGATCGTCTGGCGACTTCGGCGACGACGGATGCGGGACCGTTCAGACGTCAGGTGACCCCTGACTAGTTCGCCTTGGCAGCGGCCTTCTTCCCCTTGGCCTTCGCGGGCTTGGCGTCCTTCTCATCCCACGGCCACGGCAGAACTTTCGATTCGTTGGCCCAGGCTTCCCACTTCGTTGCGAGTTCCTTGGCTTTGGCCGGTTGCGAGGCAGCCAGGTTGTCCGTCTCTGTTCGGTCGACGGCGAGGTTGTAGAGTTCCCAAGACGACCGGGGTCCCTTGGCAACAAGCTTCCAATCACCGTCTCGGATCGCGCGGTTGCCTTCGTGTTCCCAGAACAGCGGTTTTGTCCGCAGCAACGGCTTCGCAGAGAAGGCCGGACGTAGGCTGGTGCCTTGGACGGGCGTGATAGCCTGACCGGCGAACTCCTTCGGGTAAGCGGCTTCGGCGAGGTCGACGCACGTTGCCATGATGTCCACCAACTGCCCCGGGGCTCCGTTTAATCGTCCTCGCTGGCTGGCCGCGATGCCGCTTGGCCAGTGCGCGATCAACGGTGTGCTGATGCCGCCCTCGTGGGTCCAGTGTTTGTATTCGCGGAAGGGCGTGTTGCTGACGTTGGCCCACGCCTGTCCGTAGGAGATGTAGGTGTCGGGTCCACCGGGCATGACACCCATGCCGACGCGCACCGGCCATCCGTCGCGGGTCTGCGTGGGTTGGCTGTTGAACTGCTGGTCATCGGGCGCCATCAGCGGGAGCGACGGCTTTTCGGCCCGCGCCGTTGCCTTGGGACCACGGCCCATCGCTTCCGCACAGCCGCCGTTGTCCTGGAGATACAGGATCAAGGTGTTCTCCAACTGGCCCTGCGCTTTGAGCTCGGCGACGATGCGCCCGATGCCCTGGTCCATGGAATCCACCATCGCCGCGTAGACTTCCATGCAGCGTTCTTCGAATGCTTTGTCCTTCACCTTGTCCCAGTCGCCGACCAGCGGCCCGGGTTTCCACGACGGATCGACGACTCCCAGTTCTTTCTGCTTCGCCCAGCGGGCCGCGTGGATCGCGGCGTAGCCCGCGCTGTATCGGCCTTTGTATTTGGCGATGTCGGCCTCCCTCGCATGCATCGGCCAGTGGGCGGCGGTGAACGCGGTGTAGAGGAAGAACGGCTTCGTCGTATGATCGCGCGCGTGTTCACGGATGAACTTCACCGCGTGGTCGGCGATCGCGTCCGTGTAGTAGAACTCCTTCGGCCGATACTCCGTATCGTTGGCGACGGTGATGAGTTTGTTCCCGCGCACGAGAGCGCTCGGATCCCAGAAGCTCCCCGCGCCGTGGATCGTGCCGTAGAACTGGTCGAACCCGCGCTGCAGCGGCCAGTTGCTCGTGTTGGCCAACGCGGCAGGCGACTGGCCGGGCGTCACGTGCCATTTGCCGACGGCGTAGCTGCGGTAGCCGGCGGGTTTCAGGGCTTCGGCGATCGTCACGCAGTTCCGGTTCAAGGTTCCCCGGAAACCGTCGAGGCTGCGGTCCTCCATCATGTGGCCGACACCGGTCTGATGCGGATGCAGACCGGTGAGGAGCGAGGCCCGCGTTGGGCAACAGCGCGCCGTGTTGTAGAACTGGGTGAACCGGACGCCGTTCTTGGCCAGCGAATCGAGGTTCGGCGTGCTGATCTCGCCGCCATAACAGCCGATGTCGGAGTAGCCCATGTCGTCGCTGAGGACGACGATGATGTTCGGCCGCTGCGCCGCGGAGGACGCATGGACCACGACGCACAAGGCGGAGAAAAGGGCCAGGACAGTTTTCATGGTTTGATCAAACGCCGGACGGGCAGACAGCACCGCCCGACTCGAACAGGGTGACCGGCCAGTTCTGCCGCTGGGGGAAAGCCGTAGCAAGACTGCAGGACGAAATGCACGCAGGCCGGGCCTTCCATTTGGCCGCGGTCTTGGGCTACAAACTCCGAAACCCACCAAGTCCGCATGAAACACCCGCTAGTCCCCGTGGCTCTGTGCTATGTGGGCGGCATTGTCTTCAGCGACCTCGTTCCGGTTCCCCTCCCCGCCCTCACCCTCGCCGCATTGGTCGGATTGCTGGCCGCACTGGTGATCGAGACCGGACGGCTTGGATGCAGTTGGCTGCTTGCGTTTCTCACCGGAGCCGTCGCGATGGCGGTGGCGTCGCATCCCTTGTCCCCGATCGATCTGCGTCATCTTCTGCCCGCCGGCCAACCGGTCATCGCGACTGTGGAAGGCATTCTGACGGAGGCGCCGTCGGTCCGGGTGTTCTTGCAGGACGACGAAGAAGTCTACCGCTCGGTGGCTGTCATGTCCGCGACCGCTCTCTCTCTCAAGGACGGCGAACAACCTGCGACGGGCGACATTGTCCTAGCGACGCGCGGAAATCTCGAAGGGCACTTCCTTGCTGGCCAACGTGTCCGCATCACGGGCGTCCTCCAACCTCCGCAGGGGCCCAGAGCCCCGGGGTTGTTCGACTACCATGACCACCTTCGCCGCCAGGGAATCCATTTCCAACTGAAGTCCGAGAGCGAGGCCGACTGGCAGCTGGCTCCCGGGAATACCGTCACCACCCCGGGCTGGTCGGAACGATTCATCCGCTGGGCCAAACTAGCCCTTGCCCACGGACAACCCGACGACGGTTCGCTTCGTCTCCAGTGGGCCATGACGCTCGGCTGGAAGGCCGCCCTGACCGACGAAGTGGCCGAGCCGTTCATGCGCTCGGGCACACTGCACATCTTCGCCATCAGCGGCCTCCACATCGCACTCATCGCGGGAATCCTCGTCCAGCTCGCGAGCGTCGTGCGGATTCCCCGGCATCACTGCTGGCTGGCGGTCATCCCGATCATCTGGGGCTACACCATCGCCACCGGACTCCAGGCGTCCGCCATCCGGTCCACCATCATGATGACCGTGATCATCGGAGGCTGGGCCCTGAAACGTCCGCCCAACCTGCTCAATTCGCTCTTCACCTCTGCGCTGATCATCCTCGGATGGCAGCCGCAGCAGCTCTTCCAGGCATCGTTTCAATTGTCCTTCCTCGTCGTGCTCAGCATCGCGCTCCTTCTGCCGCCGGTGGAGAAGTGGTGCCAACACTGGTTCGATCCCGACCCGCTCCTACCGCGGGAACTGCGCCCGGCCTGGCGACGATCGCTGGATTTGCCGGCGCGGTGGTTGGTGACTTCCGTCGCGACTTCCGTTGCGGCGTGGCTGGGTTCACTGCCGCTGACGGCCTACTACTTCCACCTGCTCACCCCGGGAAGCCTCGCGGCCAATCTGCTCGTCGTTCCCATCAGCAGCCTCGCGCTCGCCTCTTCTGTCGCCAGCCTCCTGACCTACGGCTGGGCACCCTGGCTCGGAGAGCACTTCAACAATGCCGGTTGGTGTCTGATGAACCTCATGGTGTGGCTGAGCCAATGGTTTGCCGCTGTTCGCGGTTTTGCCTGGCACGTGCCTGCACCGACGTTTTGGGAAATAGCCTTCTACGTCGCGGCCGTCTTCCCCCTGCTAAACGGCTGGATGAAGGATGCCCGGCGGCGTTGGCTCCCGATCGCAGGTGCGGCGGCCTTGGCCGTTTCGCTCTGTCTCCGGTGGCATGATGAAACCCGATTCACCCGGTTGACGGTCCTTCCAATGCACGGCGGACAGATCATCCACATCGATGCCCCGGGCCGATCCGCCGACCTGCTGGTCGATTGCGGCAGCACCAGCAGTTATGAGTTTCTGCTGCGGCCGTATCTCAAGGCAACCGGGGCGAACGGGCTGTCCCGCCTCGCGCTAACTCACGGCGACATCCGGCACGTAGGCGCAGCTCCGGAATCGGCCCACCAGTTTCCTGTGGACCGGGTGTTCACGAGCGCGGTGCGGTTCCGGTCACCGTTCTATCGCAGGATCCAATCCGAACTCTCCGCGAATCCGGGTTGGGAACAGACCGTCTCCGACGGCGACAAAATTGCCGGATGGCAGGTCCTTCATCCCCGCGCCGCGGACCGGTTCACCCAGGCGGATGACGGCGCACTTGTGCTGCTTGGATATCTTGGCGGAACGCGATTCCTCCTGCTCTCAGATCTGGGCCGGGCCGGACAACGGCTCCTGCTCGACCGCCACACCAACCTCCAGGCGGAAGTCGTCGTCATCGGTCTTCCCGCCAAAGGGGAGCCGCTCAACAACGACCTGTTGGCTGCGATCAAGCCCATCCTGATCATCGTGGCCGATGCGGACAGTCCGGCATCGGAACGCGCATCCAAGGCCCTGTTGGAACGACTCAAATCCTCTGGAGCGTTCGTCATTTCCACCCGAAAGCGCGGAGCCGTGACTTTCGAATGCCGGGACGGGAGCTGCGTCGCAAAGGCGATGGACGGCCTCGAATTGAAACTATCCCGACAACCATCCCCGGGGACCCCAGCCCCACAATGACGCGGTCAGAAGTTCATAGAACAGCGGCTTCAATTCTTTTTGTTGACACATAGACAATCGACTCCTATACAAGAATCCGTGAACGCATCCGCGATCGAGCCTGGCACCCACTACGAGGCGCTCCTTCAGCTTCTCCGCACCTCTGAATCCATCTGGAACGCCTCCCGCGTCTTCTTCGACCAGTGGAACCTCAGCCCAAGCCAGTTCAATATCCTCAATGTTCTCCGGGACCATCCCGACGGCACGACCCAGATCGAACTTAGCCGGACCCTGATCATGCACCGGTCCAATGTCACCGGCATGATCGACCGCCTCGAACAGCGGCGCCTTGTCGCCCGCCGCGACAATCCAGACGACCGGCGTGCCTACCGCATCGTCCTGACCAAGGACGCCCACAAGCTCCTCGACGAGGTCCTCCCCGCCTACTACGGCGCCGCCGAGGCCGTGTTCGCGGGATTCTCCCGGAAGCGGTCCCGGGAACTGACGGACGAGCTCGTCGCGATCGAGCGCGGCGTTGCCGGTTTCGCCGAAACACTTCCCCGCTGATCGCCCCATGAAGACCTCACGCAACTACCACCTCCTGCTGACCGGCCAGTTCCTCGGCGCCTTTGGCGACAACTTCCTGCTCGCCGGCATCCTCGCCCCGCTGACCTTCCTGAAGAACGCCGGAACCATAACGGCGCAGGACGTGAACAGCACGAACACGCAGTTCAACATGGTGTTCTTCGTCCCCTTCATCCTGCTCGCGCCCCTGGCGGGATTTCTCAATGACCGGATGCCGAAGACCTCATGGCTGCTTGGCGGGAATCTGATCAAGCTCCTCGGTGCTCTGGTCGGCTTCGCTGGAATCCTGCTCCATTCGGCGAGCCACGACTCCGCGATGATCTGGCAGATCGTGGGCTACGCGATCGTCGGCATCGGAGCTTGCGTCTACTCGCCCGCGAAATACGGAGTCCTGCCCGAGGTGGTGGAGACCGAAAAACTTGTCAAAGCCAACGGCACCGTGGAAATGCTGACTCTCGTCGGCAGCATCGGCGGCTTCGCCCTCGGTGGCGTGCTTTACGACCAGACCCGCGCACTAAGCACCTGCTACGTCGCCGCCATCATCGTCTACGCGCTCGCGGCGCTGGCCAATGGCATGATGCAGAAAACGCCGAGCAACCCATCGGCTCAATTGGGCCGTTCGCTCCAGGAATTCGTTGGCCACGCGAAGAGCCTGCTGACCCATCAGCGCATCGGGAGAATCCTTCTGGGCTCGATGCTGTTCTGGCTCGCGGCGGCCTTCCTCCGCACCAACCTCCAGGCTTGGGGCATGGCGGTCTTCGCGGCCTCGGGCGTTCCTCCCGAAGCGATCACGAACACCAGGCTCGCGCTCTTCAAGGCCAGTCCAATCATCGCGATCGCGGTCGGCAGCGTCCTCGCCGGGCGGATCCATGCGCTCGGCGACCTGTCAAAACAATGGCTCTACGCGATGGGCCTAGCCGCCGGCGTGGCCCTGATGGGCTCTCTCTCCGGGACCCAGGGCCTTCCCGTTGTCATGCTGGCGCTCACGTTGGCCGGAGTCATGGCGGGAATGTTGATCGTGCCGCTCAACGCCTCGCTCCAGCACGAAACCTCCGAAGCCGCCCTGGGAAAGACCATCGCCGTGCAAAACGTCATCGACAACGCGGGCATGATCGTCGGCGCCGGACTCTTGGGGGTGATGACCAAGCTCAACTTTTCGCCACACCAGGCCTTCCTCGGCCTCGCGGTCGTCGTGGTCATCCTCACTCTCGGAATGAAACTCACCACCAAGAACGTGGATGCGACCAAGGCGCACTGACCGGCGGCAACTTCCTTTCGGCAGATCCCATGGATACCCATTCATCAACCCCACACATCGCAGTAGCTTCGGAAAAGCCCACGGGACTTGGAAAGATTCGAGCCGCTTTGACCGCGCAGGGCATCCTGGTCGGCATATGCGGGTTTGTTCTGATCTACTTCCTGTTTTTCCATTCGAAACAATACGAGGAATACCTCTTGCCGGCGGCGGTGTCCCTTTGTGTCGGGATCGGGTTGCTCATAGGCTTGATCAACCTGCTCCTCCTCTTCCTTTGGGTCCGCTCAGAGAGAGCGGACCCGTTCCATAACAAAACCTAAGCGAAAGGCGACCCTCGCGGCCGCCCGAAAGGAGACTGTGAAAGCATCTGGAATTGAACAGGCAGGAATCGTCGAAGCCGCCGACGTAGGGCGGGCTTCCAGCCTGCCCCAGACGGCATCCGACACATCGACGAGTTCCGGAATTCCCAGCGGGGCAGGCAAGATGCCCGCCCTACCTTGGCCGTGGAGGCGAATCGCCGCCCTCGTTGCGCTGGCTGCGATTGGCTTCCATCTCGCCTTCGCCTTTTCCGCATTGGCCGGGCTGATCGTGTTGCTGCCATTCGCCCTGATTGGGCTATCCCGACTGCCCCAATGGCGGATGGCGTTCTACGGAGGAATCGCCATCGGCCTTCTCTGCTACGCACCGAGGCTGGCGTTCTTCTGGAGCATCTTCAAAGCAGCTGCGATTCCGCTCTGGGTCATTCTCAGCGTCTGGCTTGGTCTGTTCGCCGCAGCCCTCTGGTGGCTCCAACGCCGCCTCTTCATAGGCCGGGCATCCCCGCCCGGCCAGTCGGGGCTGCTGAAAGAGGCTGCTGAACACCCTCTCGCCGGGCGCGGACGCCCGGCCTACAGCTCGCTTTGGCTCCTGCTTGTCGCGCCCGTTCTCTGGACCGCGCTGGAGTTCTTCCGCAGCGAACTCTACTGGCTCCGCTTCGCCTGGCTCACGCCCGGCATGGCCTTCGAACAATGGCCCGGGCTGATCGGCACCCTGGGCAGCTACGGCATCGGCTTCGTGGCGGCCTTCCTCGCCGCGACCGCAACCCTTCTGTTGGATCGCAGGGCCAAACTTTCAGGCTCGTCGGTCAGACTACCCATCCTACTCGCAAGCGCCTTACTTGCGTTTGCCCCATCGGCTTCCGCCAAGACCGTCCACATCGCCGGAGCGCAACTGGAGTTCCCGACTCACGACGAAGTGCTCGCCACCTTGAACAAATTGGTCGCCCGTTATCCCCAAACCGAGCTGATCGTTCTCAGCGAATACACGTTCGATGACGCCCCACCGAAATCGGTGCTCAAGTGGTGCCGCGACCACAAACGCCACCTGATTGCAGGCGGCAAAGACCACCTGCCCGATGGCAGCTTCTACAACACCGCCTTCGTCGTCCCGCCCGAAGGCGGGATCGTCTTCAAGCAGGCCAAGAAGCAGCCCATCCAGTTCTTCAAGGATGGACGCCCTGCGCCGTCCCAGAAACTCTGGATTTCGCCCTGGGGCCCCATCGGCATCGCGATCTGCTATGACTTCAGCTACACGCGGGTCATCGATGAACTGGTGAAACAAGGTGCCCAAACCCTCATCATTCCGACGATGGATGTAGTCGACTGGGGCCGGGCCCAGCATGAAACCCACGGCCGGCTCGGCCCGATCCGAGCGGCCGAATATGGAATCCCCGTCGTCCGCGTGTGCAGCTCCGGCGTCTCGCAGATCGTTTCCGCCCAAGGCCGTGTGGAACAGGATCTTTCCTTCGACGGTCAGGGTGCGATCTTCGCCTCGACGCTGACGCTGGAGAAGGCTGGCCGCCTTCCCCGGGATCGCTGGCTGGTGCGCGGCTGCGTTTTCGCGACGGCAGTGCTGCTTCTCGCAGGCTTGCTCGCCCCTCTCCGACCAAAGCCCGATACGTCCGCACCGGTTTCGACTCCATCTTCCGCCCCATGAAACGTCTCCTGCTTTTTCTCGCCCGCTGGCTCTACGGCTTCGAAGCCCATCGGCTCGATGCCCTCAAATCGCCCGGGCCCGTGCTGCTGATACCCAACCACGTGTCTTGGCTCGACTGGCTATTCCTCGCCATCGTGTTGGACGACGATTGGAAATTTGTCACCTCTTCGACGACCGCGCAGACGAGCTGGCTCCACCGGAGAATGATGATCAACCGGCGCACCTTCCCCATCGACACCGCCTCGCCCTACGCGGTGAAGCGCATGGCGGAATTCCTCAATGGCGGCGGCCGTCTCGTGCTCTTCGCCGAGGGGCGCCTATCCCGCACCGGCACCTTGATGAAGCTCTTCGACGGCACCGGATTCCTGCTCCACCGCACCGAGTCGAAGGTCATCACCTGCTACCTGCGCGGGGCCAAGCGCCTGCCGTTTTCTCCGAACAAGGAGCAGCACCTCTGGTTCCCCAAGATCACCGCCCACTTCAGCGACCTGCTCACGCCACCCAAGCTCAAAGACGCCACTACGTCGATCGCCCGCGCCCGCATGACTACTTGGCTGCGCGACCAGATCGTGGAGCAGCAGTTCGCCACCGAGATGGAGTTCGGTCCGCAGACCGTGGCCGAAGCCGTGGCGGAAACGGCGGAAACGTTCCCCAAGCGCACCATCCTCCAAGACGCGACGATGACCGAGCTGTCCTACCGCAAGCTGCTGGTGGGCGTGCGTGTTTTGGCGGAGGCGCTGGCGAATATTTCAGGTGGCGGCAGTCGCGCTGCGACTGCCGACTCTGCCGCAGCGCGGCAGAGTCCACCCCGCATCGGACTTCTGCTCCCCAACGTCAACGCCATGCCCGTCGCCATCATGGCCACGTGGTGTCTCGGCAAGGTGCCCGCCGTGCTGAACTTCTCCACCGGCCCCGCCGTTATGCTGCAATGCTGCCAGCTTGCCGGCCTGAAACAGGTCATCACCTCCCGCCTCTTCGTCGAGAAGGCTCGCTTGAACCTGAAGCCGCTGGAAGACGCCGGCATCCTGTTCCTCTACCTCGAAGATGTGCGCAAAAGCATCACCGGCGGACAAAAGCTCGCCGCTCTGGTCCGAAGCTTCTTTGGCCTCCGCAGCTGGTTCATGGCACCGATGACCTTCAACCTCGCGCCCGATCTCACCGCCGTCGTGCTCTTCACCAGCGGATCCGAGGGCGTTCCCAAGGGCGTCGAACTCACCCACCGCAATCTCCTCGCGAACATCCGCCAGATGCTTTCCGTGACCGACATGCAGGACACCGACCGCATGTTTAATTGCCTCCCGCTCTTCCACAGCTTCGGCCTGAGCGTCGGCACCTTTCTCCCGCTCGTGCGCGGCATGTTCTGCTTCGTCTATCCCTCGCCGCTGCACTACCGCGTCGTCCCCGCCGCGCTCTACGACCGCGACTGCACAGTGCTTCTCGCCACGAACACTTTCCTCAACGGCTACGCCCGCCGCGCCCATCCCTACGACTTCCGCAGCATGCGTTACCTCTTCGCCGCTGCGGAGAAGGTCCAGCAGACCACCTACGACACCTGGGCGCAGAAGTTCGGCGTGCGTATCCTCGAAGGCTACGGCGCGACCGAATGCAGCCCCTGCGTTTCGATCTGCACCCCGCTCATGCCCAAGCACGGCAGCGCCGGGCGGATCATTCCCGGCATGGAGTGGAAGGTGGAGCCGGTGGAGGGAGTCGGAACGCCCGATGCCGGATCCCAGACGCCCGAATCGACCGGAGCCCATCCGGCATCCGGCATCCGGGATCAGGCATCCACCTCCGGCCGCCTCCTCGTCCGCGGCCCCAACGTGATGAAGGGCTACCTCAACGCCGACGCCAATGCGAAGTTCCAGGCCCTAGGCGGCTGGTATGACACCGGCGACATCGTCCGCGTGGACGAGGACAACTTCGTCCACATCCTCGGCCGCCTGAAACGCTTCGCCAAAGTCTCCGGCGAGATGGTCAGCCTCACCGCCGTGGAAGACGCTTTGGCCGGCGCGTTCAAGGACGAGTTCGGCGCGCGTTGCGAAATCGCGGTCGTGGCCGTGCCCGACGAAGACAAGGGCGAACGCCTCATCGCCATCGCCAACGAGCCGAAGCTGACGCTCGACCACCTCCGCACCGCCATCAAAGCCAAGGGCTTGACCAACCTCTGCGTGCCCAAGGAGATCAAGTTCGTGAAGGAGATCCCCAAGCTCGGCACCGGCAAGGTCAACCACCGCGAGCTGCTGGCGCTGGTGAAGGACCAGGCACAATGACTGCAAAACCGAGAACGCGTTGGATGCGACTCCTACTTGGAGTTGTCCTGCTGGCAATCGGCGTCTCGGCCTACTGGCAGTTCTTCATCCGTCGCCCCATCGGCGATGGCCCGGCGGGACCTCTCGTTGATCGGTCGAAGTTCGCAAGAGCCTGGTCGGATCGCCCAGTGCTCTTGATCGGGATGGGAGACAGCGTCACGGCAGGCTTCGGAGCATCTCCTGGCAAGTCCTACTTCCAGCGACTGGTGCAGAACCCGGAAGACGAGTTCCGTGACCTCCGGGCCATCTCGCTTTCAACGGTCTTCCCGAATCTTCGCGCAACGAACCTCGCCGTTTCTGGCAGCACTTCACCCCAGCACCTCCGCACCCAGATTCCCAAGCTGGAGCGGCAACCTACCAATGTTCTCGGCATCGTCGTGATCACGACGGGCGGCAACGACATCATCCACAACTACGGCAGGTCCCGGCCGGTTGAAGGTGCGATGTATGGCGCGACCTGGGAACAAGCCGAACCCTGGATCACGAACTTCGCCGCGCGCTTGGAAACCATGCTCTCGGAGATCCGCAAGGCGTTCCCCGGTGGCTGCCACATCTTCTTGGCCAACATCTATGATCCCACCGACGGCGTGGGCGACATCCAGAACGCCGGCCTGCCCGCGTGGTCGGACGGTTCCCGCATCCACGCCGAATACAACCGGATCATCTCCACCGCCGCCGAGCGCCATCCAGACGTCCATCTCGTGGACATCCATTCCGGGTTCCTCGGCCACGGCATCCACTGCGCCAAGTTCTGGCACGAACGCCACGACCGGAACGATCCGCACTACTGGTATTTCGACAACCTCGAAGACCCGAACAACCGGGGCTACGACGCGCTCAGGCGTCTGTTCCTCAATTCCATCGCCAACACAATGAAGCCTGTTTCTCCATGAAATCCTCCGACATCGACCGCATCCACGACGCCGGGTTGATCTCCGCCGACCAGCGTGCCGCGATCGTCACGCACTTCAAACTGGACCGGGAATCCAACCGGCTGATGGTGATCCTCTCCATCATCGGAGCCGTTCTGGTGGCGTCGGGCGTCATCCTCACCATCGCCGCGAACTGGGAGACGATCCCCAGGTTTGCCAAGCTGGCCGGTGGATTGGCATTCATGCTGGGCTGTCACTTCGGTGGAGCCTGGCTGAGACGTGACGGCAAGCATCCGGTCGTTGGCCAGGCGCTGCACGTGCTCGGTTCCGGACTCTTCCTCGCGAACATCGCGCTCGTCGGCCAGATCTACAACCTCAGCTCCCGGCCGCCCAACGCCATCCTGCTCTGGTGGCTCGGCATCGCGCCTTTGCCGTGGCTGTTGCGGTCCAGGGCGCAGCATGTTCTCACGCTCTGCGCGTTCGGCCTGTGGCTCGGACTGGAGCTGAACCAGCGCGACAGCCTCCTCTTCTTCGACGGTGAAGCGCGGCAGTTCATGTTCTACGCCCTGCTCGGTGTGGCTTTCGCCGGTCTGGGAATGTGGCTGACACGGACGCGGTATCCCGAGTTCGGCCCGACCACCGAGAAATTCGGGCTGCTGGTCATGCACATCGCGTCCTATCCGCTGACCTTGGGATTTCTCTATGCCTCCGAGAAGGTGGCTCCGGGTGCATGGATTGTCGCGGGGGCAACCACAGTGCTGGCGGTCCTGTTGCTCGGACTGAGCGTGAGGAACGAGCGGGTGCTGGCCAATCGCCAGTGGCGCTGGACCTGGGCGCTGGCGCTGGGCGGAATCGTCGCGCTGGCGTGGGTCGGGTTGTTGGTGGAAATGAAAAGGGACTACAGCCGCTACGAACAGCATCTAGGCCCGCACTGGATCGCGGTGCCGGCGCTGTTCTTCTTCTGCCTGCTCCAGGCACAGGTCGGCCTGCTGCGACGCAGCCCATGGCTGGTCAATGTGGCCATGACGTTCCTCGCGCTCCATGTCGTCACGGCCTACTTCCAGCTCTTCGGCACGATGGGCACCACCGGTCTTATGTTCATCGTCACCGGACTGTTCCTCGTGGGGATGGCCTTCTTCCTGGAACGCAAACGCCGCGCCCTGATCAAGGGCATGAAAGCAATGCCGCCCACCTTCCCCAACACTTGATCCGCCATGAAAACGAAACTCCTTCTCCTGGTCCTCGCCCTGCAATCCGCGTGGGTCGTCGGCACTGTGGCCATGCAGGAATACAAACTGCACAACGGCGAGGTTGTCCTGCTGGAGACCATGCCGGTTGATCCGCGCGATCTGCTGCGCGGCGACTACGTCATCCTTAACTACAAGATCAGCACCCTCCCGAAAGGACTGTTTTTGGACGGCACCACCAATCAGCCGCCGGATGGGACACTGGTGTTCGTCCGACTGGAGAAGCGCGGCCAGTTCCATGAGGCCACACAGGCTTCTTTAATTGCGCTGGAATCCGAGAAAGACCGTCCGGTGCTCCGGGGCAAGGCCGCAACCAGTTGGTTCTGGCGAGGCTTCGACGGAACCAACACCACGATGCACGTCGAATACGGGCTGGAGCGATACTACGTCCGCGAAGGCACCGGGAATCCCACCGGCAAACTGACCGTCCAAGCGGCGGTCCCCACCTCGGGCAACGCCGTCATCAAGCAGGTCTTCATCGACGGTAAACCCTACGCCGAGGTGATGCGCGAACAGGCCAGATGATGCCAGTCGCATGAACCAGAAGACTGATTTCAAAACCCGCATCCGCCGTTGGGTTCGGTTTGTCGGCCTCGGTCTAGCGGGGCTCACCGTGCTCCTGGTCGCCTCGTGCGCGATGTTCTTCGAGGGGCCGTATCGGCCTGTCACCGTCGTGCCGTCGAAGCCGATGGTGGTCGATGTGCATTGCCATTGCGCGGGGATCGGCGGGGGCGGCAGCGGCTGCTTCGTGTCGCCGCATCTCCAGGGCAGCTACAAGTTCAACATCTACCTCAAGTCCTTCGGCGTGACCCGCGAGGAACTGCTGAAAGAAGGCGACGGTCTGACCATCCGCAGGATCTCCGAGCACCTGGCGAAGAGCACCAACGTCTCCACGGCCATCGTGCTCGCGATCGACGGCGCGGTGGACGACCAGGGCCGGCTCGACACGAACCGCACGGAGTTCTACGTGCCGAACGAATTCGTCCAACGCGAGACGGCGAAGTTCCCCAACCTCCTCTGGGGCGCGAGCATCAATCCCTATCGGCCGGACGCCATCCAGCGCCTCGAATGGGCCCACGCCCGTGGCGCCAGGCTGGTGAAGTGGATTCCTTCGGTCATGTTCATCGATCCGGCGGACCGCAGGATCGAGCCGTTCTACCTGCGCATGGCGGAGCTGGGGATGCCGCTGCTTTCGCACGCCGGTCAGGAACGCTCGTTCACCCATGCAAGAGATGAGCTGGCCGATCCGGTGCGCCTGGAACTTCCCTTGTCGCTGGGCGTCACGGTTATCGCGGCGCACATCGCCTCGACCGGCAGCAACGACAACGAGCGCGACGTGGACCGTCTCGCGCGGATGATGGCGAAGCATCCGAAGCTCTACTCGGAGATCTCCTCGCTTACGCAGGTGAACAAGCTCGGCTACCTGCGTGAGGCCTTGCAGCGCCCGGAATTCGCCGGACGCCTGCTTTACGGAACGGACTTTCCGTTGATCAACACCGCCCTCGTTTCGCCCTATATGTTTCCGCTGAACTTCAAGGTCGGTCAGATGTCGGACATCGCGGCCATCGAGAACCCCTGGGACAGGGACGTGACCCTTAAGCACGCGCTCGGCGTGCCGGACGAGATCTTCCACCGCACGGCCGAGGTGCTGAAGCTGACGCAGCAGGCGACACCGGCGGGAGCGCGCTAGCGATTCAATGCTGCCAGACCTTCGCGGAACCGGGTAACCGTCTCGGCCAGCCAACCGGCACCGAAGCGCCGCTTCGAAGTGATCGCGTAGAAGCGTTCGGACAATCCGGGCACGCGGAAGGCCGACTTCATGCGCTTCGACTTGAGCTCGTGCTTCACCACGATCGCGGGCACCAGGGCGAGGCCCTGACCCGAGAGCGCCAGGAGACGGAGCAAGGCCATGTCATCCACCTCGGCGCGGACGTCGGGCTTTACGCCCGCTTCCTCCAGCAGGAGATCGAAGTCGGACCGGACATGGCTCTGGCGTGACGGCAGGAAGAGCGGCACGCCCTCCAACCACTGGGGAAACTCTCCGCGCTTTGTCGGTAATGCCATGGTGCCGGTAAGGTAGACCGGCATTTCGCCCAACAGATGGCTGAAGACCTCGGTCTGCATGTCCATCCGGGGCGGCATGTTCGAGAGCACGACATCCAGCTCGCGGGAACCCAGGCGCAACAGCAGGTCGTCAAACGATCCGGCGGCCACGCTCACGCGCACGTCGCGCCGTGCGATCAGCGGCTGGATGAAGTCGAACTGGAGGTTCTTCGAGAGTGGTCCGACGGCTCCGATGCGGAGCGGCGGAATGCTGCGCGATTTTCCTCGGCGCAGCTCGTCCAGCAGATCCTGCCCGGTCTGGAAGATGGTCTCGGCGTGGCCGAGCGCGATGCGACCCGCATCGGTGAGTTCCAGGCCGCGACCGCGCCGCTCGAACAAAGGCTGCCCCAACCATTCCTCCAGCTCCGACACCTGCTCGCTGAGCGTCGATTGGGAAACCCGCAGGAGCTTCGCGGCCTTCGTGAGGCTGCGCTCGCGCGCGATGATCCAGAATCGTTTCAGGTGGAGGTAATTCAGCCATTCCGGAGCGGTGCCTTGTGCCATGGCGTTCGGATTAGCCGAACCGTCCGTTCTGAACACGCGAATTTTCGCAGGAAAAATTCCGGATACTCTCAGACCGATGAATGCAACCACGCCTCTCCCGCTGATCCAGATGAACGCCGCCACCCGGACGATCGCCCGCCAAACGGTCGCCTCCGCCTTCGCCGTGCTGGTCGAAGCCTTCCCCGCCAAGGCCGCCTCGCTCATGCGATCGGACATCTCCGTCCTGCCTGATGTCGCAGGCGGCGGCGACTTGCCGCCGAGGTGCATCCTCAACCTACAAGACCCCGAACACGTGCACGCTTCGGCCTCGTCGACCTCGGAGATCCACTGGATCGCCACGCGCATGCCGAAGCAGCTTCTCGGCTCGCTTGAGGACGGGTTCCAGGGTGCGTGGTTCGACGGAGTGAGCCATCTCCACTTCCAACAGGGCGGCGCAGTCGAGAGCTACGGACTGCTGCCCGGCCATTCGTCGGGCTACATTCTCGGACTGCTCGCGTCCATCGCCGGCGCACGGACGGTCGGCATCCCGCACCATGAAGTGTTCACCGCGCTGAGGCCGTTGCTGGAGATCGGCCCCACGGCGGAACCAACGCCGAAGCCCAGCTACTCCCCGGCTACCAATTCCGTGCCCTCCCTGATCGCCGCCTAATTTCTCCAGTCACTTCAAACGAACCCGAAACCAATGAACAAAACTCAGATCCCCATCACCTACATCCCCGGCGACGGCATCGGTCCCGAAGTGGTCGACGCCGCCAGGCGTTTGATCGACGCCACGGGCGTCCGCATCGCCTGGGTGGAAGCCCACGCCGGAGCGAGCATCTTCCGCAAGGGCGTCGCTTCGGGCGTGCCGCAGGACACCATCGACTCCATCCAGCGCACCCGGCTCGTCCTCAAGGGACCGCTGGAAACACCCGTGGGCTTTGGTGAAAAGAGCGCGAACGTGACCCTGCGCAAGCTGTTCGAGACCTACGGCAATCTCCGTCCGGTCCGCGAGTTCGCCGGAGTCCGGACCCCTTACTCCGGGCGCGGGATCGATCTCATCGTCGTCCGTGAAAATGTCGAAGACCTCTATGCCGGCATCGAGCACATGCAGACTCCCGGCGTCGCCCAGTGCCTGAAGATCATCACCCGCAAGGGCTGCGAGAAGATCGTCCGACTCGGCTTCGAGGTCGCCCGCGCGGAGGGCCGCAAGTCGATCCACTGCGCGACCAAGGCGAACATCATGAAATTCACCGAGGGCCTTCTGAAGAAGACCTTCGAAGAAATCGCCCCCGAGTATCCCGACATCCAGCCGCAGCACGTCATCGTCGACAACTGCGCCCACCAGCTGGTGAAGAAGCCAGAGCAGTTCGAGGTCATCGTCACGACGAACATGAACGGCGACATCCTGAGCGACCTCACGTCCGCCCTGGTCGGCGGACTCGGATTCGCGCCCTCGGCCAACATCGGTTCCGACATCGCGATCTTCGAAGCCGTCCACGGATCCGCGCCGAAGTATGCGGGCAAGGACGTCGCGAACCCCGCCGCCCTGATCCTCTCCGGCGTGATGATGCTGCGCCATATCGGCGAGTTCGACGCGGCTGCGACGATCGAGAACGCGGTCTTCGTAACCCTGGAGGAAGGCAAGGTCGTGCCGCGTGACGTGGCCGGAGGCCGTCCCGCCGCCGGAACGCGTGCATTCACCGAGGCGATCCTGGCGAACTTCGGACGGAAGCCGACGGACGCGCGTGTCCGCAGCCACAATCCGATCAAGCTGCCCAAGATTCCGGCCACGATCGACTTCGTGAAAGCGGGCAAACGGGAAGCGGTCGGGATCGATGTGTTCGTCGAATCCAATCTTCCACCGGCGGAACTCGGGCCCCGGATCATCGCCGCAGCCAAGGACTCCGGCTTCAAGCTCAAGATGATCTCCAACCGTGGAACCGTGGTGTTCCCCCTCACCGGCACCGGGACGGATACCGTCGACCAATCGCGCTGCCGCTTCATCCGGCTGCAACCCGCCGCCGAGATCCCGTCCGGCGAACTGGCCCGCCTCCTCGCCGGAATCGAGGCGCAGAACCTCCGTTGGATGCACGTCGAGAAGCTCCAGGCCTTCGACGACAAACCCGGCTTTACCAAAGCCCAAGGCGAAGACTGATCGTCTCAAAGCGAAGGGGCGGAGCCGACCCTCGGCTCCGCCCCAACTTCAAACCTGAAACGTTGAACTATCTGACGCGCGCCAGCAGCCACGGCAACAGCTCGCTGATCGCCAACCGCTCCTGCCGGCCGTCGTCGCGATGGCGGAGGGTGACGGTGTCCTTGAGATTCAGTTCGGGTTTTT
Organism: Verrucomicrobiota bacterium; assembly: GCA_038203875.1. Lineage (GTDB taxonomy): Bacteria > Verrucomicrobiota > Verrucomicrobiia > Limisphaerales > CANJSG01 > CANJSG01. The sequence goes on from JBBRDN010000016.1 coordinate 36,645, forward strand.
CACCGAGCGTGTCGAAGTCGATGGTCACGCAGAAGGGCGTGCCGGCTTCGTCCTGACGGGCGTAACGGCGGCCGATGGCGCCGGCTTCGTCGTAGTAGGCGTTCATCTGGCCGCGCAGGGCCTGGTAGACTTCCTTCGCCTTGGCCACCAGCTCGGGCTTGTTCTTGAGCAGCGGGAACACCCCGACCTTCACCGGCGCGATGCGCGGATGGAACTTCAGGATGACCCGCGTCTCGCTCTTGCCCTTGTCGTCGGTCGTGGTGACTTCCGAGAAAGCGTTGGCCAGCAGCGCGAGAATCAACCGGTCGGTGCCGGCGGAGGGTTCGATGACGTGCGGGATGTATTGGCCCTTCGCCAGCCCGTCGGCGTCTTCCTTGGCTTCACGCTCGGCCTGGGCCTGATTCACGCCGGTCTTGAGCATGTATTTCAGCCGGTTGTCGTAATAGCGCTTCGACAGCTCGGCATGTTTCTCCGGAGCAAGCTTGCCCCACGCGGTGCGGAGATCTTCGTCGAAGACGCCCATCGTCTTGCCCGAATGCTTCTCGTGCTGGCTGAGGTCGAAGTCGCTGCGGGCGGCGATGCCTTCCAGCTCCTGCGTGCCGAAGGGGAACTTGAACAGGAGATCCACGCAGGCGCGGGCGTAGTGCGCGAGCTCCTCGGGCTTCTGCCAATACTCCTCCAACGTGTCGCGGCTGATGCCGATGTCGCCGTAGAATTTGATCCGTTCCTCGACCCAATACTGGTGCCAGAGCTGCCAGCCCCAGTTGGACTGCGGTTCACCCGGATGACCCTTGGCGGCGGGCGCGGCCACGGCACCAGAGATGGCCTCGACGGCCTCGTCGGGCTTGATGAAAAACTCCAGTTCCATCTGCTCAAACTCGCGCGAGCGGAAGGTGAAGTTGCGCGGCGTGACCTCGTTGCGGAAGGCCTTGCCCATTTGCGCGATGCCGAAGGGCACCTTCTGGCGCGAGGTCTCGTGGACGTTCTTGAACTGCGCGAAGATGGCCTGCGCGGTCTCGGGCCGGAGATAGGCGACATCCGCCTCCGTGGCCGTGGGGCCGACGTAGGTCTTGAACATCAGATTGAAGGGAACGGGAGGCGTGAGCTGCGCGCCGTTCTCGGGGTTGAAGCGCTGAGAGTTTTCGACCTTCTCAGTGCGTTCGCCGAGGAGAAGCGGACTCATTAGACCGCGCTTGGCGTAGAACTCCTTTGCAATCTTCCGAGCACTCTCCGGAGGTTTTCCGGCTGGAAGCAAAATCGAAAACTGAACCCGTGACAAATGCTGCCAAACTGCCTCAGCCCATTGCATGGCGTGTTCAACGGATTGATCAAGAGGCGCTGCCGCTCCGGATCTCCAAATCAGCATGATTTCTTGGACGATTCCTGCGGAGGTCAAGCCGTCCAATGAAATCTGTGAGTTCTTAGAATGCCATCCCTCAATCATAGTAGGAGCAAACCCGCCCTCGAACGTATTCGTTGCTGGAGAGACAGGTGCCCCACTCGCAGATCCAAGGGCTCCGAGGTAGTGATAGACAATTCCGCTCTGCGGCTCTACCTGATCAGCCCTGAACCGTTTCCCCGTCAGCAAGCAGTCGCACATCGGATCGCTGAAGGTGTCCACATGGCCTGAGGCGCGCCAAATCTGCGGGGCCATGATGATCGTGGCTTCGAGGCCGACGACGTCGTCGCGCAGGCGGGTCATGGTGGTCCACCAGGCGTCCTTGACGTTGCGCTTCAGCTCCGCGCCCAGCGGGCCGTAGTCCCAGAAGCCCTGGATGCCGCCGTAGATCTCCGAGGATTGGAAGATGAAGCCACGGCGTTTGCAGAGGGAGGTGATCTTCTCCATCAGCACGTTTTCTTTCGGTTCGGCCATAAGGGCGCGGATGTTCGGCCGTCCGCGCTCCAAGTGTCAAGGCGGCCACCGGTCAGGCCATGTCCTAATCGTGCTCCTGCTCGTTCTCTAAATCCGATCAAGACGAAGAGTAAGAATCCAGATTGGGATACCCCTGCAGGCTCCAAGCCGGTAGGGCGGCGTTGCTCCGGAGTCGTGCCGTGGTGGGGTCGGCCGCGC
>JBBRDN010000017.1:0-38356 GCA_038203875.1 Verrucomicrobiota bacterium
TCTTGCCCGCGCCGTTGTGGCCGAGCAACCCGAAGATCTCGCCGCGCGGCACGTCAAGATCGAGCGACTCCACGGCCGGCCGGCCGCCGAACACCTTGCGCAAGTCCGTCAGATGGATGAGGGCGTCAGTCATTTCGATCCGTCGATGGCCAGGAGGTTTTTGATGTGCCCGTCGGCGTAGAGGTAGTTCACGCCGCGCTTCTCGCCGCGCGCCGCATGGAAGGCTTCCTTGTCGAAGAAGACGGGGATCTGATGCGGGTTGAACGCGATCGTCATGATCTCGATACGGCCGGCGTCCTGGCCGTTGATCAGGGTGTTCCACGAATAGCTGGAGCCGGTGAGGGCGAAGAGATCCTTCGTGTCGGACGGGCATCTGAGGACGTTGGTGTTGCCAAGCTCGTGGTTCATCACCTCGACGACGCTCTTCAGGGGAAGATTCGTGGCGCCCAACGAAACGGGGCGGTCATACATGACGGGAAGCCGGTTGCCGTTGTCGCCGGTGTAGATCTGCAGGGCCACCCCGATCTGGCGGAGGTTGCTCAAACAGGCCGTCGCCTTGGCGGTTTCCTTCGACTTGGAAAGCGCCGGCAAAAGAAGCCCGGCCAAAATTGCGATGATCGCGATGACGACGAGAAGCTCGATCAGGGTAAAAGCAATATTGCCAACCGACGCAGACCTCTGACGGAGCCCCGTCATTTCTCCTTCCCCCCAGCCTCACCCGCGTTCGGCCTACGCTGGCCACGGAAGGCGGCTCCGCGTTCCATCGAGCGCTGCATCTCCTCCAGCAACGGCGCGAGTTCGGCCTTCGCCTGGGCGCTGCTCTGGCTGTAGAACGTGCTCAAGCCCGTCGTGATGACCTTTTTCTGCAGCTCCGGGTTCAGCTCCTGCATCTGCGGATCGCCGCCGGGCCCACGCATCTGGGACGGGTCGATTTCGCCGCTCTCCATCTTCTCCCGCGCTTCCTTCATCCGCTTCAGGGAATCGGCCACCACTCGGCGGCGCTGCTCTTCGGGCAACTGCTCGAAGCCCGTGATCATCTGCTTGAAGCCGGTGGGCATGGTCGTCTCGATGAACTCGCCCTTCTCGGCGTCGGTCATCTGCTCGAACCACTTCATCCGTTGGAGCCGCGCCTTGCGACGCTCCTCGGGCGTCAAGGCGTTGAGCATGTCTGCCAGCCGCTTGATCGCGCGTTTTCGCGCGTCGCCGCTGAGTTTGGAAAGGTCGTTGCCGTCCATGTAGGCCGCGACCTTGTCGGCGGTGACCTTCATGTGGTCGGCGATGGCGAGACCGGCCCAAGCCAAAAGCCAGACCCCGAGGAGGACTCCGGCTCCCCAGGCAACGGGACGATACTGTCGAGAAATCATAGGAGGAATATGGGATAAGGTGGCGAATCCTAGGTCCGAGGCCAGTCCTGATTGGAAATTGTTTCGGGAGAAATGGCGGGACGATCGGCCGTTTCAACGCCGCTCTTCGGCTGATGCTGTCCATTAGCCCGACGCAGACCAGACCCGGTCATGGCCCGTGCTCTTGAATTCGCCCCACCCGACCCTAACCTCCGCGCCATGTCAGACCCGACCCTGTTGTCCGCCACAGCCGCCCAGACCCATAGCCCTTTCGCGCACCCTGACCGTTTCGTGAACCGCCACATCGGCCCCAGCCCCGCGGAAACCACCCGAATGCTGGAGGCCCTGGGTTACAATTCCGTCGACGCCATGATCGACGACGCCGTCCCGGCCGTCATCCGCTCGGGCAATCCACTTTCCATCGCCGCCACCGAGTCCGAGTTCGACGTGCTGAAGAAGCTCAAGGCCATCGCGGCCCAGAACACCGTCTGCCGTTCCTACATCGGCCTCGGTTACCACGACTGCATCACGCCGCCCGTCATCCAGCGGAACGTCTTTGAAAACCCCGGCTGGTATACGCAATACACGCCCTACCAGGCCGAAGTCGCCCAAGGCCGTCTGGAATCGCTCCTCAATTTCCAGACGATGATCTGCGACCTGACCGGGCTGGAGATCGCCAACGCCTCCCTGCTCGATGAAGGCACCGCCGCCGCCGAAGCGCTCCATCTCTGCCTGTCGACCAAGGAAGGCCGGAACGTCTTCCTCATCGCCAACGACTGCCATCCGCAGACGATCAACATCGTCGCCACCCGGGCGAAGCCCCTCGGCGTCGAGGTCAAGATCGTCGATCCCGCGAAGTTCGAGTTCAACGACCAGGTCGCCGGAGTCCTCATCCAGTATCCGAATACGTTTGGCGCCGTCGTAGACCACCAGGCGTTGGCCGACAAAGCCCACGCCGCCGGCGCGATGGTCGTGGCCGCGGCCGACCTGCTTGCGTTGACCATCCTGCGTCCGCCGGGAGAATTCGGCGCCGACGTTTGCGTCGGCAGCGCGCAGCGATTCGGAGTCCCGCTCGGCTATGGCGGGCCGCATGCCGGCTTCTTCGCAACGCGCGACGCCTTCAAACGCCAGATGCCCGGCCGCCTCGTCGGCGTGTCCAGGGACGCCGCCGGCCAACCCGCCATGCGCCTCTCGCTCGGCACCCGCGAGCAGCACATCCGCCGCGAGAAGGCCACGTCCAACATCTGCACCGCCCAGGCCCTTCTCGCCAACATGGCCGCGATGTATGCCGTCTATCACGGGCCGGAAGGCCTGAAGAAGATCGCCCATCGCGTCCACCTGCTGACGGCTGCTTTGGCCGAAGGATTGGAGCGGCTCGACTTCGAAGTGTCGCCCGACTTGTTCTTCGACACGCTTACCATCGGCCTGCGCGGCAAACGCACCGTGGACGTCGCCAAGCTCTCCGAAGCGCACAAGATCAACTTCCGCATCTTCGACCCGCACACCATCGGCATCTCGCTCGACGAGACGACCGGCGAGGCCGACGTGGCCGAGATCCTCGTCGTCTTGAACGGCGGCAAACCCGTCGCGTGGACCGTGGCAGAGCTGGCCGCCGATGCCGAAGCCACCCTCCCCGCCCCCTTCGCCCGCACCAGCGCGTTCCTCAAGCACGACGTCTTCAACCGCTACCACAGCGAGACCGAGATGCTCCGTTATCTCAAGCGGCTCGAAGCGCGCGACCTTTCGCTCTGCCATTCGATGATCCCGCTCGGTTCCTGCACGATGAAGTTGAACGCCACGTCGGAGATGTTTCCGGTGTCGTGGCCCGAGTTCGGCAAGCTCCATCCCTTCGCCCCGCTCGGCCAGACGCGCGGTTACCAGACGATCTTCGGCCAGCTCGAGGAGTGGCTCGCCGAGATCACCGGCTTCGCGGGCGTGAGCTTGCAGCCGAACTCCGGTTCCGCCGGGGAATACGCCGGGCTCCTCGTCATCCGTCGTCATCAGGAAAGCCTCGGCCAGCCGAACCGCACCGTCTGCCTCATCCCGAATTCCGCGCACGGCACCAACCCCGCCAGCGCCGTCATGGCCGGCTTCTCCGTCGTCGCCGTCGCCTGCGACACCAATGGCAATATCGACCTCGGCGACCTCCGGGCGAAGGTCGCCGCGCACTCCGCCAACCTCGGAGCGCTCATGATCACCTACCCGAGCACGCACGGCGTCTTCGAGGAATCCATCAGGGAGATCTGCCAGATCATCCACGACGCCGGTGGCCAGGTTTACATGGACGGCGCGAACATGAACGCCCAGGTCGGCCTCACCAGCCCCGGCTTCATCGGCGCGGACGTCTGCCATCTCAATCTCCACAAGACCTTCTGCATTCCGCACGGCGGCGGCGGTCCCGGCATGGGCCCCATCTGCGTGGCGGAACACCTCGTGCCCTTCCTCCCCGGCCATCCCGTCGTCAACCTCGGCGGCGAAGACCCGATCGGTGCCATCGCCGCCGCACCGTGGGGCAGCGCCAGCATCCTCCTCATCTCCTGGGTCTACATCGCCCTCATGGGCGGACGCGGGCTGACCGACGCCACCAAGTTCGCCATCCTCAACGCGAACTACATCTCCAAACGGCTGGAGCCGTATTTCCCCACGCTCTACAAGGGCAAGAACGGCCTCGTGGCCCACGAGTGCATCCTCGACCTCCGCGCCTACAAGAGCGTCACCGCCGAAGACGTGGCCAAGCGCCTCATGGATTTCGGATTCCACGCTCCGACCCTCAGTTGGCCCGTCGCCGGCACGCTCATGGTGGAACCGACCGAGAGCGAAGCCCTCGACGAACTCGACCGTTTCTGCGACGCCATGATCGCCATCCACGGCGAGATTCAGGCCATCGAGACCGGCAAGATGGACAAGGCCAACAACCCGCTGAAACACGCCCCTCACACCGCCACCGTCGTCTGCAGCGACACCTGGAACCGTCCCTACACCCGCGACCAGGCGGCGTTCCCTGCGCCCTGGACCCGCAGCAACAAGTTCTGGCCCGCCGTCTCACGCATCGACAACGTCTACGGCGACCGCAACCTCGTCTGCTCCTGCGTGGGCATGGAGGCTTACTCCGCTTGAGTTATGCCTGAATCAGAGTAGAACACTTCCGACATGAGCGCAGTTGAAGCCATCACCGAAGCAGTTGAACGGCTCGACGTCCGGGAGCAGGTCGAGCTGCTCAAGGAGTTGCCGAGGCACCTGAAGATTTCGCCGGACGACGCGGCCTGGACAAGGCTCGCGGAATCCTCCTTCGAGTTCTGGAACAACCCCGACGATGCCATCTACGACAATCTTTAGGCGTGGCGACATCGTCCTCGTTCCGTTCCCTTTTACCGACCTGACCGCCACCAAGCAGCGTCCGGGATTGGTCATTTCCTCCGACATCTTCAATGCCACGCACGAAGACGTGGTTCTCCTCGCGATCACCTCGCAGATCCCGGCAAAACTTGAAGGCGACGAATTCCTCATCCCTTCGTCCGATCTCGGACCCTGCGGCTTGCCGAAGGCGTCCCTTGTCCGAGTGACCAAGGTATTGAGCCTGCACCAGCGCCTCGTCCTGAAACGCATCGGCACAATGCCTCGCGCCGCGCTGCAAGGCGTGCTAGCCCTGTTCCGCAGCCAGTTTTGATGATGAGTTCTCCCAGAGAGCACATCCACAATATCTACGGCGACCGAAGCCGCGTCTGCTCATGCGTGGGCATGGTGGCGTAACACTCAATTGACCGACTGAACGGCTCACGCACAGTAAATCTCATGGAGCATTCTGACCTCGTTAAGCGTGAATCTGAGGGCAAGCTCATGGTTGGAATTGACCGAGCCTTCGCCAGAAAATTTTACACCGATCATTCCATCAGAGATATCGCCGAACTCACTGGTGAGTCGCCTTACCTCGAAAAACTGATCGTCAACATGTGCCTTTTCGGCGGCCCTATCGCGTTGATAATGGCAGGTGGTTTTGCAATCCGCTTGTTTGAATGGTGGGCGGTCCTCGCGATTCCCGGTCTGGGAGCATTCTGGGTTATGACCTATGCCCTCTCTTCCAGAGGAAATTCAGGGGTTGGCCTTCTATCAACAATGCTAGCGGGAAGCATTTTCGGGCTCTGGTTCAAGCCTGTCCTGAGTGACTATGTTCCTTTGACAACAACGTTCCTCGCTTCGTTGTGGTTAACACGAATGCTTTACGTATGTTCAGGGTTCTTTTTGAGGGCATTCGTAATTCGAAACCGTCGTGCTTTCGATCATCTGGCAGATCGCATCCTAATCAGGGAGCTTTAACCAACGGGCGTTTTTCGCAGGCAATAAATGAGCCAATCCGGGCGGAATATGTGGTAGCGCAGACTGGCAGTCTGCCGTATCGCCGGTTGGCAATCGGCAGAACTTCCGTCAGCCCAGCGGCACCGCTTTTCCCAGCCTGTCCTCCAATTCATCCGCTTCCACCCATCGACACCCCAGCGGACTGCCAGAACGCGATAAGCGCAATTAACAATCGGCGCTACGGCAGCATGAGTTGCTCAACCGTTTGGATGAAGTCGATCGCAATGCCTTCGGCCGGCGCGTTGCGGGAAACGGGACGGAAAACGGGCGCCTCTCTCAGCTCCCGGTAGAGTTCCACCGCCGCCTTCAACCCTTCCACGCACGACCGGGCGTCGTGCGTGGCCATGGTGGCTTCCAACTGCCTGGCCCTCTTCGGCGCGGCGGTTTCCAGACGGCGGACGCCGCTGGGGCGCTGGCCGACTTCGAGAAGGATGAGCGGGTCAAGAACCTGGCTGCGCAGGAGGGCGAGGAAGTCGGCGGCCTCGAAGAATTCGCCCCGACCGATCTTCGGCGCGCGGATTCACGTCGGCCAACGTGACAAACTTGAGGTCCATGTGGAGCGGTCCGGACTGGTAGAGGCAGATCAGCAGACGCGGTTCGCCGACATGTTCGCCGGTGAAGACTGCGACCAGATCACCAAGTCCACAGGCAAGCTCCTTGCGCTCCGTCATGACCCCACCAAACGCCTCCGGCTCGACCGCGATGACCAGATCGATGTCGCTAAACTCATCGACTTCTCCCGAGCTGAGCGAGCCACCAACGGCCACTCCGAGGATCCGCTCGTCGGCCTGAAGCGTCGTCAAAGCGGACTTCAGAAAGGCCCGCATGGCATGGGGAAGACCGGCCATCCGCCGTTCCCCTGCTGGATCAAGACAAGCTGTTTCAGGATCCACGGCGGGAACTGAATCTCACGCAGGCCAGCGGTTCAAACCTCTTCCGGTGGCCTTGAACTCGGGGCAGTTCGGCCGGCAAGAATCTGACGACTGCAGCCCGAGAAGCGGATGGAGTTCAACCGCCGCGTTTTCGCGCCAGAGCCTGCCGGAGCTTGTCGAGCGGGAGGGTGTTGATGACATCCTCCTTGGTCAGCCAACCCTTGCGCGCGATGCCGGCCGCGAGGCGCAGCCAACCGGCGTGGTCGAGCTTGTGCGCGTCGCAGTTGATGACGCATTTCACGCCCTTCGATTTGGCGTAATGCCAGAGGCGCCAGTCGAGGTCGAAGCGGTAGGGTGATGCGTTCAGCTCGATCCAGGTGCCGGTTTCGGCGCAGGCGTCGATGACGGCGGGCATGTTGATCTTCTGCGCGTCGCGCCGGAGCAGGAGCCTTCCGCTGAGATGGCCGAGCATGTGGACAAAGGGATTTTGTGCGGCGGCGATGAGGCGCTTCGTGTTCTCGGCTTCTTCATTGTAGGCCAGATGAAGGCTCGCCACGACGACATCGAGCTGGCTCAGGTAGAAGTCGTTGAAATCAAGCCCGTCGCGGACGATGTCGACCTCCGAACCCGCGAGAAGCCTGAAGGCGCTTCCCGCACCCTCCAGTTCGATGTTGATCGAGCGGATCTTCAGGATCTGTTGGACCAGCCGCAGCTCGTTCAGCCCGTTCGCCTGGAAGGACGAACGGCTGTGGTCAGTGATGGCCCAGTAGCTGAAGCCGTGTTCCTGCATGGTCTCGACGATGGACTCGATCGAGTCCCGGCCATCGCTCCAATCGGAATGGTTGTGGAGCGAGCCACGGAGATCGGTCCACTCGACGAGCCGCGGCATCGTGCCTTCCGCCGCTGCGACAAACTCGCCGCGGTCTTCGCGGAGCTCGGGCTGAATGTAGGCGAGGCCCAGGGCCTTGAAGATGTCCTCCTCAGTCCGCGTATCGAGGCGAAGCGACGGGTCGCGTGTCTCCTCGGTGCCGCGGAAGAGGCCGTATTCGTTCAGGCGCAGGCCGCGTTCGATGGCGCGCTGGCGCATGACGATGTTGTGCTCCTTGCTGCCGGTAAAGTAGGCGAGGGCCGACGAATACTCGGCGTCGCTGACGACGCGGAGGTCCGCCTGGATTCCGCCTTCGAGGAGGACGCTGGCCTTCGTTTCGCCCTGGGCGCTGATGCTGAGGATGCCCGGCTGCTGGACGAAGAAGCGGATGATCTCGGCGGGATGCTTCGACGAGACGAGGAAGTCGATGTCGCCGATGAGTTCCTTGCTGCGCCGCAGACTACCGGCGGTGCTGCAACGGATGACATCCTCATGCGCCCGGAGGTTTTCGAGAATGGGCTCGGCGGCGGCCATCGCGTCGTCGAGATGGTGCCGCGAGGCGAATTGCCGCTTGAAGGCGATGCCTTCGAGGATCTTGGCCTGCGTCTTTTCGCCGAACCCGTCGAGCTCCGCGACTTTGCCGGCCTTGCAGGCGGCTTCCAGCGAATCGATGGACTCGACGCCGAGCTCGTCATTGAGCTTCTTCACCTTCTTCGGACCGAGACCGGAGATGGATAGTAGTTCGACGAGACCGGCCGGGATGGAGGCCTTCAATTCGTCGTAGTAGGGAAGCTGGCCGGTGGTGACAAGTTTGGTGATCTTGTCTTGGAGCGCGTCGCCGAACCCCTTGATCTCGCCCAGGCGTTTCTCGGCCACGATCTTCTCCAGCGGTTCGGTCAGGCCTTCGAGCGTGCGGGCGGCGTTGGTGTAGGCGCGGGTCTTGAACGGGTTTTCCCCCTTCAATTCCAACAAGACACCGATCTCGGCCAGTATTTCGGCCACCTGCTCTTTGGTCATTCGCTGGACAGTAGGGCGGACGAATTCGGCCGCCAGCGGAATTCAAGCCGCGCGGTCTCGTGAGGAAAACCCCCTGGGCGGTGGAACGACCAGCTGACAAGGAAGGGAGCCGGCCCTAAAGCTCAATTACTCCCCACACCACCGGCAGCCGGAACGAATTCCCATGACCCTTCCAGAGAACGGAAGATCCAGAGACAGGGTGCGAAAACATCGAACCCCGGGGTTCACGCTGACGGAGCTGCTGGTCACCGTCGCCGTGATCGCGATCCTTTGCGCGCTGGTCGGGCCAGCGCTGATCGGAGCGGGCCACAAGGCGCGACAGACGAACTGCCTTTCAAACCAGCGGCAGCTGGCGATGGCCAGCGCCACGTTCAGCCTCGACAACGCGGACCAGCTCCCGCCGAACAGCTCGGTCGAATCCCCGGTCGCCGGCACGAAGCCTCCCTGGGTCTCCGGGAGTTCCCACAACCGGCAGCAGCATTTCACCAACACGGCGCTGTTGACGCGCTCCGACTATGCCGCCTTTTCCGGCTACCTCCCCGGGCCGCTGGTCTACAAATGCCCGTCGGACCGGTTCGTCTTGAACCTGCCCGAGGCCAAAGGACCCAAGGCCCGCACCTATTCGATGAACAACTTCGTCGACGGAGCGCCGAACCCGAACACGCCGAGGCCGACAACCTACGAGGTTTTTTCGAGGCAGAGCGATTTCACCAGGCTCAGCCCGAGCGCCGCGTTCACGTTCATCGAGGTTGTGCCGGAGAACCTTTGCTACAGCGCATTCATCACGGACATGGGATCCGACGGCTTCTTCTACCATTTGCCGGGAAGGAGCCACGGTAACCGTGGCACCCTGGCCTTTGCCGATGGCCACGTCGAATCGCGGCGCTGGTTCAACCCGGCCGAGCAGAGCTTCAACGCCCGGAACCTCTGGGGGCACTTCGTCTCCTACGAGTCCGACATGCGCGACCACGAATGGCTGAAGGCGCACGCCACCGTGCTGAAGGCGAGGTAGAATCCGTTTGCAGCCCATCCACGGCGGGCTCTTCATCCATCCAACAATGCGACGTTTCCCAAGGCGCCCCATCGCGCTCACCATCGCCGGCTCCGACAGCGGCGGGGGCGCGGGGATCCAAGCGGACCTGAAGGTCTTCTCGGCTCTCGGCGTGCACGGCACGACGGCCATCACCTGCCTGACGGCGCAAAATCCGAAGGGCGTCCTCGGCATCCAGGCGGCCACGCCGAAGATGGTGCGGCTCCAGATGGACGCCGTGTTCGCCGAACTGCCGCCCAAGGCGGTGAAGACGGGAATGCTCTTCAGCACGGCAATCATCCGAGAAGTGGTCCGGATGTTTTCCGGCACAGGAATGCCTCCCCTGGTGGTGGACCCGGTAATGGTCGCCACGTCCGGAGCAAGGCTCCTCAAGCCCTCGGCGATTCGCGCGCTGCTCGACGAACTTCTTCCTCTGGCGACGATCGTCACTCCCAACCTGGACGAAGCGGAAATCCTCGTCGGCCATCCCGTCCGAACGATCGACGCGTTGCGTGCGGCCGCACGCGAGATCCACGGACGCTTCGGCTGCGCCGCTCTCGTGAAGGGCGGCCACCTGTCCGACGGGCGCGAAGCGGTGGACTTCTTCAACGATGGCCGGACAGAGCTCATGTTGTCGGCTCCCTTCATACGTGGCGTCTCCACGCACGGCACCGGTTGCACTTATTCAGCCGCCCTCGCCGCACACCTTGCCCTCGGCCACAACCTCGCCCAAGCTGTCGCACGGGCGAAGGAAACCATCACAGACTCGATTGCGGGGAGCGTGAAGGTGGGCCAGCATTGGGCGTTGTCCCCGTCGTAAATCCGCGCCGAGTTCGGAATTTCCAATTTGTGAACATCAGGTCGTGCATCGTGGTGCGGAGGTTGATGGGAATTGCTTTCATCTTCGGGACGATGGCAGCGGCTTCGACGGCATGGGCGGTTTCCCCCGGTGAGTTCCGCTTCCGCGAAAACGGCTGGCAATCCTACACGGAATCGGCCGACAGCTCATCAGCGGACGGCTGGATGGTTCTGGCGCGGACGGGTTCGACGAACGCCCTTAGATGGCTTTGTTCTCCGACGCTGCTGGTCAAGCTGAACGACGGCGTCTCGCTCGACGACATCCTGGGGTCGAACTCCCGGCACGGATCAGCGTCATTCGCAAGCGGGTGGTGGAAGCTGGAAACGGCCACACCCAGAGAAGCGCTGGTGCTGGCGGAATGGCTGTCGCAGAACGACGCGGTCCTGGCCGTCCACCCGAACATGCGCCGGCCCGTCCGCTTGCACGGCGCCTACGCGCCGGCGCCCAACGACCGGTTTTTCCCAGACGCCATCCACCTCGAGAACCGCAACGCCGACGGGTCCAGATCCGGTGCCGACCTGAACATCCGCGAAGCATGGGCGGTCACGAAAGGCGAAGGCGTGATCGTCGGCGTGGTCGATGACGGAATGGAACTCGCCCATCCCGACCTGGTCGCCAACACCGCCGGCCAGTCGCACTTCAATTTCGTGGCCTCGAACACGAACGCGTTCCCGCAGTTCGCAGCCGACAACCACGGCACCGCCGTCTCCGGCCTGATCGCCGCCGTCGGCTACAACAACCAGGGCGTCGTCGGGACCGCGCCGGCGGCCAAACTGACCGCGATGCGCATCTTCTCGAACGGCGATTTCGCCGTCGACGACCTGACGATGTTCAACGTCTTCACCTACAGGAACGGATCCATCGCGGTGCAGAATCACAGCTGGGGCTACACCGGGAACCAGCAGTTGCTGCCCGCCCAACTCGAACTCGACGGCATGACCAACGCCGCGTTTGGCGGACGGGGCGGCAAGGGCGTCGTCATCGTGCGTTCGGCCGGCAATGAACGGCAGTTCAGCGGCGACTCGAACAACGACGGCTACCAGACGGTGCCGCACTCGATCAGCGTCGCCGCCGTGAAGCGGAACGGCCGGTTTACATCCTACAGCTCGCAAGGCGCGAACGTCCTCGTGTCGACGGTCAGCGGCGACGACGACTCGCCGGATCTTCCCACGACGGATCGGTTGGGCTCGCTCGGCTTCAACAGCTTCAACCCGGGAGACGGCTCGGCCGACTACGGGTTCGGCTCGACCGGCTTCAGCGGAACTTCGGCCGCCGCGCCGCAGATTTCGGGCGTGGTGGCGCTGCTGCTTTCGGCGAACACGAACCTGACCTGGCGCGACGTCCAACAGATCCTCGTCCTGTCGTCCCGGCACCAGGACCTGACGGACCCGGCCCTCATGACCAACGGCGCCGGCCTGCTCGTCAGCGTCAACGACGGTTTCGGCGTGCCCGACTCCGGATACGCGGTCGAACTCGCCGCGGGTTGGAACAATCGCCCGCCGGCCAGTTCGTTGACCGTGGAGTCTAACTTCATCCAGTCCATTCCCGACGACGGACTGCGTGTCGTCGTGCCCAACGCGCCGGGCGGCACCATCAACTTCGGAATAGCACCCAGCCTGGGGGCGCAGGCGGACGGGGCGACCGCGACCGTGCCGTTGGTCTACGTCGGCAGCGCGCAAACGGCGCTCACGACCAATCTGACGGGAAAAGCCGCCTTGATCGAACGGGGCGGCAACTTCTTCGAGGAAAAAATCCGCTTCGCAGCCGATGCGGGAGCGTTGTTCGCCATCATTTTCAACAACGTCGGCACGACTGAACGCATCACCATGGAGTCGACGGAATACTCCCGGATACCCGCCGGGTTCATGGGCCGGAACAACGGGCTCGCCCTGGTCAATCTGCTCACGACGACCGCCCTTGTGGCACGGATCGCCCCCACCAGCGCCTCCGTCGTTTTCAACGTCTCCGACACGCTCATCTGCGAGCACGTCCAAGTGCGGATCCAGACAAGCCACTCGCGGCGCGGCGACCTGAGGATCACTCTGCGATCACCTTCGGGAACCGTCTCGGTCCTGCAGTCCCGCAACGAGGACGGAACCGCCGGCCCGTCCGATTGGACCTACCTGTCGACCCAGCATTTCTTCGAACCGACGAAGGGAAACTGGACGCTGACCATCACCGACGAGGATCCGAACGCGACGGGCAGTCTCTTCGCTTCCTCGCTGATCCTGGACGGGGTGCCGATCGTGGACACCGACGGCAACGGCCTCGACGACTTTTGGGAGACCCACTGGTGGGATGATGTCCTTCAAACGGGCCTTGGCGACCCGGACGGCGACGGAGAGAACAACCTTATCGAACAAGTGCGCCAAACCGATCCGACCAAGGTGAACCGTCCGTGGAAACTCGACCTCTCGCCTTGGACATCGACCCTCGGCCGGCTGAGCTGGCCGGGCAATGGCCGGAGCAACGTGCTGGTGGACGCGTCGAGCGCCCTGCCCACATTCATCACCCTGACGAACATCCCTTCCCATTTCCCGAACAACGAACTGTTCGTCCCGTTGACCAACAGCCCCGGACAGTTTTTCCGCATCCGTCCGGCCAATCCCTGAGCGGTTCCGGCGTCTCAGTTCACCTTCTCGACCACGTGGAAGCGGAACATCCGCTTCTTCATCCAGCGCACGGCCAGCAGGTCGTAGAACGAAGCGAAGAGCCGGTTCCACACGCCGTAGTTGCTCTGTCCGGCGAAGCGCGGGTTGTTGCCCACCTCGATCTCCGTGACGGTGTGGCCCTCGATCTTGAAGAGCGTGGGCAGGAAGCGGTGCATGCCCTTGAAAAATTTCAGGTTGTCGATGCACTCCCGTTTGAAGGCGCGGTAGGTGCAGCCCGCGTCGGAGATCTGTTCGCCGCTCAGTTTGTTCCGGACCCAGTTGGCGATGCGGCTGGAGGCCACGCGGATGAAGTGGTCGCCCTCACCGCGGACCTTAACCCGCGTGCCGCAGACGCAGTCGTGGGTCTTCAGGGCCACGAGGAATTTCGGCAGGTCTTTCGGGTCGTTCTGCAGGTCGGCGTCGAGCGTGAAGATGAACTGCCCGCGCGACGCCTTCATGCCGGCCCAGCTCGCGGCGGACTCGCCGGAATTGCGGTTCAGCTTCTGCACCCTCATCCGCGGATCGGCGGCGGCGAGTTCCTTGAGGATCGTCCACGAACTGTCCTTCGAGCAGTCGTCGGTGATGACGATCTCATACTCGACGCCCAGCGGATCGACGGAGGCGTGGATGGCCTTGTGCAGCTCGCGGAGGTTTCCCTCCTCGTTGTAGCACGGGATGACGAGGCTGAGGATGGGTTGGGTGGAACTCACAGTTCCGCCTCCGTGATGCCGGCGATCTTCATGAGGCTTTTGAGCAAACCGATCTTGAGCGGCTGGTTTCCATGCATCGGGACAACGATCCGCTCACGATGTCCATCCTTGGTGAGAATGTGATGGCTGCCGTTGACGCGCCTAAGAACCCAGCCGCGCGACTGGAGCAGCTTGATGAACTCCTTTCCGGAAACCTGCTTCACACGGAGAGCTCGAAAACGCGGTCGTTCTTCCCCGCCTTGAAGGATTCATCTTCGACCGAAAGCCACAGGTCCACGGCTTCGCGCAGGTTCGCCTGCACGTCGGCGATGGTTTCTCCCTGGGTGACGCAGCCTGGAAGGGCGGGCACCTCCGCCCAGAATCCTCCCTCTTCGGCGTCATGGATGATGGCTTTCAAAGTCATAGTAACTAAATGCCAGACGACGGATTGAACGACAAGGCTGCTCAACCACCTGACTGAGCCGAATCAAGTCCTGCAAATGGAGTGCCTAATCACTCACTCTGACTTCGTCGTCAGGAGGCAAGACGCTTCACCCGCTTGAAAAACTCGCGATTGCCCCCAATCGAGATCCAATAGCCTGACTTGTCGAATTGGATGTGCTGGATCGTTGGTTTCGACGCCTGCTCCAGGAAATCGGCGAGCATGACCAGCGAATGCTTCTTCTGTTTCCGGATTTTCAGCTCGCCATACGCAACTATCGCAACGCTGGTTTCGTCAGCAGCAAGAAGCAGATACCGCTGCGAGGTCTCCCAATCCTTCAGCCTCATGTGAACCCGGCGTCGGCCGTAGGTCACCTCAAGTTTCCCGAAAATCTTCCGGAACGATTGTTTCCGTTTGGCGGATATTGGTTTTGCCCATCTCCACTCTTTCACGGTCCGTTTGCCATCGGATTTCCAAACGCCGATCAAGCGATTGTCGACTTTCGGTGGACGCGGAGCTTGATCGGCGTTTGACGGAGACATGAGAGGCTCACTTCTTCCCGTAGAAATCCGCGATGGCCTCGCAAACCTTGTCGGCGGCATCGAGCGGCATCTCGCCGTGGACAGGGAGCGAGAGGATGTCCTTCACGATGGCTTCGCTCTGCGGAAGCTTCGGGACGTAGGGGAACAGGCCCGTGACCGCCGGCTGGAGATGGTTCGGCTTCGGGTAGTGGATGCCGGTCTCGATGTTGCGGTCCTTGAGGAACTGCTGGAGCGCGTCGCGTTTCTCCGCCCGGATCACATACATGTGGTAGGCGTGCGTGGCCCAGTCGCGCACGATCGGCGTCTTCACGATGGACGACAGGCGTTCGGTGTAGCGCGCGGCGATGGCCCGGCGGTTCTCGTTGAAGCCGTCGAGGTGCTTTAACATCACGCGGCCCATGGCGGCGTTGATCTCGTTGAAGCGGACGTTGTAGCCGACGAACTCGTGGTCGTATTTGCCCTGGCGTCCGTGGTTGCGAAGCATCCGCAACCGGTCGGCGAACTGGGTGTCGTTAGTCGAGATGCCGCCGCCGTCGCCGAGGACGGTGAGGTTCTTCGACGGGAAGAAGCTGTAGGCGCCGGAGTGGCCCATGCTGCCGACGGTCTTGCCCTTGTATTTCGCGCCCTGCGCCTGCGCGCAGTCCTCGATGACCCAGAGTTTGTTCTTCGCGGCGATGGCCATGACGCGGTCCATGTCCACGGGATGGCCGTAGAGATGGACGGGAATGATGCCGACGGTGCGCGGGGTGATGGCGGCCTCAACGGCGTCGAGATCCATGACGAACGTGTCGTCCACGTCCACGAAGACCGGCTTGGCCCCGAGGTGCATGAGCGGCTCCATCGTCGGGAAGGCCGTATGGCTCGGCACGATGATCTCGTCGCCGGGGCCGACACCCTGGAGTTGGTGCTGGAGGTAGACGATCATCGTCCAGGAGCTACCGAGGACGAACGTCTTGGTGCCGGTGTGCGCGGCCAGCTCGGCCTCGAACGCCTGGCATTCCTTGCCGAGGATGTATTGGCCGGAGCGGATGGCGCGCAGCGCGGCCTCCTCGACTTCGGCGTTCACGAAACACTTTGAGAGCGGGATCTTTTGCATAGGGGGTTTATCCACGAAGGACACGAAGAACACTAAAGGGAAAAATCTTTGGACGGCTCGGACGTTTGCTTCAGCGGCGGGAGAAGTTTTGGGGAAACCATCCTCTTCCACTCCAGCTTGCCGTGGGAACCAAAGTTGATCAGCACGCCGACTCGAATGTCAGTGGCCTTCAGATAGCCGAGAAGCTGCGAGTCTTCCCGTGGGGACAGATGCTCCAATGCCTTCAGCTCAACCAACAGTTTGTCATAGACTACGAAGTCGGGCCTGAAAGTCTTCTTGAGCTTTTTGCCCTTGTAGAACACGGGTAACTCCGGCTGAGCCACGGCCGCAATGCCACGTTGGCTGAATTCTTGTTCCAGAGACTCATGGTAGACTTCTTCCGGATACCCGCATCCCAACTCGCGATGGACTTCAATCGCGGCCCCGATGACCGCATAGACTTCGTCCTTCAGGATCAACTCACTCATGGTTCTTAGGCCTTAGTGCTCTTCGTGTCCTTCGTGGATGAATCAATTCAGATCGCAACCCATCCGGCCGTCTTGTTGGCTTCGGCGGCGGCGGTGAGGACGCGGACGGAATCATAGCCGGCCCACGCGTCGGCCAGCGGGGCCTTGCGGGTGGTGATCGATTCGCAGAAGGCCTTCAGCTCGGCGAGGAGCGGTTCGACCGGCGCGGTCTCGATCTGGACGGGAGCGCCCTCGATGCCCTTGAAGTCCTTGCCCTCGGCCACGTGGTGGTTGGCGTAGGTTTTGATCTTGTTGGAAGGAAGGTCGTAGTTGCAGACCGCCGTCAGCTTGTCGCCGATGACGATCACGTCGCGGAACTTTCCGGGGATGAAATACTCCGTCTCCACCGTCGCCCACGTCTTGCCGAAGCGGGTGTCGTATTCCAGCGACGTGCGGGACGCGTCGTCGAAGCCGGGGCCGCGTCCGAGGAAGTCATACCACTCCGCCCGCACCCGCGTGGGCACCGCGCCGAGGATGTAGTTGAAGAGGTCCACGAAATGGATGCCGTCGGCGAACATCACGCCGCTGTCGTTGCGCGGGCGTTTGAAGCCGCCGAAGTGCCCGCGGAGAATCCGGATGTTGCCGAACGTCCCGGCCTGCACCTGCTCACGCAGCCACTGCGTCGCCGGATCGAAGCGGAAGATGTGGCCGACCTGAACCAGCCTGCCGGTCTTCGCCGCCAGCTCCGCCAACTGCTTCGACTCGTCTGGCACCAACGTCAGCGGCTTCTCGACGAACACGTCCTTACCGGCTTCGAGGAACTCCTTGGCCAGCGGGAAATGACTCTGGGCCGGAGTGACGATCACGGCGCCGTCGACTTTCCCGGCGAAGTCCTTGTAGTTCGTCGAAAGGTGGTCGTCCTTCAGGCCGAGCTTGCGCGCGGCATCGAGCGCCTTCGGGTTCAGGTCGGTGGCGAACAGCTCGATCTGGGGTTGGAGAGAATTGAGGACGCGGAGGTGGTTGGCACCCCAGCGACCGAGACCGAGCAGAAGGATTTTCGACATGGCTGAAAACGAAGGCGCTTCATGCGCCGAAAACGAGTGCCGGACTGTGCTGGGAAATGGAAAAGGCCAGCAAGCGGGATTTGCTTCATCGAACGGCCAACGAGCCGCCCGCCTTGACGCGGCTTCCCTGCCCCAACACCTTGGCAACGCTTGGAAGAATCCCGGACCGCCGCCGCGACGCAAATCGCGGCAGCCGCAGCCAACGCTCCCGCCGCGCAGGACCTCCGCCAGCGGATTGAGCGGGGCGGAGCCGTGCGTCTTGAGGATGTCCCGGGCCCTGGCCAGCCGTTCTTCGCGGCACTCCTGCACCAATGGTTTCCCGACAGGCCGATCATCGTTGTCACCGACCTGTTGAAGACTCAGGAAAGCTTCCAGCAGGATCTGGAAACGTGGTTGGGCGCGGATGCGAAACCGCTCTTCTATCCCGCTTGGGAAGTTCTTCCGCACGAAACGAAGCTGGCCCACGCGGATGTCATCAGCGAACGGCTGCAGACGCTGGTGGCGCTGGCGGCGAAGCGGATTCCGGATTCCAGATTTCCGATTCCAGATGGCCCGACGACGAAGTCTCGTGGCAAACGATCTGCCTCGGGGACTAGGCATCCGGCATCCGGCATCCGGCATCCCCTTCTCGTCACCTCCGTCACCGCGCTGCTCCAGCGCACCTTGCCGCCGGATGAAATCCGGGCACGCACGCGGACCTTTTCCGTCGGTGACCACATCGAGCCGCTCGACCTGATCGAGTGGCTGGAGGACCAGGGCTACGAACCGGAAGCCCAGGTGACGATGAAGGGCCACATCGCCCTGCGCGGCGGCATCGTCGACGTGTGGCCGTTGCCGGCGGCGTGGCCCGTGCGGCTGGAATTCTTCGGCGATGAACTGGAGTCGCTCCGCGAGTTCGACCCGCTGACCCAGGTGTCGCGGGAGAAGATCACGAGCATCGTCATCCCGCCGGGTGGGGAACTGGGATTGATCCGGAAGCGGCTGCTGGCTGCTGCAGAATCCTTCTCGGCCTCCGCCTCGCTCTCTTCCTCGAAAGAGGCAGATCGAGAACGAGAAGGAGCACGAGAAGGAGAAAGAACTTCCGATCTCGCCACCCTCCTCGATTACCTCCCGTCCAACGCCGTTTTCATCCTCTGCGAGCCTGAAGCTTTGGACCACGCGGCGTCCCATTACGCGGTGCAGATCCCCGAAAACGACAAGGCGTTCATCCACTGGGACGAGTTCCAAGCGGAGCTGATGACTCGGCAGATGACGGTCGTGTCGTTGACGGATTCGGTTGAAACTAGCCGCCAAAGTGACGAGGTGGATTCCGCGAAAGCCGAAGAAGTAGCCGTCCGTCTCCTCACGTCAGCGGCCACTGAGGACGCCTTTGCTTTCGCGACGCTCGACGCCTTCCGGCCACTCGGCGATCGGCCGCCGGAACCGCAGATCGCCGAGGCGCAGCGGCGCGAATTCTTCGCGCAGCTGCATCGCTGGCTCCGTCAGGGCTGGCGCGTCCATGTCTTCTGCAACACGGCCGGGGAAAAGCAGCGCTTCGGCGAGATCTGGGCGGAGTATGGCTTTGCCACAAATCAAAAGGACGAAGGCCAAAAGCCAAAGGCCGACGAAGCCCAACCGACTATTTCGCATCTCGAACTTGAGACGCATCTCGGCGCCTTGAGTCGCGGGTTCCTTCTCGAAGCCGCCAAACTTGTCGTCGTGACCGACGCGGAGATCTTCGGCCGCTATCGGGTCCAGCGTCCCCGCCGGATGAAGTCGCCGCACGCCGCGACGACGCGCTCCGCCTTGGACATCAATTTCGCCGACCTTCAGGACGGCGACTACGTCGTCCACGTCCAATACGGCATCGCCCGTTATCTCGGCCTCAAGATCGTTCCGCTCAGCGGCACGCGGAAACGCGGCGAGGCGGTCAAGGATCCGGACGACGGCCAGGAATGCCTGACGCTGGAGTTCGCCGCGTCGAACCCAGCGGACGAACCGCCGAAGCTCTACATCCCCGTCAGCGAGGCGCACCTCGTCAGCAAATACGTCGGCGCAGGCAAGGCGCGTCCGCAGCTCAACACGCTTTCCGGCACACGCTGGGCCAAGGCAAAGAACGAGGCCGAGCGCGCCGTGCGGGACGTCGCCGCCGACTTCCTCCAGATCCAAGCCGCGCGCGAATCGCAGACGGGCCATTCGTATCCCGAGGACACGCCTTGGCAGCGGGAGTTCGAGGGCAGCTTCGTGTATGAGGAAACGCCGGACCAGCTGAAGGCCATCGTCGCGGCCAAGGCCGATATGGAGAAGCCGCGTCCGATGGACCGGTTGATCTGCGGCGACGTCGGATTCGGCAAGACCGAGGTGGCCATCCGAGCGGCGTTCAAGGCGGTCATGGCCGGGAAGCAGGTCGCCATCCTCGTTCCAACGACCGTCCTGGCGCAGCAGCATTTCAACGGCTTCCGCGAACGCATGGCCGACTACCCGGTGCGCATCGAACTGCTCTCGCGGTTCAGGACGCGGAAAGAGATCACCCAGGTCCTTGCCGCCTGCCGCGACGGCGCGGTCGACATCGTCATCGGCACGCACCGGCTCGTGCAGCCCGACGTGGAGTTCAAGGATCTCGGCCTGGTGGTCATCGACGAGGAACAGCGCTTCGGCGTGCTGCACAAGGAGCGTTTCAAGATGATGCGCCGCATGGTCGACGTGCTCACGCTCAGCGCCACGCCCATCCCGCGCACGCTCTACCTCGCGCTCACCGGCGCGCGCGACATGAGCACCATCGAGACGCCGCCGCAGGACCGGTTGCCGGTGGAGACGATCGTCACCCAATATGACGAACGCATCATCCGCGACGCCATCCAGCGCGAGCTGAACCGTGGCGGCCAGGTCTTCTTCCTCCACAACCGCGTCTTCGACATCGAGGCGGTCGCGTCGAAGCTCAAGGCGCTTGTCCCCGAAGCGCGGTTCGCCGTCGGCCATGGCCAGATGAGCGCGGACGACCTGGAGGAAGTGATGACGAAGTTCGTCAACGGCGAGGCCGACGTGCTGCTCTCCACCACGATCATCGAGAGCGGCATCGATATCCCGAACGCGAACACCATCATCATCGACCGTGCGGACCGCTTCGGGCTAAGCGGGCTCTACCAGCTCCGCGGACGCGTCGGCCGCTACAAGCACCAGGCCTACGCCTACCTCTTGCTGCCCCGCCACGCGGGAGTTCTCAGCGATGCGCGGAAACGCCTCAGCGCGCTGAAGCAGTATTCGACCCTCGGCAGCGGCTTCAAGATCGCCATGCGCGACCTGGAGATCCGGGGCGCCGGCAATCTCCTGGGCTCCCAGCAGAGCGGCCACATCACGGCCGTCGGCTTCGAACTCTACTGCCAGCTTCTTTCGCAAAGCATCGCGGTGTTGAAAGGCGAGAAGCCCAAGGCGCGGATCGAAACCCAGATGCGGATCGACTTCGTCGCGCTGAGTCCCGAAGAGGAACGGGGCAATGACGAAGCGCGACGGCCAAGGGGTGAGAAGAGGAAGCCCGTCATCGACATCCAGATCCCCCGCGAGACGGCTACCTACACGTCAGAGCCCGATCCGGAATCCGGAATCAGGGATCCGATAGCCGTCCCGAAAGCCCCGGCCTACCTTCCGCTCAACTACGTGCCCGAATCCGCCCAGCGAATCGAACTCTACCGCAAGCTCGCCCAGGCGCCCGACAGGCAGGCTCTGGAAAAACTCCGCAGCGAAGTGCGCGACCGTTTCGGTCCCTTTCCACCGGCCACAGAAACGCTTTTCTTCGTCACCGAGTTGAAGCATCTCGCCGCCGAGAAGGGCGTCACCTCCATCGAGACCCGCGACGACCGCCTCATGCTCACACGCAACGGGGCATTGATCCAGTTGGGCGGAAAGTTCCCGCGCATGACCAAACCCGACGCGAAGGGCCGTTTGCAGGAGATCAAGAAGCTGCTGGTCGTCCTCTGACGCACCAACCGGGCGTGCTGGTCGTATCTTTTCAGCCCAAGCTCTTCCGTGTCTGGAGCCGTGATCCATACTCGACCAATCGGGGCCGGGCGCTTGTTATCAGACACTCCAACATCGATCCCGACACGGGGTCCAATTAGGGACGGAGGGCTCGGGCTTGGGAAGTGACTTGGTCCTTCTCGTCCGCAGCCGCCGACGTGAGGAGGCATCTGCGTTACCGCCCATCATTTCGGAGACAGCGATTGGAAGGGATCAATAGTCCTTCGGATAGTCCCGCCACATCCAACGCATGGCTTCGGGGAAAAGCGCGGTGCCGTGTTTGCCGCTGTGGACGCCTTCGCCGAAGACGAACTTGTGGTCGTAGCCCTTTTCATCGAGCGCGGCGGCCATGGCCTTGTTGGCTTCCGGCCAGCTGCCGAACTGGTTGACGATGTCGTTCGCGCCGTCCTGCTGGAACATGCGGATCGGCTTCTTCGCGGAGTTCCGGACGATCTCGGGATATTTGTTGCCGCCTCGGATGTTCGTGAAGCTTCCTACGGTGGTGAAGCACTTGCGGAACGCATCGGGCCGTTCCCAGCAGACCGTGAACGCGCAGATGCCGCCCGAGCTGCTGCCGGCGATACAGCGCCCGTCGGGATTGGTGGTAAGCGTGTAGCTCTTGGCCACCTCGGGCAGGATCTCCGTCAGCAGGAAGCGCGAGTAGGCGTCGCCCAACGAGTCGTATTCAAAGCTGCGGTTGGAAGCGCCGGCCGGCCGGCCTTTGCCGTCCTTACCCGGAGCCGCACCGTCTTTCGGCGGCTTGTTTCCGGGCTTGATAAAGATGCCGATGGTCACGGGCATTTCCTTCCTGTGGATCAGATTGTCGAAGACGGTCGGAGCGGCATACATCACGCCGTCCTGGCAGACGAAAACGGCGGCGGCCCTGTCCGCCTTGTATTGGGCCGGCACGTAGACCGAATACTCGCGGACGGTGCCGGGGAAGACGACGCTGTTGGTCCACATGTGTTTCGTGATCGTCCCCTTCGGCACGCCGGGCTGTTCCTTCGAGTCGGGGCCGGGCACGTATTGGTCATCGGGCGACGGAGCCTTCGTCGCTTCGGCGGCGTGGGATTGGGTCAAGGCCGTGGAAGCCACGGCCAGCAGGAGGGCGAAGGTGCGTTTCATGTTCATGGTGCGGGTGGGTGGACGGATCGGGTGGACCAATGGTTACTGAACGGATACTTGTGTCGAGGGAACTCACCGCTAAGTTGGCGTCCCAAACAACAATGAGCCCTCAAGGAATCGCAAGGTTGGTCGGAGTCGGTATCCTGATCTTCGTCGTCATCATAATGGCGTCGTCGGGCACCTATGTGGTGAAGCCCGGCTACCGCGGCGTGGAAGTGACCATGGGAAAGGTCTCGACCGCCTTCAAAACGGAGGGCTTCGGACTCAAGGCGCCATTCATCACCGCCATCCACCAGGTCTCGATCCGCCAGCAGACGGCGGAGGAAAAGGCGGAGTGCTACTCCTCCGACCTGCAGCAGATCACGGTCGACCTGAAGGTCCTATACCGCGTGCCCGAAGCGTCGGTCGTGAAGCTCTTCCAGGGATTCTACGGGGATCCTTTCGACAGCCTTGTGGCGCCGCGGGTGCAGGAGGCGTTGAAGGAAGTGGCCGCCCTCCAGAGCGCGGAGCAGATCGTGAAGAACCGCGAGCAGATCAAGACCCGCGCCCTCCAGCTGGCCAAGGCCAAGCTCGGCGAGCCACCGCTTCTCGTCATCGAGGACATCGTTATCCAGAACATCGCGCTCACGAAGGAGCTCGAGCACGCCATCGAGGCGAAGATGGTCCAGGAACAGGAGGCCTCGAAGTCGAAGTATTTCCAGCAGCGCGTCCAGATCGAGGCCGACACCTCCGTGATCAAGGCCAGGGGCGAAGCCGAATCCATCGTCATCCGAGGCGAAGCCCTCAAGAAGAACCCCGCGTTCGTCGAGCTCCAGATCGTCGAGAAGTGGGACGGCCTCGCGCCTGTCGTGATCGGCGGCGGTGATAAGGTGATGCTCACGTTGCAGGACATCGAACGCCTCAAGAACCAGAAGACCAATGCCACCTCCATTCCAACCCAACCGGCCGCAGCGGCCCGTCCGGCCCGGCGCTGATTCCATGCACCCGAACTTCATTCCGAGGGTCATCGGCGTCGCCGTCCTTGGGTTCGTCATCCTCATCGCGGCGACTGCCACCAGCTACGTGGTCGAACCCGGCACGCGCGGACTCAAGGTCACGCTCGGCAAGACGGCGGACCAGTTCCTGCCCGAAGGCTTCGGCTTCAAGGCGCCCTTCATCACCAGCATCGTCGAGGTCAACATCCGCCAGAAGACACAGACGGTGAAGGCCGACTGCTTCTCGTCCGACCTCCAGCAGGTGAAGATCGATCTCCGCGTGCTCTACCGCGTGCCGGAATCGTCGGTCGTCGAGATCTACAAGAAGTTCTCCGGCGATCCCTTCGACAGCCTCATCGCGCCGCGCGTGCAGGAGGCGATCAAGGAAGTGACGGCACTTCTCACGGCCGAACAGATCGTGAAGAGCCGCGAAGAGATCAAGAAGAAGGCCCTCGCCTCCGCCGCTCAGAAGATCGGCTCGCTCCTGATCGTCGAGGACATCGTCGTGCGCGACATCAACCTCTCCGCCGAACTGGAGAAGGCCATCGAGGCCAAGATGGTCGCCGAACAGCAGGCCAACCAGGCGCGCTTCACCCAGGTCCAGACGCAGGTCGAGGCCGAGACCGCCGTCATCAGCGCCAAGGGCGAAGCCGAAGCGATCCGCGTCCGCGGTGAGGCGCTCCGAACAAACCCGGCGTTCCTCCGCTGGAAGATCGTGGAACGCTGGAACGGCCGTTCGCCCATGGTCGTTCCATCCGGCCCTGACAATTCCGGAGCGTCCCTGCTGCTGCCCGTCGGACCAGCTGAACCTCCCGCCGCGCCATGATCACCCCGCGAAAACGCGCGATCCTCCAGATCGGCAGCCTGGTCGCTTTCGCGATCCTGCTCATCATGGTCTTCAAGCCCGCCGCCGCCTTCGCCGAGATGGCGGCACGCGAGCTCCGCTATTTCTGGTGGCTCATCCTGCTCGTCGGCCTCGCCATCTGGCTGATCTGGGGAATCGGGAGACGCCCCAAGCAATAGCCCACCGGAACGAGCGTGTCTTTAGAACGCACCGGACGGGAGTTGTCTCTTGGAGGTGGAACCCGCGTCGCCTAGGTTCGTTCCATGAACTGGTGGATCTTCCTGGGTTTCGTCGCCGGCGCGTCCCTTCCAATCCAAGCGGGTGCCAACATGAGCCTGCGCTCGTCGCTCGGAAGCCCGATGACGGCGGCGCTGGTTTCCTTCACGGCCGGAATGCTGCTCCTGCTCATCCTCTGCCTCGTCTTCCGTGTTCCCGTGCCGACGCTGGACTCGATGAAGTCGGTCGCACCCTGGGCCTGGTTTGCCGGCGGACTCTCGGGCGCCCTCGTGGTCACAACGACGGTGGTCGCGGCTCCGCGGATCGGCATCGCGCTGACCCTGGTCTGCATCATCGTCGGCCAGATGCTGGTCTCGACCGTATGCGACCACTTCGGCGCCTTCGGCGTTCCGAAACAGCCGGTGTCCCTCCCGAAGCTTGCGGGCATCGCACTGATGATCGGCGGCGCAGCGCTGGTCAAACTGGCTCCCGCCGCGAAGTGATCCAGCGCCCGGCCTCCTTCATTGAAACACCAGCCGCGCCCGCGCGTCCGGCAGACGGTTGAGCTGGTCCAGAAGGTAGCCGCTGAACCACCGGCCGACTTCCCGCACCTCGTCCACATCGGCCACGGGCTTCCCCACTTCATCCCAGTTCGCCGAAATGAACTGCTCCGCAAGCGCCTTGGCACCGGCTGTCAGACGGGCCGTGCCGATGTCCGGCTGCACGCCGGAAACGTCGAGGAGCTTCCACTCGAACGCGAGCAGCGCGCTGCGCGACAACGAAGAGCGGTTCAAGGCGGCCAGCCAATCGGCGAAAAGTTCGAAGAACTCCGGGACCGGCGTTTCTGCTTCGGTCGCGAGTTCGATCAGTTCGGCCGCGTAGGCCGCGTAGGCCACGCGGTCGAAATCGGTGCGGATACCCGGATGGTTTTCGAGAAGGACTAGTTCGCGGAGGATATGCAGATCGGACCGCCGGCTGCGGATGAAGCTGAAGTCGGCCCGGAAAAACAGGTCGAGCTTTCCACGGAACGAGGACTTCGGCCCGCGCGCACCCTTGGCCACGGTGGCGATGCGTCCGAGATCCCGCGTGAGCCAGTGGATGATGAGGCTCGTCTCGGTCAGGGGACGCGTCCGCAGGATGATTCCGTGCGCCTTCTCCTCCATGTCACCTCGGAGCGGCGTCCGGCGCGATGGCCCCGAGACTGATGGTGAACTTGATCGCCTCGGCCACCGGCATGTCGAGTTTCCGCACGCTGGACTCCGGCACCATGACGAGGAAACCGGAAGTCGGATTCGGCGTCGTGGGAATGAAGACGTTGACCAGCCGGATGCCGGTGACGCGGCTGAATTCCGCGGGAGCGTCGCCCGTGACGAAGCCGACCGCGAAGTGGCCGGACTGCGGAAACTCGACGAGCACGGCCTGCTGGAACGAACTCTTCTTCTCGCTGGCGAAGGCCTCGTTTACCTGCTTCACCGTGCCGTAGATCTTGTTGATCAGCGGAACGCGGAGAAGGACCTGGTCGGCCGCCGCGATGAACCTCCGACCGATGTAGAACTTGGCCGCACGTCCGGCCAACGCGACGAGCAGCGCCGCGAACCCGATGGCAACAAGGCTCCAATACCAGAGCACTTCGCCGGCGCCGTCGTTGGCGTGGGTGACGCTCCGCGGCAGGAAGAAGAGCAACGCGTCGGTGAACGACGAAATGTTCCGGAAGATCCAGACGACAAGCCAGACCGAGATCAACGCCGGCAGGACCACCGCGAGTCCGGCGAAGAAATCGGCCCGCCAGCGCGTGAAGGCAGACTTTTGCACGGCCGAAGTCTAGGTGGAGGCGGACGGAGAAGAAGCCCGATTTGGACTTCGCCCCATCGGCCCCTGCGACCAGCTCCGGCTTACCGGCCGTCGTCCGATCCACATGCCGGGAATACGAGATCCGGGAACCAAACATCGCGTTCAACGGGAGGCCCGGGAGATTTCCCGCCGCTTCGGTTGACGCTGCCAGACCCCGCCGATAGCGTCCGCCCACATCAACCCAGTCGCCCCGCCATGCTCGACGTCATCGAAAAGCTTCTGATCCTCCAGGACCGAGACCGCAAGATCCTGCGCCTGCGCGCCGAGCTGACCCGCATCCCGGTCGAACGCGCCGCCGCTTCCGGAAGATCGGCCAACGCCCTGGCCGCGCTTGACGCCGCCAAACTCGGAGTGAAACAGATCGAGACCGCGCGCAAGGGTCTGGAACTCGAGGTCGATTCGTTCAAGCAGAAGATCGACAAGTTCGCCACGCAGCAGCTTCAGACGAAGAAGAACGACGAGTATAAGCTCTACGGCGACGAGATCGAGAAGGCCAAGAAGCTCATCAGCGGACTAGACGACCAGCAGCTCGAGTTGATGGAGAAGATCGAAGCCGCGCAGAAGGTGGCCGGCGCCGCCAACAAGGTCGCCGCCGCCGCCAAGGCCGACGTGGACGCCGAACTCGCGCAACTGGCCTCGCGGGAAGGCAGCTATCAGAAGGAACTGGCCGACTTGGAAGCCACCCGGGTCGCCCTCACCTCCGAAATCGACGAGGTCACGATGGCCAAATACACCCGCCTGCTGAAGACGAAGGGCGAAAGCATCATCGTCAGCGTCGAGCACCACGCCTGTGGCGGTTGCCACATGAAACTGCCGCCGCAGGTCGTCCACAGCGCCAAGGCCGGCAAGGAAGTCGTCACCTGCATCAACTGCAGCCGCATCCTCTACTACACCCGCGACATGGACCTGCTCGCGTCCGACTAGGTCGGGTCCCCGTCTTGGCGGTTCAGCGGTTCCTTGTCTCCGTCTTCGCCGGAACAATTCCAAGGCGACGCTTGCTGCCCACTGGCCCAACCCATAGCTTCACCACGGACCTTGAGAGGGCGGAGGATCGCTCCGGCGCAAACCGGGGAGGAAAGTCCGAGCACCATAGGGCGCGATGCCGCGTAACCCTCCGCTTCGGCGGTCGGATACACGCGGGAGGAACCGGCGAAAGCCGCTCCGACGGACAGTGCCACAGAAAATAAAACCGCCAGAGGCCGAAGTTGCGCCTGCGGGAAACCGCAGAAGGCTACGGTCCGGGCAAGGGTGAAAAGGCGGGGTAAGAGCCCACCGCCCGCCGCGCAAGCGTCGGGGCACGGAAAACCCCATCGGGTGCAAGGCCAAATAGGGGACCCCGGAGCTGCCCGCTCCAAGGCGCAAGCCGGGTCCCGGGTATCGGCCGCTCAGATAAATGATCCTCTCCGCCGGGCAACCGGCGAAGACAGAACTCGGCTTACAGCCCTCTCAAGGCTCCATTATTTTGCCGGCTTCGACCGGACCGGTCTTCTGGTTCAAGTTTGTTACTCGATGGTGATTTTCGGGAATCCAAACCTCCGACTACCAACCTCAAACTCTGAAAACCCATCGCCGGGGCGCCGTCGGCCGGACCGCTTTTCCTGACGACCACTTCCGACCATTCAGATACACGGAGAATGTAAGCATCGGACACGGACCATGAGAAAGACGATCTCCATCAGGAGCAGCGCGGGTTTCGGCGGTAGGATCGCCCGGCCTTTCTGCTGCGGGCTTCCGCAATGTCCGATGTCCGTCTATGCACGCCCTCGTCCCTGTGAAGCCGGCCATCGAACTGGCGGCCCGCGCGGGCAAGGACACCGTCCTCAGTTGGGAACTCATCGTGTCGCCCACGGGCCGGGCGCTGACGCTGGAGAAAATCGCCTCCGACCCGAACCGCACGAAGGTGTTGTTCCGCCTTGAACGCCGCTGAAAATCCATTCCGTGCCAGCCGTATCGAGGCGCTGCGTTATCGCGGTCCGTCCCACGACGAACTGCTGCGCCGCCTCCAGCAACTGAACGGCCGCGGCGCACTCGTCGGCCCCAAGGGCGCCGGCAAGACGACCCTGATGCTCGAACTGTCGGCGCGTCTGCGGCGAGAAGGATGGACGACACCGCTGATCCGATTCCGGGAGGGCTGGCGAAAGGACGGCACCGATCTCGAAAACGTCTTCGCTGAAGCCCTGAAATCCGAAGGCCCTGCCCGCGATCACCAAGCCGATATCCTCTGGTCCTCCGGCAACGGCGAACGCGTCGTGTGGTTCATCGACGGCGCGGAGCAGCTCGGATTCTTCGACTGGCGCAGTGCGTTGTCGCGCACCCACGCCGCGGACGGCCTGGTCATCACGACCCAATTCGGCGGACGCCTCCGGCCGTTGCTCGACTGCTCGACGAGTCCGGAACTTCTCAGGGAACTCTTTGCCGAGCTGCTGGCCCTTCAGACTCCGGAAGAAACCCCGTCCCTCGACCAATGCCGTGCGCTGTGGGAGCGTCACGCAGGCAACCTACGTGAAGTCTTCCGCGAACAATACGACCACTGGAGCCGACGCTGAAACGCGGCGGCGCTTTCCGTGGTGGCCGTTGGCCGGCTGGGCGGTGGTCCACTGGCTGGCTGTTCAACTGGTTCGTGGAGCCGGGTTCCTTTTCTCCCACCTGCCGCCGTCGCTGCTGCCGACCGATCCGCTGGTGATCGGCCTCCTCTGGATCGAGCGCGTGCTGCTGCTGCCCCGTCGATTCATGCTGGCCTTGTGGCCGGGGGAATCCATGCCGGGCTGGTTGCTGGTGGTTTCGATGATCGCCAACAGCCTGTTGTTCGCCGGGTTGATCCTCTTCTTCCGCCGGGCGAGGCGAGGATAGGACGGTCGGTTGTTCAGGTGGGCCAGCCGCGCTGCGGCTGGCTGTCGAGTCGCAGCGCGACTCAACCCACCTCGGTCCACCTCGGCCGATAGGGCCTACAGCGTTCCGGTTTCGAGCTGCTCGAGGTAGATGAACTCGGGGGCCTTCACACCGGCTTCGGCGCGGATCTTCACGAGCTTGGGCGATTCGAAGAAGCTTCGCGCGTCTTTGATCGAGGTCCAGGCAGAGAAGTGGACGATCTTGTTGGCGTCACTCTGATACTTGAGAACCTGGAAGGAGCGTTCCCCTGCGTCGCGACGGATGCCGGCCGCTCCGTCGAACACCTTCTTCCAAGCGGGATAGTCGGCGACTTCGTGGATGATCAGGACGTATTGCATAAAGGCGGAAACAAGAAGGCTGCCGACGTAACATCGGCAGCCTGGCGATTGGATTCTTCAGTTAAACGATTTCGTCACTTGAACATCTTCGCCTTCTGGTCGCCGCGCGAAAGGAGGTAGGCGACGAGGTCGAGGATCTCGTCCTGCTTGAGGCTGTTGAGTAGTCCGGGTGGCATCATCGAGGTCTTGGACGGCTCGGACTTCGCGACGTTGGGGCGGTTCACGTTGGTGAAGTTGCCCGGGTCGAACATGTCGGTCATGACCGAGATGCTGTCGCCGTTCAGGTTCGCCACACGGCCGATCACTTCGTCGCCGTTCTTCAAAGTGAAGATGGTGGAGCCATACTGGTCGCTGATCTCCTTGCTTGGTTCGATGATCGATTCCATCAGGTCATGTGCGCTGAATCGCCCGGCCACGCCGGTCAGGTCGGGTCCGACGGCGCCGCCTTCGGCGTCATAACGGTGGCAGGCGGCGCAGCCGACGGCGCCGAACAGTTCACGGCCCCTGGCGAAGTTGCGTCCGCCTTTGAGTCCCTTTTCCAGAGCGGGATCGAGGCCGGCCACGGTCCATTCCCTGACCTGCTGGCGGCCGGCGAGGATCTCGCTGGGTTTCTTCACGACGGGCTTGGCGTCGAGCACGGGCTTTAGGTCGGCGAGTTCCGTCGGGCCGAGCTTGGCCACAGCGTCGGCTTTGATGTCGCGGAGGAACCCTTTGAGGCTGTTGCCGCCGCGGAAGCTGGCGGACTTGAGGAACCAGCCGAAGTAAGTCTTGCGCTGCTCCATCGTCCAGCCGGTCTTGAGCACTCGGGCGGCGCGGGCGATATCCATCTGCTCTTCCTGGGTCGGGGCCTTTTCCAGCATGGCGACGAGCTTGGCCGAGGCGGTCGGGGCTTCGAGGTAGACGAGCAAGTTGGCCAGCTCGGCGTTCAGATCGCGGGCCTTGGCCGGATAAAGAGGATCAAACTTCGTGATCAGTTTCTGGCGCGTGGATTCATCGGGCGAGCCGAGGCGGGTGAAGACGACGGAGTAGGCACGGAGCAGGTCGAGCTGCTGGGAAAGTTCCAGCCTGGTGATGTTGATGCGGTCCAGCGAGGCCAGCGACTTGGCGAGGAGGGAAGGGTCGGCTTTCGGATCGGTGTCCTTGCGGTGGAACTGGTCGCGGCTGCTGGAGCGGGCGAGGGCGAGGATGGCGTGCGTCGCGGCGATGGGATCTTTCTCAGCCAGCGCCTTGTCGCGCCACTGGTCGACGGGCTGCCATTCGATGGCGACACGGGCGGCGAAGCGGATGGCGCGGTCCTTCGAGCCAAGGTGCTTCCAGGCTTCCTTCACCGCGTTCGGGTCGGTCTTGCCGTGGAAGCTTTCAAGCCTGCGGCGAAGCTCGCGGTCCTTGGCGAACGACATGTCGGGCTTGCCGGGCGTGGTCGACTCGGAGCCGGTGTAGGTCACCCGATACAGGCCGGACTGGGTCTTGCGTCCGCCCACGGCGAAGTAAAGGGCGCCGTCAGCCGGGTTGACGACGAGGTCGGTCAGGGCCAGCGGCGATCCTGAGATGAATTCCTCCTTCTCAGCCGTGTAGCTCGCGCCTTCGGGCTTGAGATGGATGCTGTAGAGCTTGCCGTAGCTCCAGTCGCAGATGAAGAGCGACTCCTGATACTTGGCCGGAAACTTCGTGCCGTAGCCGAAGGTAATCCCGGTCGGGGAACCGGGTCCGATGTTCACGGCCGCGCCGAAGCTGTCGGGATAGTAGGCCGGCCATTTGCCCGCGCCGCTGCGCCAGCCGAACTCGGCGCCGCTGACGACGTGGTTGACGCGCGTGGGGCGATACCACGGCGTGTTCACGTCCCACTCCATGTCGGCGTCGTAGGCGAAGAGTTCGCCGGTGCGGTTGTAGGCCGCGTCGTATTCGTTGCGGAAGCCGGTGGCGATGAGCTCCCACTTCTTGCCTTCGGGATCGGTCTTGGCGATCCAACCGCCGGGGGCGAGCACGCCCTTCATGAAACCGTTGCCATCCCACATGCGCGGCAGGAGATGGTCTTCGGACCAGTGCAACGGAACGACCGAGGAGTCGATGGCGGGCACCTTGCACTGGTTGCCGGAGATGATCGTCAGCGTCTTGCCATCGGGCGAAGGGAGGATCGCATGGGGACCGTGTTCGCCGCCGCCTTCAAGTTTGCGGAGCAGTTTCACCTCGTCGTAGGTGTCGTCGCCGTTGGTGTCCTTGATCCGATACAAACCGCGCCCCTGGTAGGCCTCGTTGGCCACCATGACATAGAGGCTGTCGAAGGCGTAGAGGAGGCCCTGGGCCTGGCCGATGGGCAGATCGATGGGCTGGACCTTGAGGCCGTCGGTCGAACCGAGGGGAGGGGGCGTGACGCGGTAGAGCTTGCCGTATTGGTCGGAGACGATGAGGCGTCCGTTCTTCTCCATGCACATCGCGACCCAGGAACCTTCGTCGTCCTTCGGCACGCTGTGGAGCATCTCGACCTTGAAGCCCTTGGCCACCTTGAGTTGGTCGGCCGGTGTGACCGCGGGCGCGGCGTGGAGGACGTTGGCCAGGCCGGCGATCAGACCGGCCGCGGACAGGATTCGGGTAAGCGTTGTCATGGCGGAAGTGAGATGAATGAACAGGGCCGCGCATTCGATGTAAAGCCGAGGCACGGGGGTAATGGCGAAATCCTTGGGCCTATGCCGAACGAAGCCCGAATGAGACCCCTGGAGTTTGGTTCCCGACAGTCATTCCAGCTGTGTTTTTGCCGGCCTTTTGCCTTCGCAATTCATCATTCCCCTGGGCAAACGACCGTTAGCAGCCGGTCCAGTTTGTCGATGAGCAGATCGATGTCCGCTGCGGTGACGTTTAGGTTCGGACGCAGCCGGATGCTGTCCCGACCCGCGCCAAGCAGGAGGATATTCTCTGTCTGCAACGCGAGATCGACGAAGCGTCCCTTCCATTCCGGCTTCCGGAGGGTGAACCCTTGGTAGAGCCCGAGGCCGCGGACGTTGAGGATCGCGCCGTTGTGCTTTCGGCCCAACTCTTCGAGGGCTCCAACGAGTTTCGCCGTCTTGTTGGGAACCTGTTCGATCAGTTTTTCGTCGCGGACGATCCTAAGTTCCTGGACGAACCGGACCATGTCGGCCAGCGACCCGCCCCACGTGCTGTCGAGCACGCCGTGGTCGTCCATCGGGTGCAACATGTAGACCGCGCCGTTGGCGAACTTCTTGGCCACGGCGATCGCGTTCGGCGGATACGGCAGGTCGAACATGTCCGCCGCGAACATCTTTCCCGTCGTGCCACCAGCCGTTTGCACTTCATCAAAACCCAGCCCGACGTCGAAGCGGTGGGCTAATTCGCTCAAGCCCTGGAAGAACTCCGGCAAAGCCACGCGGTGGCCGCCCGCGCCCTGCAAAGGTTCTACCACTATGCCGACGATCTCGTCGGGAAATCGCCGCAGGAAGTCCTCCACGATCTCCAGGCTTAGCCGCGTCCGTTCGAGGTTCTCGGAACGGGGCAACGCATGGTCAACCGCCGGGAACGGAATCTGGATGTTGCCGGGGACGAACCCGTGAAAGTCTTTTGTGACGACGGGATCGTGCGAGATCTGGGTCACGTTCAAGGCGAAGACAGTCCGGCCGTGAAACGCCTGGTCGAAGTAGATGAAACGCCGTCCCTTCGGCTCGCGCCCGAGGTTCGTCATCTTCAGGTGATGGAGATTGATGAGATACTTCATCATGTTCTCCACCGCCTCCGCACCGGAGTTCACCGCGTAGACCTCGAGCTTGGGATTCCGCATGCACTCGGGCGCGACCTCGTGCAGCGCCCGGTAGTAGGCCACGCAATCGGAGGTGAGCAGGTCGGGATTGCATATCTTGTTGTTCGCGGCCGCGACGAGACGGCGGACGTAGTCGGGTTCGGAAAGGCGGGGATGATTGTGGGCGATCCATTTCGATCCGTAGTAGCCCGCCCAGTCGAAGATCTCCTGTCCTTCCGGAGTTACCAGCCACATGCCGTGCCCGCGCGCCACGTCGACGACGAACGGATACGGTTCTGAAACAACGTAACGACCGAGCTCATCGAGCAACTGGCGACTCAATGGCCCGGGGAACGGTTCCGACGCAGAATCCATGACCCAACGCTACACCGGGACTACGCCCCGCCATCCGGGCTTCCGGGCCATTGACAGAGGCCGAGCCCCCGTCATTTACCTCGGCCGGATCAGCAACTCCTCCACGATGGCGTGCGGCGGAAGGTTGATGGCGAAGATCACGCAGGCGGCGACGTCCTCGGGCTTGAGCATCTTGGCTCGGGCTTCGGCCGGAGGCGGCGAGGGGCGCTTGTCGAGCAGCGGGGTGTCGATGTCGCCCGGCAGCAAGGCGCAGGCGCGAACGCCGTTGCCACGTTCTTCGGCGTTGATCGCCTGTGTGAGACCAACCAGACCGGCCTTCGACATCGAATAGGCGGGTCCCGCCTTGGGGCTGGCCTGCTTGGCGGAGTCGGATACGACATTGATGATCGTGCCGGTCTTGCGCTGGCGCATCTGCGGCAGAAACGCCTGCACGACGAAGTAAGCGCCGTTGAGATTGGTGTCGATGAGCCGGTGGTAGTCCGGAAGCGAAAGGACTTCGAGGGCGCGCTTCGGAGTGTTCGTGCCGGCGGCGTTCACCAGCGCATCCACCGCGCCGAACTTGGCGAGGATGGCCTTGCCGGCGGCCTCCACCTCGACCGAATTGCTCACGTCGCAGACGAAGGGCGTGATGAAATCCGACAGGTCGGCAGCCGGCCGAATCGTTTCATCGAGCGACGCCAGGCTGCGGCCGATGGCGGCAACCTTCCAACCAAGCCGGGCAAGTTCCCAGCATACGGCCTGGCCCACGCCGCTGCCGGCACCCGTGACCACGGCAACCTTCGTTGAATTCAGATTCATCGGGACGGGTTTCTAACGGCTGCTCCGGCGGAAGGCCAATCCTGTCTGCGTTCCGTTCAAGACCGGCGGAACCCCGGAACACGGTCGGCGCGGCGCGGCCAATTCGTCCGGGAAAGGTGAAACGGCAGGAGTTTCCGCATCGCCATGCACCAGCAATTTCCCAAAGTTAGGCCTTGAGTAGGTTCGATGGAATGTCACTTTCCGCCCTGTTCTGTCTAGATAGCTAGACCTCTCCAGTCTCTGGAAAATCACCAGTTGAACAGAGTTTCAGTGATGATTTGAAACCCGGCCTTCGGGAACAGTCTAGGAGTTGGCAAGTTAGTCGCGGCAGCAAATCACACATGAGCACGAAACTCTTCGTTGGAAATCTCTCTTTCCAGACGACTGAAAACGCACTCCAGGACGCGTTCACCGCGCACGGCACCGTCCTTGAAGTCAACCTGATGATGGATCGCGCCACGGGCCGTCCCCGTGGATTCGCCTTCGTCACGATGGCGACGCCCGAGGAAGCCCAGAATGCAGTCCAGGCCATGAACGGCGCCCAGCTAGATGGACGCCCCTTGACCGTCAATGAAGCCCGGCCGAAGGAAGACCGGCCGCCCCGCTCTGGTGGCGGTGGTGGTTACGGCGGTGGCGGTGGTGGCGGATATGGTGGTGGCGGCGGCGGAGGCGGACGCGGTGGTTATGGCGGCGGTGGCGGCGGTGGCGGAGGACGCGGCGGTGACCGCGGCGGCGACCGTGGCGGACCGCGCCGGGATCGCTACTGAGAAACGTTAGATTTTCGGAATGCGAGCGGAGCCCGGACTAACCGGGCTCCGCTTTATTTATCCTAAGCCCGGCGCTGCGGCCAGCAGTCCGGTTCTTCCAAAGAGTTCGTCCTGGCCGAAATGACAGAAAAAATGGAAGACCACATCGAAGTAGAAGGCAGGATAACGAGCGTGCTCGCCGGGACCATGTTCAAGGTGGTGCTAGACAATAAGCACGAGGTCCTTGCCCACATCTCGGGCAAAATGCGCAAACGCTGGATCCGGCTCACCATCGGCGACCGCGTGCGCCTCCAGATGTCCCCCTACGACCTGAACAAGGCGCGCATCTGCTACCGTTTGGGCTGATCCGTCCGCCCAATGATTTTCGAACCGCAGACCGGAATGTCCGGCTGCGGTTCTTTGTTTTACGAGCGGCACCCGGACGCCCCTCCTTCTACCCTCATCCAGCGGCACTTCTTCCTGCCGAACGCACGAGTGACATCGGTTGCGACGCGGGTGGCTTCCGGTAGCCTCGGACCATGGCATTTGATTCCTTTCGGGACTTCGTTGAACACCTCGACCGTGCGGGCGAGCTGAAGCGCATTTCCCAGCCGGTCGCCACCGAACTGGAGATCACCGAGATCGCCGACCGCGAGATGAAACAGCCCGGCGGTGGCAAGGCGCTCCTCTTCGAGAAACCCACCATCAACGGCGTGGTCAGCCCGTTTCCCGTCGCCATCAACACGCTTGGGTCGCACAAGCGGATGGCCATGAGCATGGGCGCGGAAACCGTGGACGCCGTGGCCAAGGAACTCGGCTCGCTGATGAAGGCCAAGCCGCCCACCGGCTTCAAGGAAGCCATCAAGCTCCTCGGCACCGCGCTGGAACTCCGCCACGCCAAACCCAAGACGGTGAAGTCCGGCCCGTGCAAGGACGTGATCCATCGTTACGACGCACCCGCCAGCCACACCTCGCCCTGGCCCGAGGCGCCGGATTGGAAGCAGGGAACCAATCCGAATCCGCCCACGCTCGCCGATCTTCCGATCCTCAAGTGCTGGCCGCTCGATGGCGGCCGCTACGTCACCCTGCCCTGCGTTGTCACCCAGGACCCCGACACCGGCGACCGCAACCTCGGGATGTATCGCATCCAGGTCTACGACGACCGCACCACCGGCGTGCATTGGCAGTTGCAGAAGGTCGCCGCGCGCCATGGCCGCCGCTACTACGAGAAGGGTGAACGCATGCCCGTCGCCATCTTCCTAGGCGGCGACCCCATGTTTCCATTCGCAGCCACTGCGCCGATGCCGGACGGACTGGATGAATTTCTGCTCGCTGGTTACTTGCGGAAGAAGTCCGTGGAGTTGGTGAAGTGCGAGACCAATGACTTGGAGGTTCCCGCGAATTCCGACTTCGTCATCGAAGGCTACGTTGACCCGACCGAACCGCTCCGCGACGAGGGCCCGTTCGGCGACCACACCGGTTATTACACCTTGCCCGAGCCGTATCCCGTCTTCCACGTCACCGCCATCACTCATCGCAAGGATGCCGTTTATCCCGCCACGATCGTAGGCATCCCGCCGATGGAGGATTTCTACATTGGTGCCGCGTCGGTGAAACTTTTCCTCCCGATCTTCCAGATGAACTTCCCGGAGATTGTGGACATCTCGCTGCCGGCAGAGGGGACCTTCCACAACCTCGTCGTCGTCTCCATCAAGAAGACCTACCCCATGCAGGCCTACAAGATCATGCACGGCCTGTGGGGCATGGGGCAGATGATGTTCACGAAATACATCATCGTGGTGGACGCCGAGGTGGACGTGCACAACACCAGCCAAGTCCTCTTCCATCTCTTCGCCGACACAGATCCCCAGCGCGACACCATGCTCACCCGGGGCCCGTCCGACGTGCTCGACCACGCGACCAGCGAAATCGCCAGCGGCAGCAAGCTGGGCATTGACGCGACAAAGAAAATTCCCGGCGAAGGTTTCAAGCGCGCGTGGCCGCCGTTAATCAAAATGAGCGAAGAAGTCCGCCGGAAAATTGACACGGTGTATGGAGGAACTCGCTGAAATCACTCTCAACTGGCGCATCGTGACAGGGGAATGGCCACCGCCGGCTCATGTATCAATATCAAGAACTGACCCCTTTACATCCATCGCTTCCGCAAAAACCGGCCCCACCTTTGAATTTTCCGCCCGACTTCAATCCCCGGTAGGGTTTCACCCCATTAAAAGACCACAGACCGTGGCACAGAGTTGCTCAGTGAAACCAGCCTCAAAGAATTACCTCATTGGCGGCGGCATCGGATCCATGTCAGCCGCTGCTTTCATGATTCGCGATGGCGGCGTGCCGGGCTCCAACATTTTTATCCTCGAAGCCAACCCGCTCATGGGTGGAAGTCTCGACGGAGCGGGCGACGCTCAACGCGGTTACTCGCTGCGCGGGGGACGAATGCTGACCACGGACAACTACGAATGCACCTGGGACCTGTTCAAAACGATTCCCTCGCTTGCTTCGGAAGGCGTGTCGGTGTTCGAGGAGACCGTGGCGTTTAACGAGAAGCACAAAGCGCATTCCATGGCTCGACTGGTGGACTGCCGCCGCGCGAAGGTGCCCGTCACTTCGATGGGGTTCTCGATGCAGGACCGAATGGAACTGCTCAAGCTCAGCCATGCCGATGAAGCCGCGTTGGGTGCCACCGCCATTACCGACCATCTATCTCCCGCGTTCTTCGAGACGGAGTTTTGGTTCATGTGGTCCACCACCTTTGCCTTCCAGCCCTGGCACAGCGCGGTTGAGTTCAAGCGTTACCTGCTCCGTTTCATGATGGAGTTCACGCGCATTGAAACGCTCGCGGGCGTGAAGCGAACCATCTACAACCAGTATGATTCGCTGGTGTTGCCCTTGCAAAACTGGCTCAAGGCCCAAGGCGTCCACTTGATCACCGATTGCAAAGTCACGGACCTCGCTCACCGGTCTGAGGTGGGAGAATTCAGTGTCACCGGAATCCAGTGCGTCCGGGCAGGAACGAGCGAGGTCATCACAGTGAACGACGACGACCTCGTCTTCTTCCAGAACGGCTCGATGACCGATGCCTCAAGTCTTGGCTCCATGACCAGCGCACCAAAGCGACTGACCAAGTCCGACAGCGGCGGTTGGACACTCTGGGAGAAGCTGGCGGAGGGCCGAC
>JBBRDN010000018.1:0-37182 GCA_038203875.1 Verrucomicrobiota bacterium
CGGAACGGGCCGATGGCGGACGCGGCTTTGGTTTCACAGGCGGCCACGGCCACATGAACTGGGGCAACGACGACTTCCGCAAGCTGATGCTGAACTCGCTGCTTTGGGTGTCCAAAGTCGAAGTGCCTGCCGGCGGTGTCGCCTCGAAGGTTTCGCAGGAGGACCTGATGGCGAACCTGGATCCGAAGGGCGGCGCGAAACCCGCCGTCAAGCCGACGGTCAAGGCCGCCACCGCCGACGCTCCGCGTTGAGGCTGGCGACCGGGGCAATCGCTGTTCAACGACGCGAGCTGTGCGTCCAATCGCACGGGGCACGGAGGCAGGAGACGATTGCACGCCGTGGATGAGCTGGCAGAACTCGGCAGGTTAACTCACCTGCCCACCGCATGCCGGCCAAGAACTCCATCGTCAGGACGCCATGCTCGCGCTGGCTCGGGTTAGGAGCCATCGCGGTGGCCGGATGCGTGTTCGCGGCGGAGCCGCACCTCGGAGTCGACCTCATCGCCCCGACGATCCTCACGCTGCATTTCGATACGGATCCGCTCCGCTCCTACACCGTGCAGTTCAACGCGACCTTCGAATGGCGCGGCCGCGATGTCCTGCTGGGCCGGACCGCGACACACATGGGCTAGTCGCAATGGCTCGTGGGGCCGGAAGTGACTTGGCGTTGGAAGACCTCCTTCCAGGCCCAGGCCGGCATCGATCTGCCCGTCATGATCGAAAACAACGGCTTCCAGATCGTCCAGGACTACCGGTTCAACGCCCGCCTGATCTGGCGGTTCTGAGGACGGGCCGTCAGCCGGTCTCCGCAGGCCTCCGGTTCTTTTCAAAGATTCTGCTAATGGAACGGCATCTGCATGCCGATCAAGCCTGTTGAGAATGAGAAGGACGTCAGTCGACGCCCCGACCCGTTCCTCGCAGGAAATCGACCATGCCGGCATTCAGCTACATCGCACGGGAATCCAGTTCCGGACGGGAAGTCAGGAACGTGATCGAAGCCGCCACTGAGCAGGCGGCCATCGCCTCGCTCCTCAACCGGAATCTCCTCGTCCTCAATATCGAGGAGAAGGTCGGCGCGAAAGGGCGGACCGGCGGCGGCTCCGTCCAGCTCCAGGATCTCGTCGTCTTCACGCGTCAGCTGGCCACCATGGTCGACGCCGGCCTCTCAATGGTGCAGTCGCTCCAGGCTTTGGCCGACCAGACCACCAACAAGGTGATGAAGGACGTCATCAAGGACATCTGCGTGCGGGTCGAATCCGGCGACAGCTTTTCCGAAGCGCTCTCCAAACATCCCAAGGTCTTCGATCGCCTCTACGTGTCGATGGTCGGCGCCGGCGAACGCGGCGGTCTCCTTGCGGAGATCCTCGGACGCACCGCCACCTATCTCGAAAACACGGCGCGACTCCGCAAAAAAGTGAAGTCGGCGATGATGTATCCGACATCGGTCACCGTGATCGCGATCGGCATCACCATTTTCCTGCTGCTGAAAGTCGTCCCCGTCTTCGGCGAGATCTACTCGGGTTTCGGTGCCAAGCTGCCTGCTCCGACCCAGTTCCTCATTGACCTGAGCAACATCCTCCAGAGGTTCTTCCTCGTGTTCGCCGGCGGCCTGGCTGCCGCCATCTGGGGTTGGTTCTATTTCCTCAAGACGCCCGCCGGCCGCTGGTTCTGGGATG
The DNA here is from genome assembly GCA_038203875.1 of Verrucomicrobiota bacterium. GTDB lineage: Bacteria > Verrucomicrobiota > Verrucomicrobiia > Limisphaerales > CANJSG01 > CANJSG01. The sequence continues at coordinate 1,676 of JBBRDN010000018.1, forward strand.
CACGGCGCATCGCCCTCCCAATCTTCGGCTCGATCGCGCACAAGATCTGTCTGGCCCGGTTCACCCGCACCTTCGCGTCGCTGATCCGCTCCGGCATTCCGATCCTCGAAGTGCTTCAGATCGTTTCCCGGACTGTTGGAAACGTCGTCATGGAGAAGGCCATCCAGACCGCCGCCGGGGACATCGAACAGGGCGAGAGCATCACCAGCGCGCTGCAGAAACATCCGATCTTCCCGTCGATGGTCGTGCGCATGATCACCGCCGGTGAACAGACCGGCCAGATCGACAAGATGATGGAAAAGGTCGCCGACTTCCTCGACGAAGAGATCGAGACGACGCTCTCCGGACTCACCTCGCTCATCGAGCCGCTACTCATCGTCTTCCTCGGAGTCACCGTCGGAGGCATCGCGATCTGCATGTTCCTTCCGATCTTCAAGATGAGCGAACTGCTCCAGAAGAAATAGATTTCAACCCAGAGGCATGGGTTGGTTGGGGGAAACCGGAACGCTTCGCAAGGGGCGTTCCGGTCAACCATTTGAGCGGGTCAGCTTCCCACTTCCAGCAGGGCTCCATGGCTCGTGAACCCGGCCCCGAACGACGCGAGCCACCACAAACCAGCGGGATGCCCCCCGGCCAGTGCGTCGCGCAGGGCGAAGAGACAGCTCGGGCTGCTCATGTTTCCAAATCGCCTGAGCACCTCGCTGCTCCATCGGGTGTCTTCGGCGGAAAGACTCCAGACTTCGTTCAACGCGTTGAGCACATCCCGACCTCCGCTGTGAAGAATCCAACCGGCAATTTCCGATCGCTTGATTCCGGCACGGCCCAAGGCCTGGTTCAAAACTGCGGCGGCATGGCGCGCGGCGATTTCAGGCACACGGACGGAGAGGATGTTTCGCAGCATGCCGCCGACCGATTCGAAACGAAGCAGGTCGCGCTCGGCTGGTGAACACACGGTGTCTGCCCCACGCCATTCGACTTTCCGTCTATTCGGCATGGGCTCGGCTGAAACGATCGCCGCCGCCGCGCCATCGCCGAAGAGACACGCGCTGACCAACACTCCCGGATCGTCATCGAGATAGTAGGCCGCGCTACAGACTTCCACGCAGATGCAAAGCGCATGACGGGCACCGGCGCGGATGAGCGCTTCGCCTGTCCGCAGGTTGGGAATGGCCGCGCCACAACCTTGTCCGACGAGGTCAAGCAATTGGGCGTCCGCCCTGAGCCCCATCCGCTCCGAGACATAGCTCGTCAACCCGGGACAAAGGTAACCGGTGCACGTGCTGATCAGCACCGCGTCAACGTCTGGGGCCCTCAGTCCCGTCTCCGCGAGCGCCTGCAACGCGGCGTCGGTCGCGAGCCGGGGCGCGTGCCGCGAGAAACGGGCTTGAAGGGCGTCCGGCGAAACCTGGAACGCCTCGGTCAGCGGAGCCAATGCGAGGTGGCGCGTCTCGATCCCGTTCCGGCCGAGCAACACCTTGCGGAGAATGGCGCGGGATCTCGGGGCGAGTTGCTGGAGCCGTTCGGAAGATTCCAACGCCGCCCAGCATTCCGCCTGGGAGTAGCGCGTTTCAGGAACCGCAGTTCCGATCCCGTTGATGAACATTCCCGAGCTTACGCGTCATCGGCGTGAGGGCAAACTCGGCGGCCACCGATCACGTCGCGCGAGGCGCCGTCACTTCCCCGCAGCCGCCGGAGCCGATTGGGTGGGTGTGCCGGGAACGATCATGCCCGGTGGCAACGGCGGCATGTCGGGCGCGCTCCGGACGACGTTGCGCCAAGCCTGCCGGTCTTCCTGCGACATCGCCTGCCACCGTTCCGCGTTCTTGAAGAACACGGCGCGTTCTTCGTGGCTCATCTGGGCGATCTTCTGGAAGGCGTCCAGGCAACGTCGCCGTTGTTCCGCGTCCAGGCTCCCGAAACGGCGGACGAGTTGTTCCATCTGCGTCCGCTCCATCGCGGTCAATTCGTTCAGCGTCCGCGTCTGCGCCTTGGGCGCGAGGTCGAAGAAGTCCTGGAAACGATCGATCATCCGGTCCCGGTCTCCCGAACCCAAAGTGCTCCAACGCGCCAGCCCGGTTTCCATGTCCTTCAGCGCCCCCGGAGGCGCCGGCGGCATCTCGACCACCATCGGCTTCGAGGTGCGCGGTGAAATGCGGATCAGGTAGTTGATCGTCGCTTCATGCTCGAGGAACTCCCCCTGCACCGACGGAGACAACTGGTCCCAGCGGGCCAGCCGTTCCCGGACGAACTGCTTGTCCGCGTCGTCCAATCGACCGATCTCAAGCCGCCGCGCGTCCGGCGTCATCCGTAGCAGAGGCAGCAGAAGCCACCGCAGGTGCGTGGCGCGGAGCCGCGTTTCACGGATTTCCGCCGGCATCGCCTCATACTCCGTGACTTTGGCGAGGATGTTGGACTGCGCCACGGCGGAACGATTCGTCAGCGCATCAGCGCGTGACACAGCGGGCATGGCCAGAAGTTCGCGGAAGAAGAGCACGGGCGATTTGCCCAACGGCGGCATTGGCGGCAGTTCCCGTGGCGCGGGCAAACCCGGAGGAGCCGGCTGCGCTACGGCCATCCATGTCGTGAACATGGAGGCAACAAGGATGAGCCGGGAAAACTTCATGCCGGGAATCACTTTAGGGCCGCCAGCAGGTCTTCATCCGTCGGCGCCACCTGGCCGAGTTTGTCGATGGCATCGAAGTCGGCCAGCCACTCGACCGACGGCACCATTGCCGCAGGCGACAGCATGCGGACGCCGAGCACCACTTCCTGCTGCACATGGATCCGGTGCTGCACCACCACGACCGCCACCAAAGCGGTGGCGCCGCCCAGCACCGCGAGCCGTGGTCGCCAACCGAAACGGCTCCACCATCTTCCGAGCCCGTCTGGGCGGCGCGCTTCCGCGATCTGCCCGGCCCTCACCGCCTCCATCACACGGGTGGTGAAATTCGTCGCGACGCCGGGGGCCGGCAGGCGGGAAAGCGAGGCGGTCAACGCCAACTCCGCCTCCCACTCCGCGCAGGCAGGCGCATCGTCACCGAGCAGGCGAAGGAGTTCGGCTTCTTCCTCGGGCGCGAGCTTCCTGCGCCAAGCGGTTTCGCGTAGTCGTTGGAGCGGGTCATTCTTCATCTGCGACATGGGTTGATCACCGGCTGACCAGGAAAGTTTCACTGTTTCTTCGCGCCTCCAGCCGACCAGGTGCCGGATTCCAGATAGGGTTTTAGCCGGGCTTTCAGCGTCTCCCGAGCTCGGTGGATGAGCGATTTTGTGGCAGACAGGGACGTGCCGAGCACTTCGGCGATTTCGTCGTAGGAGACGTCCCCCTCACGGCAGAGCAGCAGGGCGGTTCGTTGGAGTTCCGGAAGATCACGGACGGCCTCGTCGACCTTCTGCGTCAACTCGCCGCTGAGCGACAGGTCGCCTGCGTCCCGCACCGCGGCGTCGGGAATCAACGTGCCGACCGTGTCATCCGAATCGTTCAGCGGTTGGTCCAACGCATCGGCCGGATGCCGCACTCGACGCCGGATTTCATTCAGGCAAAAGTTCCGGGCGATCGTGAACAGCCAAGTGGAGAAGCGCGCGCTGGGCTGGTAACGGTCGCGGGATTTGTAGACCTGGATGAACACCGCCTGGGCGATGTCCTCGGCTTCATCGGCGTCGCGCAGGGTCCGATAGACCAGTCCCATGACCGGCTGCTTGAACTTCTCGACCAACGATTCGAACGCGTCCATGTCCCCGTGTTTGACACGGAGCATGAGCTGCGAATCCGGATCGGTTTCGAAGGACATCGATGGCGCACAGTAGTGAAAACCGTCGATGCGACAAGGTTGCGGGGAATCTACCGCACCATCGAAAAACCAGGCCGTCGGTTCTTGTCCCGGAAGTCAGATCACGCGATCCAAGAGCGCTTCGCCGCGGACGAAGCGTTCCAGGTTTTTCAGGAAATGGCGGACCAGCGTGTCGACCTCACCCGCGTGGCCGCCGGCGACGTGCGGGGTGATGAAGCAGTTGGGCTCGGCCCAGAGCTCATGCGAGGCGGGCAGCGGCTCGGGATCTGTCACATCCAACCAAGCGGCGCCGACGCGGCCTGATCGCAATGCCCCAACCAGCGCGTCCTGGTTCACCGTGGCGCCCCGCCCGATGTTGTAGAAGACGGCGCCGGGTTTCACGGAAGCGAAGCGGGCCCGATCGAAGAACCCGCGTGTCTCCGTGCTTTCCGGAAGGATGTTCACCACGTGGTCCGCCTCGGCCAACGCGCCTGGCAGTCCCGCTTCCGCTACCACAGGCATGCCTTCGTCGCCACGGGCCTTGCGGCGATGCGCGATCAGCTTCACGCCGAACGGTCGGAGCAGTTCCGCCAACCGTTTCGCGATGGCGCCGTAGCCGAGGAGCAATACCGTCTCGCCCCGCAGGGTTCCGCTGGCCGCCCGCAACGCCTGCCATTCCGGACTGCCATTGGGCGTGCGCGAACGGAGTCCGAGCGGAAGCTTGCGTGTGTGCGCCAGCATGAAGCTCAGCGCATGCACCGCGCAGGCCTCGTCGTAGACTCCTGAACTGTTCGACAACGCGATCCGGCGACCCGTCGCGAGCCCGCGAAACTCCGGCGTGTCGTAACGCGTGATCCCGGCCGAACTGACATGGACCCACCGCAGTTGCGCGGCTTCCGAGATCGACTGCACATCGGGTTGGCCAAAGGCGACGTCCACGGTGGTGAACTGCGGATCGCGCTCCGCCTTCGCGAGGACCGATGAAACCGGTTTGGCCGGAAGCACGAGCTCATGACCGGCGGTTCCGTGACGGAGCAGTTCGAGTGTTTCCGCCGGCATGGCGAGATCGACATAGATTCGGAGCGATTCCATCCGACGAGCCTAGTCGGCTCTGATGGCGCGAGCCAAGGCGGAGGATTCCGCATCAAATGTATCCCACAACGGCGGTAATCCAGCGGACAAGGATCGCCGCGCCCATCGATGGGAGTTCGGCCTTCCCGTTTCGATTGTGAGCCGTTAGACCAGCCGTCCTATGGATTGGCTCTGGCACAGCGGAAACTTTCTCGGCATCGAATGGCACGCTTGGAAGATCGTGGGCTGGGCTGGCAACCTCGTTTTCTCGTCGCGCTTCATCCTCCAGTGGTATGTCACTGAGAAACAAAAACAGGTAACGGTTCCAACCGCTTTCTGGTGGCTCAGCCTGATCGGTTCTCTGCTGCTGCTGGCCTACGCCGTCTTTTGGGAGAAGAGCTCCGTCTTCATCTTCGCCTACGCTTTCACATGGATTCCCTATATCCGGAACCTCATGATCCATCGCCGCCATGATGAAGCGAAAAAGACCTGCGGCACTTGCGGCCACAGGTCTCATCCGACTGCGAAATATTGTTCGGACTGCGGAACTCCCGTTGGAACTTCCGATGCGCGGTGAAGCGGATCAGCGCTTCGGGACCGCGGCCGGTCCAGGAGCGGGAAGGGCTCCCTTATACTTCTCCAGAATCGGGGCGAAATCCGGGCTGGTCTTCGCGAAGATGCTCAAATTGCCGACGATCGAATCGATGCGCGGCTTGTATCCTTGGGCGAACACTTCCTCCGCCTGCGCCACCTGGGCCTGCTTGGCCCGCAAGCTTTCACCAAGGTCCTTGGCCTGACGGTAGAGGACGAGGTTCTCGCTCACTGAAGTGATGAGGAACACGACCAGGATTCCATTGATCAAGGTTCCCAACGAACCGGAGTCGCGGGACTCGGCGGCGCGGGAGACCTGGGTATCGGACGAGAGGGAAATAGGCTCGCTCATGGCGTTTTAGCGGCGGGGTTGATTGGCGGCGGCGGCCGGGATGTTTGTGATGCCGGCGGAGCGAAGGGCCTGGAGAATCGCCGGGTTTTTCTTGGAGTATTCGACAGCCTCGGTCAGGAGTTTTTCGGTGGCGGCCATCTTGCCCTGAAGCTCAGCGATCTTGGCGTTGGCCCGTTTGTTCCCGGCCATCGCGTTCGATGTCTGAAGGCAAAGATACGCTGTTACGAGCGCGCTGATGATCGCCAGTCCCAGGAGGACAAATCCCAAAAAGTTTCGTTGCATACTCTGTAAGCAGGCTAGGAGCGCCCTGTAAGCCTTTCAACCCCGGAATTCAATGGGTCGACAAGCCGGGGCCGGCTCAGCGCCCGCCCCAGCCATCGGTTACGGGCTAACCTACTTGAGCGTGGACAGATATTCTACGACGTCCCGGAGGTCGCGGCGTCCTATCACTTCGGCCAAGCCTTCGGGCATGCCCGAAAGCCCGCGCTCGCGTTCCTTCACGTCGGCTTTCTTCAGTTTCAATATGCCGTCTTCCGGGGAATTGATCTCCAGTTCCGTGTCCGTCTCCCTCTTGAGGATGCCGGCGTAGACTTGGCCGTTCTTAAGGGTGATGACCACGGTCTCGAAGCCCTGCGCGATCTGCTTGTTCGGATAGGCGATCGACTCCAACAGGTATTCCTTTGGATGTGTAACGGAAACCTTGCCGAGCTCCGGACCGACCTCGCCGCCTTCGCCGTTCACCTTATGGCAGCGCAGGCAGGAGGCTTCTGCCTTTTCCCAGAAGACCTTCTTGCCTTCGGCCGCGTTGCCGCCGGCCATAGCCCAGCTGTATTTGGCGAGCGGGCTAGCGGCGGACAGCCCGTCTTCATACTTTTTCAGCAGTCCCGCCACCCTGGCCGACTTCCGTTTGCCGCCGGCTTCAACGAGATCGAGGGCGAGCTCGGGTTTCAATTGGCTGGCCACGAGTTTTTCAAACCATTGGGCGAGGATGTCGTCGGCCTTGCCTTCGGGGAGATTGCCGAGAGCGGCGAACGCGTTCTGCTGCTCGCCGATGGAGCCCTTGTCGAGGATGGCGACCAGCGCGGTCGTGGCGTCGCCCTTGCCGCTGGCGGCCGAGAGTGTGGCGGCGGCTTTGCGGACGGCTTCGTTGGCATCCTTGGAAGCCAACTCGATCGCTTCGCCGGCCTTGTCGTCGCCGATGGCGGCGAGCGCCTTGAGCGCGGCCACGCGCGCCTGCGGATCGCCTCCGGGCGTTGTGGCGAGGGTAAACAGCGCGGGACCGGCCTCCTTGATCTTGTGGGCTTCGGCGGCCTGCGCGGCGGCGATTTGAACCTGGGCGGGACCGGTCTTGAGCAGTTCGTTGATCACGGGCCGGATGGCATCCGCGGCGGCGGACCCATCGCGCTCGGTGATCGGCCTCCAAAGGCCGGAGACGGCGTCGCGGCCACTGGGCTTGGCCCAGTTGGCGATGTGCTGAAGGGCTTCAACGCGCACTTGGTCGATGGCGCCGTCGTTCATCGCGTAACGGACGACCGCTTTCGCGTTGTCGCCAGAGCCGCCGCGCAGGTTGGCAGCGAGCGAACGGCGGGCGAGGGGTTTGGTTTCCTTCGCATCGAGCAGTTTGGCCAGCGCGGGCATGGCGCCGGTGATGTTCTCGTCGTTGATGGCGCGGGCGGCTTCGGTCACGAGCCGAGGCTCACGATCGTTGAGGAACATGCTGACTTCGGAGAATCCTTTTCGGCGCATGGCGACGAGGGCGACGGTGCGCACGGCGGCTGAGTCGTCCTTGCCGATCTGCGAAAGCGTCTTGGCGTCGCCGGCGATGCCGACCAACGCGCTGACGGAGGCATGCCGCAGGTAGGCGTCCTGATCGCCATTTCCACGGACCATTTCCAACACGGCGGGCAGGGCCTTCTTGTCGCCGATCTTGCCCAGGGCGATGGCGGCGAAGAACTGCGCGCGGGGCGCATCGATGTCCTTCATGGCGGCGATGAGGGCGTCGGTGGCTTTGGCGAACTTGGCGTCGCCGAGAATCTTCGCGGCTTGGGCGCGAACTTCGAGATCCTTGTCCTTGAGCAACGCGACGAGCGGGGCGACGGCGGCGTTGTCCTTGCGGGCCAACATTCCGATTCCCCAGATGGCGTGGAGGCGGGGAAGAGTCTTGTCGCCTTGAAGCGCGATGGTGAGTTCCTTCTTCGCCTTCTTATCCACGAGGGAGAATTGCGCTTCCTGCCGGACGCGTTGGTCGGGATGCGCGAGGAGTTTGACCAACTCGGACACGGGCCGTTTGTCCATGCCTTCGGCGATGAGCTTCTTGGTCTGCGTGACGAGCGTGATGTCGGTGTAGTTCGTCTCGGTGAACTTGTAGATGCGTCCCTTGCCGGTCTTGTTCCAGCCCTGCACCCAGTCGAGGGCGTAGATGGAGCCGTCGTTGCCCATCTCCACGTCCGTCGCGAGGAAACCGGTCACGAGCTGGTCGCGCTTCGTCACCTCGAAGGACGCGCCCTTGGGCTTCATCTGGATCATGTGGATCACGCTGCCCGGACCGCCGCGGAAGTCGGCGAGGAAGAACGTTCCGTTGTAGGACGCCGGCAGGCCGACGCCGCTGTAATGGGCCAGCCCGGAAGGTCCGGCCGCGATGTTGGCGATGGCCGGGAGATGCCAGAGGCCCATGGTCTCGGGCCGGCAGAACTTCTCGTCGTTCCAGGGACCGCGGCTGTTGGGCTTCTCGATGAACTGCCAGCCGACGTGCCACCTGCTGTCGCCGCCCTCGACGCAATAGACCCAGCGCGCGGGATCGCCGCCGTCGGAATTGTTGTCGCCGGTGAAGAGGTTGCCGAAGTCGTCGAAGGCCAGTTCCTGCGGATTGCGCAGGCCGCGGTGGAAGACCTCCAGTTCGGAGCCGTCGAGGTTGCAGCGGAGGACCGCGCCGCGTTCCGTTTCGGCGACGAGTTTGTCGCCCTGCTTCACGCTGAAGCCGCGATCGCCGCTGGTGAAGTAGAGCTTGCCGTCCGGCCCGATGCGCAGGCCGTGCAGGTCGTGGCCAAGGAAGGCGTTCCTCACGCCGTAGCCGTAGCTGAGGACCTCCTTTTTTTCAGCGATGCCGTCGCCGTTCTCGTCGCGCAGGCGGTAGAGGGCGGGAATGCAGGTGAACCACACGTCGCCCTTGCGCGCGAGCAGTCCGGCGCCGATGCCGTCGAGCCAGTTGTTGTAGCCCGCGCTGAAGACGGTGGACTTGTCCACGACGCCGTCCGGCCGGGTGGACCAGAGGAGCTTCACCCGCTCGGACTCCTTGGAGAACTGCTCCTTCTTGGCGGCGTAATGGCGGTTCATGAAGGCCTCGCGATCCGCCACGGTCTTGCCGGCGAGCTCCTCGTCGAGCCACTGCATGAAGCCCCGGATGTCGAGCACACCGTCGCTGTGCCGGAAGGTCTCGGCCACGTAGAACCGGCCCTTCTCGTCGATGGTGAAGGCCACCGGATTCGCCAGGTGCGGTTCGGCGGCGACCAGCTCGGTCTTGAAGCCGGGCGCGACTTTGAACGTGCGGATGGCGCGTTCGCCCTCATCGGACGCCTGAGCGACCCTCGGCGCATACGGGACGGAAGTGGAGAGCTCATGGCCGGCGGCCAGCAAGGAGGCCCCGGAAACAGCGAAGGCGACGGCGGGCAAAAGCCGGCGGTGCCAGGAAGGTGTCGATTCGGACATGGTGCTCAATGGTATGGCTCGGTGCCCCCGGAGCAAGACGGCTCTGGCGGGTTTTCGCGCGGGTCATGCGACTCATTACCGCGAGACGGTCTTCACCCTGTTTCATTTCACCGGAGGAACACCGCTTGGCCGGGCTACGCCGTAGGCCGGGCGTCCGCGCCCGGCCAGGAGGCATTCCCCCGCGAAGGAACGCGAAGAAGAGAGGTGCTCGCTGGTCACGACGCTCGACGCGGCATTTTGGCGGCCGGAAAATCTCGCCCGAGAAAGACGCCAGAACCCCGGGACTGGCCTGGCGGGGACGCCCGGCCTCCGGAAGCAGTCCGTCAATCCGTTCGTCGAAGGACGGCCACGAGCCCTAACGCTGCAGCCGAAGCCGGGCCTCGTTGCCCAATCGTCACTGTGCGTTGCCGGGCACAGGACAGACATGGGTTGACTCACGAGCGTCCGCGCAATAAGAAACGTGCGCACCCAAGAAGACGTTCCACACTTCGCGGATTCTGGGCATCGCAGGAAACCAAACACTCAACCCAACAAGACTGATGAAACGACTGGCCCTCATCCTCACAGCGCTGGCGCTCGCAGCGACGGCTGCATTAGCCCAGCAGTTACCCCCCCCCCATTGAACAGCCAACCGTCGTTTCAACCAGCCCCAGTGGTCTTGTCACGACGCCCGCGGTCTCAAGGAGCGGGCACATCTTCATCACCGATGGAGACGCAAAACTTGTCGTGCTGAAACCCGACAAATCGTTGGCCACATCCGCCGTGATCGCGAGCGGGACTACGTGCAAGGCCAGCCCGGTCCTCAACCGGGACGCGTCGCGCGCCTACTGCGCGACCACCGACGGAAATGTCGTCTGCTTTTCCGTTTCCTACGTCTCTGGAACTGTTTCCCTGGCCCCGCTCTGGACCCGCCAGTTGCCGATGGAGGAGACCGTCGGTAACGAAGCCATCGGCACCAGCCTGGTCGCGACTCCGTCGCTGGCCGAAAGCGGATCGCGCCTCTACGTCGTGACCGGTTCCGGATCGCCGACACGGGGACACGGGCGGCTCTTTGCCCTGTCCACGGTGGACGGCCAGGATTCTTCCGGTTGGAGCGGCGGGAAGCCGGCGGGCGGCGCCACCTTCAGCCACTTCGCCCCGTCGCCCGCCATCATGGCCGACGGGAAGATCGTGGTGGCTTCCGCCTTGAGCCCGGCGTCGATCAAGGCCTTCAACCCCGACGGTTCCGTGGCCTGGAACACCGTCCTCGGCCAGATGGTCCAAGGCTCCCCCGCCATCGGGACGGACGGACGCATCTTTGTCACCACGTGGACCGACCCCGGCATAAACTGGACTATCTGCCTCAACGGCAGCTCCGGGACCGAACTGTGGCGGGTCGAGATCGTCACGTTGACCAAGGGTGGCCCCGTGATCTCTTCCTTCGGCGAGGTGGTCGTGTCCGACGTGGGCGGCAACGTCTACGGCTTTACGCAGGACGGGAAGAACGCCCAGAACCAGACCGGCTACCGGTGGACGGTGAACGCGGCCTCCTGGGGTTCGACCCATCAGGGCGGCGTGGTGCCTTGCCAGGCGGCCCTCATTGATGCAGGCGGCAACGCCATCGTGGTTGAACACAACGGCTGGATCCGTTCCATCGCTCCGAACGGAACGGCCCGGTGGACATCCTCGATCTCCATTCCATCGGGTGAATCGCTCTACGGCTCGCCGACGATGACTTCGGGTGGCAAGGTTTTGGTTCTGGCCAACAGCGGCAACCTTTACAGCTTCGACAACGCTTTCGGTCCCGACGAGGGCATCTGGCCAAGCTTCCAGCGTGGACCGTCCCACTCCGGCAACATTGGGGAAAACCCGGTGGACCGGCCGGAGCTCATGTATACAGCCACGCCGTATTCGGGGCTCACGGAGTATGTCTGGGACCCGGAGAGCGGTGGGGCCATGCAGATCGTCAACTCCTCTTCCGTCAATGCGGCCAACGACTTCGGGCATGTCGTCGGCGTGTCTTCCTATCAACAGTCCTACGGCTACAAGGCTGTGGAATGGCTCGGTGGGCAGATCCTCGACTTCGCCGCCTCATACGATTCATCCGCCCGCGGGATCAATGATGCTGGCGAGGCCGTGGGCTGGCGCATTCCGTCATCCGGAGGCTATTCCGAAGCTGTGTTCTGGCAGCGCGCCCCGTGGGGGCTGTCCGTGGGCTATCCCCTGAACAGGCCGTCTGACTGGCCTTCGGCGGAAGCCAGGGCCCTGAACAATGCCCGCACTATCGTGGGCCGGGGCGTTAACCCCAACGGCATACCTCGCGCCATGCTCTGGCCTTACCAAGGGAGCGGCAGTGGAGGTTCGCTCCACGGCGAAGGAATCGATCTGGGATCGTTCGAACAAGGCAACCAATTCACTTGGAGCGAAGCGGTAGGCATCTCGGTTCTGGATGAAGTCGGTGGCAATACCGCTCTCGAAACCGGCACAGGCACGTGGGTTCGACCGTTCCGTTTCCGCTACTCCACCTCCAATCCTCACATCACCCCGGGCGACAAGCTGCCCGAGCCCGATTTTGCCGCGCTGGGCATCGCCAATGGCGTGCAGCCGGCGAACCTGCGCAATCAGGTGGCACTCACCCTGTCGCGCAATGGCCAGTTGGCCGGCAACGTCCAGCCCTACGCCAGCGGCGAGGCCTATGTGCCATTCGTCCACCGGCCCGCCACCACGGCGGCGGCCTCCTACCGCATCTTCCCCGAGTGGACCTTCAGCCCCTCGCCCTATCCCAGGACCTACCGGCCCACGCAGATGCTGGCCTACAACGGACGAGGACAGTCCCTGCTCCGGGCCGATGTCTTCGATCCCACCCTCGGGATGCAGTATCTCGGCCAGGCCTACGTGGTGCATACGCCCACGCGCACCGGCTACGTCGATGTCTCGTCGCTGGTTTCGAGCGGCGGCGGCATCGAGGGCCTCACGGACGACGGGAAGATCTTCGGTTGGCGCTACCAGAATACGGGGTCAACCTATATCCCGACCGGCTTCGTCGCCGTGCCGTCGAACACGCCGTAAACCAACTCGCTTGGCCGGAGCGGCGGTCCCGCTCCGGCCCTTTTCGCCATGAAAACCAAGGCAAGGACGGGATTTACGATCATTGAGCTGCTGGTCGTGATCACAATCATCGGCATTTTGGCCGCACTCCTGTTGCCCACGCTGTCCAGGGCCAAGGCCAGGGCCCAGACGACCGTCTGCATGAACAACCTGCGGCAACTAACCATCGCTTTTCACCATTACGTGGACCACTACGACGACCGGATCATGGAGAATGCTACCGTCGTCGGCGCTGGAAACACTTCCGAGCCGAGCTGGGTCGCGGGGGTGATGACCTTTGAAACCGATACGGTGGCTTTGCCGACTTTCAGGACCGAGGCCACCAATCAAGTGTTGTTCGGAACTTCCGGTTCGACCAGGACCTATTACTTTCCGTCCTCGCGCTCCTTTGGCTCCATCGGCCCGTTCGCCAAGGACCCCAAGATCTACAAGTGCCCCTCCGACGCCAGCTACTCCGTTTTCGATGGGAGCAAAGAGCCCCGCGTCCGCAGCTACTCCATCAGCCCGGCGATGAACGCGCCGATCATCTCCAATGCCACCGGCCCCAACCGGTTCCGTAGGTTGTCCGAGATCCGCGCCACTTCCCGCATGATGCTCTTCATCGACGAACATGAGGACACCATCGGCACAGGCGTGTTCCGCGACCAGGTGCCGTGGAACGACGTCTGGGGCTCCATCCCCACCGCGCGCCACAGCGGCGCGGGCACGCTCTCCTATGTGGACGGCCACGTGGAGACCCACAAATGGCGCGATCCGCAGACCCTGGTCCCGGTCAGGCGAAAACAGCGAGGCATCACCTTCCAAAGCAACAACGTGGACCGCGTGTGGCTCATCCCCAGGATATTCAACGCCCAGTGAACAGGCGGCCTCAGGAAAAACCTCTTGTCAGGCCGGACTTCGCTGATACTTTCGCGGGCCTTTGATATGAAACCGGACACCCATCCGAAGAATTACCGCCTCGTCGTTTTCCGCGACTCAGGCACCGGCCAGTCTTTCATGACGCGCTCCTGCGTGAACACCAACCTCACCGCCAAGTGGGAGGATGGTAAGGAGTATCCCCTCTACCTGATGGGCATCTCCGCGTTCTCGCACCCGTTCTACACCGGTCACCAGACCTTTGTGGACACCGCCGGACGCGTCGACAAGTTCCAGCAGCGCCTGGCCAAGACCCAGGCAGCGCAGGCAGCGCAGGCCGACGCCACCGCGTCCAAGAAGAAGAAGAAGTAGCTTTCCCCATCAAACCGCCCGCTGGCCGGAACACGGCCCGCGGGCGGTTTGTTTTCCTGGAAGGCCCTACAAGCGGGTCAGCCGGGACTAATACGAAACGCGCTGATGGATCTCCGCCCCCATGTCGACCGGTTCTCCCGCCGCTTCGCGGAAGTGGAGGCGGCGTTGGCGGATCCGGAAGCCTTCAGCAACCCGAAGCGCGGCCAGGAGTTGAACCGCGAATACTCCCGGCTTAAGGAGCTCGTTTCCACCGGCACGGCCTTCCTCAAGTGCGGGGAGGACATGAAGGCCAACCGGGAAATGCTGGCGGCGGAACCGGCGGAATCCGAACTGGCAGCGATGGCGAAGGAGGAAATCGCGCGGCTCGAAAAGGAGGAAGAACCGCTGCGGCAGGCCGTCATGCGCGGACTCGTGCCGCCGGAACCGACGGATTCGCGGAACACGATCATCGAGATCCGGGCCGGGGCCGGCGGGGCGGAATCAGCCCTCTTCGCGGCCGACCTGTTCCGGATGTATTCGCGCTATGCCGAAGCGCACGGTTGGAAGGTCGAGCCGATGGACGCCAGTTCGTCCGATCTCGGCGGCTACAAGGAAGTCATCTTCAGCGTCATCGGTGAGGACGTCTACAAGCGCCTCAAGTTCGAGAGCGGTGTGCACCGCGTGCAGCGCGTTCCGGCCACCGAAGCGCAGGGCCGCATCCACACCAGCACCACGACCGTCGCCGTCCTTCCCGAGGCCGAGGAAGTCGACGTCGTCATCCGGCCCGAGGACATCGACGTCCAAGTGTGCCGGGCGGGCGGCCATGGCGGCCAGGGCGTCAACACGACCGATTCCGCTGTCCGCATCTTCCACAAGCCGAGCGGGCTCGAGGTCCGTTGCCAGGACCAGCGTTCCCAGATCAAGAACAAGGCCTCCGCCATGACGGTGCTGCGTTCGCGTCTGCTTGAGCGGAAGGTCGCCGAGGAAAAGGCCAAGTATGACAGCCAGCGTTCGCAGCAGGTCGGCAGCGGTGAACGGTCTGAGAAGATCCGGACCTATAACTTCCCGCAGAACCGCGTCACCGACCACCGCATCGAGCTCACGATCTACAACCTGCCCGCCGTGCTCGAAGGCGAGATCGACCAACTTGTCGAGCCGCTGCTGACCCACGAACTCGACGAGAAGCTCAAGAATCTCGAACTCTGACGGCCCGTTTTCCCATGACCCTTCCTCCCCACATCCGTGGACTCGTCTTCGACTGTGACGGCACCCTGGCCGACACGATGCCCGCGCATTGGCGCGCATGGCAGTTCGTCAGCCAGAAACACGGCATCCATTTTCCCGAGGACCGTTTCTACTCCCTGGGCGGCGTGCCCACGCGCGACATCCTCAAGATGCTCGCGGCGGAACAGGGACTGACCCTCGACCCGCTCGCCGTGGCCAAGGAAAAGGAGCACGCCTATCTGCCGGCGTTGCCCAACGTGAAACCGCTGGCCCACGTGGTGGACGTGGCAAGGGCGCACATCGGCAAGATCCCCATGGCCGTCGCCTCCGGAGGAAACCGCGACGTCATCCACAAGGTCCTCGTCCATCTCGGCATCCGCGACTGGTTCCAGGCCGTCGTCACCAGCGAGGACGTGACGCTGCAGAAGCCCGCTCCCGACATCTTCCTCGAAGCCGCCCGCCGCATTGGCGTCGAAGCCCGCTTCTGCCGCGCCTACGAAGACACTGAACTCGGCATGAGGGCGATCCGGTCCGCCGGCATGGAAGCCGTCGACGTCCGCATCGGCCTGCATCCGGTCTGAAGGCGCGTGCGCGTCGTTAACCTTTCTTCGTCTTCCGCCGATTCCCCTGCGGGAACCCGCCTGTCCTGATCCGGCCTGTCGCCGGACCTCTGCCGCGTTCCCCGACGTGATGAAAGGCGATGCCTTCGAACTGCTGGACAATGACCTTGGCACTCCGCCCGATGCCGAGACGGTGGCCGAAGCGGGGCTGCGGGAACTCTACGAAAAGCAGCGCGAGATCGACATGCTGGCCAGGGTGGCCGGCTCGGCCAACGCGTCGTCGTCCACAAGCGAGGCCGCGCGGTCGCTGCTCGAGGCCGTCTGCGACTTCGGCCCTTTCGACTGCGGTTTGGCACTCGTTCCCGCCGACGCCGCTTCGGGCGACGGCCATGCGATCGTCGGCCACGACGCCGTGTTCGGCCGGCACCACGAGTTTCTCCACCAGGTCCAGTGGACCTTCGACAACCAGCCGTCGTCCATCGCCGAACTGGTGGCCGAGATCGACGAGGTCGGATTCTACCGGACACTCGTCGATGCACCACCCCGGTCGCTGCCGAAGGAAGCGGCCGCAAACGGACTCAGCGGAGTCTGCCTGATCCCCGTGTTCGGCGGCACCGGCGTCGCGGCCCTGCTAGCGTTCTTCTCCCATCTGCCAATCCCGAGGGACCACCGCGTCTCCGGTCTGGCCATGGGGGTCGCCGCGCAGTTCGGCCATGTCATCGAGCGCTCGCGTTCGCGCATGGCCCTGCAACGGGTGCGTGAGCAGCTCGAGTCCCGTGTGCTCGAGCGCACGGCGTCGCTCGAGCAGAACCTCATGCTGCTCCAGGATTCGCTGGAGGAGAAACGCCGGAACAAGGACGCCCTTGTCGCGAGCGAACACCGCTATCGGCAGGTCGTGGACAATCTCCAGGAGGTGGTTTTCCAAACCGATGCCGAAGGCCGATGGACCTTCCTCAACCCGGCGTGGCGGCTGGTCACGGGCTTCACGGTCGAGGAATCGCTCGGCCGGCTGTTCATCGAGTTCGTCCATCCCGAGGACCAGGCGCGGACCTTGGACCTCCTGCAGCCCCTGGCCGAGCGGAAGGTGGACTTCTGCCGGTGCGAAGTGCGCTACAGACGCAAGGAAGGGGGCTTTCGCTGGATCGAGGTCTTCACCCGTCTAGCCACCGGTGCCGATGGGCGGGTCACCGGGACCATGGGCTCCCTGACCGACGTCACCGAAAAGAAGCTCGCCGAGGAGATCCGCCGGATGGGTGACGAGCGGCTGCGCCGCCTGACGGCCAGCGTTCCCGCGCTGATCTACCAGTTCGGCGTCGCGGCCGACGGGAGCATCTCGTTCCGCTTCGCCAGCGAGGGAAGCCGTGCCGTGTTCGGCATCGAACCCGACGCCCTCACCATGTCGCCGGCGTCGCTGACCGGGCGCATCCATCCCGACGATCTGCCGGGCTTCCAGGAATCGATCCAGCGGAACACTTTCGAGCTGTCCCACTGGACGTGGACCGGCCGCTACCTCCATCCGGACGGGACCACCCGCTGGCTCCGCGGATGGGCGCAGCCCGAGCGCGCCGTCGACGGCGTCGTGGTCTGGAACGGCATGCTCGTCGACGCGACGGACGAACATGCCGCCATCGCGGAGCTCCGACAGAGCCGCGAGCAATACGAGCTCGCGGTCGACGGTTCAAGCTGTGGAATCTGGGATTGGGACCTGGCCGCCGATCAGATCTATTTCTCCCCGCGCTGGAAGGAGATGCTCGGCTACCGGGACGAGGAGCTCGTGAATTCGCCCGACACCTTCCGCGAACTCGTCCACTCGGAGGATCTCCCGCGCGTCATGGCCGCGCTGGAACGCTGCATGCGCGGCGAGACCAAGTCCTACGAGGTCGAGTTCCGCATGTGGTCGCGCGACGCCTCCTACCGCTGGATCCTCGCCCGTGGGGCCGCGTTGCACGATGCGGCCGGCCGGCCGTTCCGCATGGCGGGTTCGCATACGGACATCACGTCCGTGAAGCATGTCGAGGAAAGGCTGCACATCCTCGAGTCGGCCATCTTCCACGCGAACGATTCGGTCGTCATCACGGAGGCGGATTCGATCAACCTCCCCGGACCGGCGATCATCTACGTCAACGAGGCCTTCTGCCGCCAGACCGGCTACCGGCCCGAGGAGGTCGTGGGTCGGAGCCCCCGGATCCTGCAGGGTCCCAAGACCGACCGCGGCGAACTCGACCGGCTGCGCAGGTCGCTTGAGGCATTCCGCCCCTGTTCCGCCGAGCTGGTGAACTACCGCAAGGACGGCGGCGAATACTGGGTGGAGCTCAGCGTCGTGCCCATCGCCGACAAGGCGGGCGTCTACACCCACTGGGTTTCGGTCCAGCACGACATCACCGAACGCAAGAAAGCCGACGGCGTGCAGCAAACGTTTTCCCGTCTGGGCCTCTCCCTCAGTTCCGCGACATCCGCGACCGCCGCGGCAGGGATCCTCGCCGACGAATCGGGCCGGGTTTTCGGATGGGACTCGTTCCGGCTTCTCCTCCATGACAAGACAACGGGACTTGTCGCAGAAGTGGTCGGCATCGGCACCGAGGCAGGCCGCCCCACCATGCTGCCAAACGCCGAGCCGGGGCCCGCCTCCGAACTCGCCAAAAAAGTCATCATGGAGGGCCCCCAGATCATTCTCCACGACGGGGACCAGGATCCCGGGCCGGATCTCCGGCAATTCGGTTCGGCCATGCCGGGCGATTCCCTTCTCCTCGTTCCCATCCGCCGCGGGGCCGAGGCGTTTGGCCTGGTATCGGTCCAGAGCGGCCGGTCGCAGGCCTACACGCCGCAGGACCTCGTCACCCTGCAGATCATGGCCGACTACGTCGCGGCCGCGCTGGAAAGGATCCAGGCCCAGGAAGGAATCCGCCTAGCGAACGGGTCGCTCGAACTCCGGGTCGCCGAACGCACGGAACAGCTGGCCGCCGCGAATTCGCGCATGAGCGTGGAGATCACGGAGCGCCGGCGCATCGAGACGGAGCTCGAAAGGGAACGCGCCTCGCTCGCGGTCCAGGTGGAGGAGCGCACCCGGAGCCTGAGCGACGCCAACCGCCAACTGGGAAAGGCGGCCAAGCACAAGGACGAGTTCCTTGCCAGCATGAGCCACGAGCTCCGCACCCCCCTCAACGCCGTCCTCGGTCTCTCCGAGGCCATGATCGACGAGGTCTACGGACCGGTCACCGAGCGCCAACGGCATTCGCTCACGAACATCTCGGAAAGCGGGCGGCACCTCCTCTCGTTGATCAACGACATCCTGGACCTCTCCAAGATCGAGGCCGGCAAGATGAAGCTCGAGCCGGGCCTCGTGGAGATCCAGCCCCTCGTCGAGACGGGCATCCGTTTCGTGAAGGAGGCCGCGCAGAAGAAGAAGATCCGGATCCGGCACGAGCTTGCCCCCGACGTCGAGACCCTGGTCGCCGACGAACGCCGCATGAAGCAGATGCTCATCAACCTGCTAAGCAACGCGGTCAAGTTCACCCCTGAATCCGGCTCGATCTGCGTCGCGACACGCCTTGCCGGCGAAGGGAACTCGGTCGAGTTCAGCGTCACCGACACGGGCATCGGCATCGCGTCCGAGGACCTCGCAAAGCTCTTCCAATCGTTCGTCCAGGTCGACAGCAGCCTCAGCCGCGAATACTCGGGAACCGGCCTCGGCCTCGCCCTCGTGCGGAAGATGGCCGAGATGCATGGCGGCACCGTGGGCGTTGACAGCACCCCCGGCGAAGGAAGCCGTTTCAGCTTCACCCTGCCGCTCGATCCGGCCTGGCTGGCCAACGAAGAGGACGTCTCCACTCCCGCCACCATTCCCACCCCCATCGTCCTAGGCAACGGGCGCGGGAACACCCCTACCGTCCCCGGCGCCCGGCGGCCTCTGCAGGTGCTCATCGCCGAGGACAACGAGATGAACGTCCTGACGATCCGGGACTACCTGATCAAACACGGCTTCGAGCTCACGGTCGCGCCCAACGGGGCCGACGCGCTCCGCCTCGCCCGCGAAGTCCGCCCCGACATCATTCTCATGGACGTCCAGATGCCGGTGATGGACGGCGTCGAGGCGACCCGGCAGATCCGTTCCGACCGGGACCTATCGAGGACACCCGTCATCATGCTCACCGCGCTGGCCATGGCCGGAGACCGCGAGCGATGTCTCGATGCCGGCGCGGACGAATACGTCGCCAAACCGTTCAGCCTGCGCGGGCTCGTCGAGACGATGCACCGGCAGTTGCGCGCAAACGGCGTCGAAATCCCGACACAGACCCCGGGTTGAGCTCCAGGCAACAAAGCGCGCTGGTCCCCTGAAGTTCGGAATCACCCCTGCCGATGGATCCCTTGGCATGTCCGTCACCAGCACGATCCTGATCGTCGACGATGAACCCCTCGGCAGGGAAACCCTCGAGGCGCTCCTCATACCACTGGGGAATCGGCTGGAGTTCGCCGGTTCAGGAGCGCAGGCGCTACAACAGGCCGCCGCCTGCCACCCGGACCTCGTCCTCCTCGACGTGATGATGCCCGACATCGACGGCTACGAGGTTTGCCGACGGCTGCGGGCCGATCCCCTTTTCGCCGAAGTGCCGGTCATCCTCGTCACCGCCCTGGACGACCGCGATTCCAGGCTGAGGGGCATCGAGGCGGGCGCGGATGATTTCATTACCAAGCCATTCGACAGGATGGAGCTCAGGGCGCGGGTCAAGACGGTGCTCCGCCTGAACCGCTATCGGCGAATCACGATCGAACGGCGGCGCGCTTCGCAGATTGCCGAGCAATCGGCCGACGGGTTTGTCGTCGTCGACTCCGCGGGCCTGCTGCAATACGCCAATCGTCAGGCCCGGGTCTACCTCGGGCTGCACATGGACCTCGCGGACAATTCCCTCGGCAGCTTCCAGCGGGCGGTGGACCGGCACTATCAGCGGAAACCCGACGTCGGGTGGAACGAATGGCACGATGCCAGGCTGCAGGTCGGCGCGGCGCGCTACCTCGTCCGTCCCGAGAACGACACCTCCGAGGCCTTCTGGCTGAGGGTCGAAACACTTTCCAACGACCCGCTCGACGGCGAGTTCCTCCAGCTGCGGGACGTCACCGCCGAGATGAAGGCGCAGATGCAGTCTCTCCGGTTCGAGACCTTCGTCGCCCACAAGCTCCGCACCCCGCTGACCGGCCTCATCGGCTGCCTCCGGATGGCGCTCGACGACCTTCCCTCCGATACCAGCGCCGATGCGCTGGAGTTCCTCAAGATCAGCTACGATTCCGCCCAGCGCCTCGAGAACGACATCAACGACGTGGCCGACTACGTCCAGGCCCGGAAGACCGTCGCGGGCCTGCACCGTTTCCCCGTGCGCGAAGTCGGTCCACTGCTCCACTCGGTCGCCACCGATCTTCTGTTGAAGAACTTCAGGACCGAAACGGATCCGCAACTCGACATGGCGAACGTCGGCCTGTCGGGCGACCAGATCGGGTTGATCGCGCGCGAACTGCTGGAGAACTCAGTCAATTTCCATCCGGGCAGGCGTCCATCCGTCCGTGCGGTCCTCGCCCCGAGAGGAACGGACCGCGTCTCCCTGCAGGTCATGGACGACGGTGTCACCCTCGCCCCGAACCAGCTGCTCAAGGCTTTCAGCCCCTACTACCAGGGAAGCCGGTTCGAGACCGGAGAACAGACCGGGATGGGACTCGGACTTTCGGTCGTGGGGGCGATCGTCGGCAATGCCGGCGGCCAGTGCCATCTCACCAACCGCGACCCGGGTCCCGGCGTCATCGCGGAAATCATCCTTCCAACCTCAAATGCATAACTCCGCCAAGGTCCTCATCGTCGAAGACGACGCCCGCAACCGCGATGTGCTCGACGCCCTGCTCGGAGCCTCCGGTCTCGAGCTCTTCTTCGCGGTCAACGGCTCCGAAGGAATCGCGCTCGCGGGCCAGATCCTTCCCGACCTGGTGCTGCTCGACGTCATGCTGCCCGACAAGGACGGCTTCGAGATCTGCCGGGCGCTCCGGGCCATGCCGCAGCTCGGCGAAGTTCCGATCGTGCTTCTCACGGCCCTTGATGACCGCGATTCACGCATCGCCGGATTCGAGGCCGGCGCGGATGACTTTCTTTCGAAG
Organism: Verrucomicrobiota bacterium; assembly: GCA_038203875.1. GTDB lineage: Bacteria > Verrucomicrobiota > Verrucomicrobiia > Limisphaerales > CANJSG01 > CANJSG01. The sequence continues at coordinate 23,374 of JBBRDN010000018.1, forward strand.
CCCTACGACAAAATCGAGCTCAAGACCCGCATCCGGTCGATCCTCCGCTTGAACCGGTTCCGGCAGCTGATGAACGAGCGCGAAAAGTTCGCCGAGGTCGTCAACTTCGCCCCCGACGGCCTCATCGTCTGCAACCTCGAAGGCGCCGTCTCGCTGGCCAATCCGGCGATGAAGAAGCTCCTCGGCTGGGACGAGATCCCTTGCGACCAGGCGCGGTTCGTCGGCGACTTCGTGCCGACCGCCCGTCGCGGCGATTTCAAGGCGTGGGTCGACAGCGTCGGCGCATCGACCGCCGACCGGATGTTCCTCGATTGCGAGTTCATGACGCGCGACCAGAAGACGATCCCGGTCGAGCTCAGCGCCCGGCGCTTCCTCTGGAGCGGTGATCCGGCGATCCAGATCCACGTGCGCGATATCTCGGATGCCAAGCTGCTCGAGGCGAAATTCCTCCGCGCCCAACGGCTCGAAAGCATCGGCACCCTGGCCGGCGGAATCGCCCATGACCTGAACAACGTCCTCACGCCGATCCTCGCATCGGCCCGCCTGCTCAAGGACGACCTCCGCGACCACCCCTCGCGGCGCTGGATCGAGCTGATGGAGACGAGCGCTCTCCGCGGCGCCGGAATCCTGCAGCAGATCCTTTCGTTCACCCGCGGCAGCAGCGAACAGCACGAGCTTCTCCGCCTGAAGTATTTCATCGAGGAGATGCGCCGCATCGTCACCGAGACGTTCCCGAACGGCATTCAGTTCCGGTCGACCTTCAGCCCGGATCTCTCGATGATCCGGGGCGATCCCACCCAGATCCAGCAGGTGTTGATGAACCTGTGCGTGAACGCACGCGACGCGATGCCGCAGGGCGGCGTGCTGCGCGTCGACATCATCAACCAGACGATCGACGAGATCCTCGCGACCCAGTGGCCGCAGGCAAAGTCCGGCAGCTACGTCCGCCTCAGCGTCACCGACACGGGATGCGGAATTCCGCCGGAGATCCGCGACAAGATCTTCGAGCCCTTCTTCACGACGAAACCCGTCGGCAAAGGCACCGGGCTCGGGCTTTCGACCGTCATCAACATCGCCAAGAACCACGGCGGCTTCGTGACCATGGAAAGCGAGCAGGGACGGGGCACTTCGTTCCACGTGTTCTTCCCCGCCGTGGAGTTCGCCGGCGTGGCATTGGATGCGAAACGCGTCGTCCCCGAGATTCCGCGCGGCAATGGCGAACACATCCTGTTGGCCGAGGACGACGAGGCCATCTCCGAGATCATCCGCGCCACGCTCGACCGCGCCGGCTACCGCGTCAGTGTCGCGCATGATGGTGCGGAAGCCCTCGCCGTCTACGCCCGCGAACAGTCGCGCATCCGGCTGGTCCTGGCGGATTCCACCATGCCGATCGTCGACGGCTATGCCCTCATCCGCGTGCTGCAGAGGATGAACAGCGCCGCACGGGTGCTGGTGATGTGCGACACGCTCACGCAGATTCGCCTGTCGGATCTGCTGGAAGATTCTTCCGTCGGTTTCCTGCTGAAGCCCTTCTCCGCCGAACAGCTCCTGTTGTCCGTCGCCGGAGAACTCAAGTCAGGTCGCCGGGGAGCCCCTGCGCCGTTGGGTCCCCAGGAGATTTCGATCCTGGATCTGCCGGCGTCGACGCTAAGCGCTTCTTTCGCCATACGTAGCGGAACATGATCGCCCGCAGCGCGGCCGTCAGCGGGATGGCCAGCACCCCGCCCAACACACCGCCCAACAACGTCGTGCCGACGACCAGCGCCACGATGATCGTCAACGGGTGAAGCCCCACGCGGTCGCCGATGATCTTCGGTGAAATGACGAAGCCTTCGATGGCGTTCACGACCGCAAAGATCGCCGGGATCAGGAACACCCTCCAATCGCCGAACTGGACCGCCGCCAACGCGACCGCAGGAATCAGGCTGATCGTGATGCCGAGGTAGGGAATGATGCCGAGCATTCCCGCCATCACTCCGAGCAGGACCGCGTAGTTCAGTCCCAATGACAGAAACGCGACCGTCAGCATCGCCCCCGAGCACATGGCGACCAGCACTTGCCCACGGAAGAAAACGATGAGGCTGTCGTTCACGGAGGTGAGGACGAAGACGACCTCCTCCTTCGCCTGCGATTCCCGGATCGGCAGGTAGTCGGTCCAGGTCTTCTGGATGCCTTTCTTCTCCATCAGGAAATAGAACGTGTAGACCGGCACCAGCGCGAGGCCCAGCGCCCAGCCGAGCAGGGATGCGGCCCGCTTCGCCTTGTCGAGCACCCACGTGCCGACTTCCGGCAGGATCGTCCCGGCCCACTCGAAGGCCTTCTGGGTGATCTCCTGCGTCAACCCCGTGACGGTCGTCGACGGCGTGTTGGTCGCGGGTCCGGCGGCGCCGACCGCATTGGTGGCCACCACGGGGGCGTGCCAGACCGCCTCGAGTTTCCGGTAGAAGGGCGACGCCTCCGCCTTCTCCCGGAGCGTCTTCACATAGCCCGGCGCGCGGCGGACGAGATCGCCTGTCTCTACGACGATCCGCGGCACGACGGTCGCAAGTAGGCCGGCGACGAGCATCACACCGATCAAGAAGACGAGGACAATGGACCGCATTCTCGAGATCCGCCGGCGTTCGAAGAAGTCGACCAACGGATCCAGCAGGTAGGCGATGACTCCAGCGATGGCCAACGGGAAGATGACCGGTGACAACCGGTCCACCAGCCAGCCGAATCCGAGGAGGGCTCCGAAGATGGCACCCCCGATGATCCCGATGGCCAGCATCGTGGCGCCGGCCCAGAGGATGCGGGTCTGGCGCGGGCTTGGAGGCGGGATGTTCATCGGTTGGCGTCCGGTTGTTTGATCAAGCGTCCTTCGAGCTCCGAACTCATTGCCCGAGCTTCTTGGACTTCTCGGAAGCGGCTCGCACGGCGTTAATCAATCCGGCGCGGACACCGGCTTTCTCAAGCTCATGCACGGCCTCGATCGTCGTGCCGCCGGGACTGCAGACCATGTCCTTCAACGCGCCGGGATGGATGCCGGTTTCGAGGACCATCTTGGCCGCGCCGAGAAGCGTCTGGGCCGCGAGGCGGGTGGCGATGTCGCGCGGAAGGCCGGCCGCAACGGCGCCGTCGCTCAACGCCTCGATCATGATGAACCCATAGGCGGGTCCGCTGCCGCTGAGGCCGGTGACGGCGTCGAGCAACGGTTCCTTCACCTCGCAGGCGATGCCGACGGCTTCGAGGAGCTTCGCGGCCAGCGCACCATCTTCCTTGGTGGCCGATGTGCCGCGGGCGAAGGCGGACGCACCCGCGCCGACCAACGCCGGCGTATTGGGCATCACGCGGATGACGCGCGTGCCTTCGGGAAGGAGCGACTCCAACTGCTCGAGCTTGATGCCGGCGGCGATGGAGACGACGAGATGGCCCGGTTGGATGAACGGGCGGATCTCGGAAAGGAGTTCGGCGACCTGTCCCGGCTTGACCGCGATGAACAGCACCCTCGTCTGCTCGGCGACCTGGGCGTTGGCGGTGGTGGTCACCGCGCCGGTGGCTTCTGTGAAATGGGTCCGGGCGTCCGCGTTGACATCGCTTGCGACCACGCGCTTGGGAGACACGAGACCGGCCTTGATCAGGCCAAGGGCGAGGGCCGTGGCCATCTTGCCCGCACCGAGGAATCCGAGTGAAAGTTCCGACGCCATAAGCGCGGTTTCTAACAGGCGGCCTCCGGACGGCGGAAGCTTCAAATGGGTGGAAGAACGCGCCGGCTTTCCATGCCACGCTGCGCTATCACTCGATCTTCCCGGCCAGACGGACGCCCCGACCGATGCGCTTCGGATTGGAATCACCGATGTCGTCGCGAATCTGCTCGGCCAATGCCGTGAGTCTGGCGACCACTTCGGGATGGGTCGCCGAGAGTTCGTTCTTCTCGAACGGATCCACCTCCACGTTGAAGAGGCTTTGCTCGATGTTGCCAGTGGCGTATGTGCCCATCGCGCCATCCATGCCGGCTTTGGCGGTCGTGCGGAACGGATGTTTGAAGTGGAGCTTCCAGGGTCCGCTGCGCACGGCGTCGAGATGCTCCGCCCAGTAGATGAACTGCGTCTCGCGGTGCGGGACCGACCCACCTTTCCCCAGCAGCACAGCGCCCATGTCGCGTCCATCGATCACGCGGTCCCGGGACACGTCGGCCCCGGCAAACTTCGCAAACGTCGGCAGGAGATCGATCGTCCCGGCAAGCCGGCGATAGACTGAGCCCGCCGGGACTTTGCCCGGCCACCGGACGATGCACGGCACCTTCACACCGCCGTCAAAGCTCGTGCCCTTGTCCTCGCGCAGGCCGCCGCTGGAGCCCGCGTGGTTGCCGAAGACGGTCCACGGGCCGTTGTCGGAGGTGAAGACGACCAGAGTGTTGTCGTCGAGACCCTGCTTCTTGATCGCCGCGAGGATCTGGCCGACCGACCAGTCGATCTCGTGGATGACATCCGCATACAGGCCTCGCCCGGTTTTCCCGGCGAACGCCTTCGACGCGAAGATGGGCACATGCGGCATGCTGTGCGGCACGTAGAGGAAGAATGGTTTGTCCTTGTTGCGTTCGATGAAACCGACGGCCCGTTCGGTGTAGCGCTTGGTCAGCAACGACTGGTCGGGCATCAGCTCGACGACCTTCTCATTCTCGTAGAGCGGCAGCGGCGGAAACTTTTTGTTCGTCGGATGGTTCGGCCACATGTCGTTCGAGTAGGGCAGGCCGAACCATTCGTCGAACCCCTGGCGTGTCGGGAGAAACTCCGGCGCGGCGCCTAGGTGCCATTTGCCGTAGATCGCGGTCGCGTAGCCGCGGGTCTTCAGCACTTCAGCGATCGTCATCTCGTTCGGGTTCAGGCCGACCTTCGACTTGGGGGCGAGCGCGCCCTGGATGCCGACACGCCCCGGATAACAGCCGGTGAGCAACGCCGCGCGCGACGCCGAGCAAACCGCCTGGCCGACGTAGAAGTCGGTGAACTGCATCCCTTCGCGCGCCATTCGGTCGAGGTTCGGTGTCGGAGTCTTGGACCCGTAGCTCCCGATGTCGCCGTAGCCGAGGTCGTCGCAGAAGATGACCACGATGTTCGGAGGACGAAAGGGAGCCGTGCGGTTTGGCACAGTGCAACCGGCCAAGAACGCTGCGACACATGCAAGGATGATGGATCGGGTCAGGGACATAGGCGAGTGTCTGAAGGAAGACTCGTCCCTCCTTCGCGATCAAGCTCCCGCTGACAGAGATGCGATCAGCGAGGCCGTCGAATGGCAACCGCGACGTGTCGAGCTTCTGGTATGATGAACTTCTTCACCTCGACGGTGACCGCCGTCGCGCCGAATTCTCCGAGGACGATTCGAGCGATCTCCTCGACCAAGGTTTCGAGCAGCTTCCAGCTGCGGCCTTCGCCCAGTTTCAGCAACCGTTGGCTGACGGCGTAGTAGTTGATCGTGTGGGTCAGGTCATCGCCCGCAGACGCGCGGCGGACGTCGTGCTCCATGACGAGCGTCAGCAGCAGGCGCTGGGAATGGACGCGTTCCTCGTCGGGAACGCCGATGTGATAGCGGACCTCGAGGTCCCGGATGGTGATGGTGTCCATGGTTGTCAGGAAGTCGGACCCGCGCTGCGGGTCCGAGCCCGCCGCGGCGCAGCTGGCTCCACCTCGAGGGATTTGATCTCCTCCAACAGCACACGCGTCGGTGTGTTCAGGCGGAGCTGTAACGCCTCGTCGAGGCTTACCCAGCGGAAGTCCTGCGCCTCTTCGTTGAGGCGGACTTGCTGGGCGCCTCGGGCCTGGCAAGTGTAGTTGAGCAGGAGGAAATGGGCGTCGCGGTAGAACTCCTTCGAGTGGATGCAGTCGTGGACCATGACGAACCGGATGTCGTCCACGTTGAGGTTTGTCTCCTCCAGGATCTCCCGTCGGAGCGCTGTTTCGCTGGCTTCGCCCCACTTGATCTTGCCGCCGGGTATGCCCCACATGCCGGACCACTTCTGGGTCTGGATCATGAGAAGCTGGCCGGCGTCGTTGAAGATCGCGGCGCCGACGGTGGAAATGGGGACCCGTCCCGACGACCCGCTGCCGTTAGATTGAATCGCAGGGGTCAGCCGGAAGCGATGCCGCTCAAGGATGTCGCGGAGCTCTCCGAGGTGTTCGACGATGAGATCGGGTTCGCTGGCGCGCAGTTGTTCGAGGCGGTTGTAGCCTGTGAGCACGGCGCACGAATGCACGCCGCCGTGGCGTGCGGTCTCGATGTCGTGCTGCATGTCGCCGATGAAGAGTGTCTCGGCAGGATGGAGTCCGTTCTCGGCGAGGATCTCCCCGATCTTGGTCCGCTTGTCGGCCACGCGGACGTAGGGCCGGTCGATGAAGGGGCCGAAGCCGGAGGTGCGAGCCTGCACTTCGTAATGGTCCGGATGCACGGTGCTCAGGAGGAACGTCCGGATGCCGTGGGTCCGGCAGAATTCGAGGAACTCCCGCGCGAACGGCAGCGCGACCACGCTGTCCTGGGCCAGCTTGAAGTGGCCGTGGAACCATTCCTCCAGCTGCTCCATCGGGACGTGCGGCAGGTAGCGGTCGTAGAATCCCTTGAACGGAAGGACGAATTCCGCGCGGAACTGCTCGAGAGTGATCTCCGGAATCCCGGCCTGGGTGAAGCAGTGGTTCGACGCGCGCCAGACGGCCGGCAGGTCGTCTACCAGCGTGCCCGACCAGTCGAAGATGATGTTCCGAATCACTGGCGGACAATAGGCACGCGGTCGGGGCTCCACAAGGGGTCGAAGCCGTTTCGACGGACGCCGGTCAGTCCGTCTCGCGCGGGCGCATCATGACCACGTTGTGCGGGGACGTGTTCTTCGCGATCATGTGGGCGGGGAGAACTCCGCGCCAGGACACGTTGGGATACACCATGGATCCACGTCCCAAGACGCTGCCCGGATTCAGCACCGCGTTGCAGCCGACCTCGGCGCCGTCGCCGACGAGCGCGCCGAACTTCCGCAGGCCCGTGTCGAACGGCAGCCCATCCTTGTCCAGGAAGATGTTTCCCTTCGTCAGCTTGATGTTCGAGATCTTCACCCCGGCGCCGAGGTGGGACCGGTGGCCGAGGATGGAGTCGCCGACGTAGTTGAAGTGCGGGACGGCGGCTTCGTTGAAGAGGATCGAGTTCTTGAGCTCGCAACAGTTTCCGATCACGCAGTCGTCGCCGATGATGACGTTTTCGCGGATGTAGGCGCCGTGGCGGATCTCGCAGTTCTTCCCGATCCAGGCGGGGCCTTTGATCATCGCGCCGTCCTCCACGACCGTTCCCTCGCCGATGTAGACCTCCTTGCCAATGTAGGCGCGGCCTTCGCACTTATTGTTCAGGCCCGGACGAAGGTTGAGGTTGAGGTAGTCCTTCAGCCGCTTCAGCGCGTCCCACGAGAATTCCAGGCCGGCGAAGAGACGTCCGTGTTCGGTCTCCGAGAGGGTGAAGAGGTTCGCCGGTGAATACATGGCCGGAGGTTAGAAACCCGCCGCGCGATTCGGCAACGCAAACCTTGGCGGACGCCGCTGCGAATCCGCCGGCGCCGCCGGTCGTTCAGCCCGCCATCTCCGCGACTTTGGCCATCGCCGCGTCGTTCAGCTCCTGAGTGCGCGCCTCACCGGAAGCTTCGGTGTAGCAGCGGAATTCCGGCGCGTTTCCGGAAGGGCGCAGATGGATGATCTCGCCGTTGTCGAAGGTCACGCGGACGCCGTCGGTGCGGTTGATGGCCCGCACGGCAGTTCCGCCCACCAGAGATCCGAAAGCCGCGACTAATGCCGCCCGGTCCTTCGCGTCGTCGCCGGTGGTAAAACGCGCGAGGATGGCGGCGCTCTTCTCCACGGGACAGTTCTTGAGCAACCCGCTCGCGGTGTAGCGCGGCGGCAACGCGGCCACGAGCTGCGACAGCGTCTTGCCCTCGCGCCGGGCCAGCAGCAGCAGGCCGATGTGGACGATGGCGGCGTCGCGCGTGGGCAGTTTGCGCAGCGTCCGACCGTCGCGGGTCACGGGAGAATTGAGCAGGAATCCGCCGTTGGCCTCGTAGCCGACCACGCAGGTTTTGCCCCGACTGGCGGCGTCAAGCATCGACGACACGACGAAGGGCGATCCAATCTTCGTCCGCTTCACTTCGCCGAACCAGCCGCTGAGATCGACGGCGCCGTTGCAGCTCACGGGCGTGCTGACGGAATCGGCTCCGAGGAACTTCGCGCAAAGCACGCCCGCGACGTCGCCACGTATCCAGCGGCCCTGTTCGTCGCTGATGAGCGGGCGGTCGCTGTCGCCGTCGGCGGAGACGATGGAGTCGAACGCATGCTCCTTGGCCCACTGCGCGGCGAGGGCGACGTCCTCCGGCCGGATGGCTTCGGTATCGACCGGGATAAACGTCTCCGAGCGGCCCAGCGGCGTCACGTCGGCGCCGAGTCCGGCGAGGATTTGCACCATGACGTCGCGGGCGACGGCGGAATGCTGGTAGACGCCCAGCTTCAAACCCGCGAGGCAGTCCTTCGGGAAGAATTCGAGATACCGCGCCACATAGGCTTCGACCGCGGCGATGTCGACAGGACGCGACGGAATCGCGGCCGAGGCAAACGCGCCGTTCGCATCGAACAAACCTTCCGGCAGATCGACGACTTGGCGGGTGATGCCGCTTTCATCCTCCTTCAGCACTTCGCCGGCGCACTTGTTGAATTTGATGCCGTTCCGGTCGGAAGGAATATGGCTGCCCGTGACCATGACGGCGGGAATGCCCTTCTCCAATCCGAGCAATGCCAGCGCGGGCGACGGCACCTTGCCGCAGTTGATGGCCGCGTAGCCGAGATCTTCGGCGGCCTTCATCGCGGCGTTCATGATGCGGTCCGTGCTGGGCCGGAAGTCGCCGCCGAAGGCGACTTCGCGCGCGCAGGCCGGGAGATCGCCGCACTCGCGGAGATATTGCAGGAAGCCCTTCGTGTAGGCGTAGGCGACGAGGTCGGTCAGCTGCGTGGCGAGTCCGCGCGCCCCGCTGGTGCCGAACTTCACCCCGGTGCGCGTCATCAGTTCAGAGATCGTGGCGGTCATAGCTGGCGGAGAGAAGACGGGCGGCACCTGTTCATCGTCAACTCAATCGGCTGGGGCGAAAGGCGATGAAGGACGCGCAGCCAGCCCGCAATCAGATGGTCCGAGCCGCACCGGGAGCAACGGGTTGAAGGTGAACTTGAAGAAGGGCTAAAGAGATGGTCTCACCATCATGAGCGAAGGAGACTCCATATCTTTGCGGTGGATGGTGTTTCCGGCGGCGTGCTTGGCCGTCAATTTGATCTGGCCCCGGCGGCGCGGCGTCAAAATCGCAGGCCTTATCCTTCTGGTTCTGACGGCTTACCTTCATGGATTCTCCAGTCTGAGTCCTTTGGACCGAGCCGTGGCGCTCACGGAACGGATCGTCACAGATCAGCAGCCGGGCACGCCGGAGAAAATCGTCAGCGAACTGCATCTTGGGCGGCTTATCGCGCATCAAACCATGTTTGAGGTCAGCCTCGCCCTCTCCCTCGCCGTAGCATTCGCATTGATGCCGGCTGATTTTCTGGAGCGGTATTTTTCCCGTCGGCTAGGACTTCAAAAACCAGTCCATTCTCCTGAGCGGAACACTTAGGGAGTGTCTTCAAACCCGGTTCCGAGCACCGGAGGTGCGTCAGAAAGTAGCCCACAGCGTGAGCTGTGGGTCGGATTCACCGAGGTCCGCCAAGCTCCGGAGGAGCGAAAGACGCCTTTCTGCCGCTCCTCCGGGTCGTTTGCGGAGCTTCGGGAGGCCATCAACTGGTTAGAAAGTGCCCGGTTTCATTGGGTTTTGCGAGACTATTCGTCCACAACTGGCCACTATCCGGCGCTTTGGTCCGGTGTCAAAACCGGTGTCAGTGGCGGCGGTTCGGATGGGTTTCCGGTCGGCGTCGGTGTCAGTGTGGTGTCAGCCGATGTGACGGAAAAGCGGGTCGTTCATGCGGCCTCGTTTCCGATGCAGGACGGGACATAGGTGGGGTAGCGGAGCCGGGGATCGCCGCAGCTTCCGAGGCTGAGGAGTCCGCAGGGGTGCTGCCATGCTTGGCGGTGTCGGTTCCAATGAAACCCGAGCTGGGCGAGTTGCTGGCGTATGCCGACGGCGGGAACCGCGTCGAACTGGACCCAGACCCAACGTCCGACGACCAAGGCGGCTCGAAAGAGTTCGGGCAGCGTCTGCGCGAGTTCGGCGAGGAGTTTGGGAGCGGGCAGCATCCGGTTGCGGTAGCGGAGGTGGAAGTTGATCGGCGGCAGCTTGGATTTGTTTCGAGCCAGATCGGGTCGGCTCTGAGCCTTTTCGGAACGGATGAGTTGTGTGGTGGTGTTCATGGAGTTTCGGATTGGATGCTCTGCCATATCGGTTTCGGTCTTTCGCCTTTCACCGATTCGAAGCCCGCGCAGCAGGGGCGGCCCGTGGGAGTAGTCTTCAGAGGGCACCACGAGGCCCCCCTGCGGAGTCGGGCGGGTGAAGGCGGAGGAACGAAACCAGAGAAAGAGCCAGGGACGGGAACACCACCACACGGGCGAGGCACGAAGCCCCCAAGACTTCTGACGCATCGGCCGGAGGTGGAGTGGAGCGGGTTGCTTCCGCGAGGGTGGCGGGGGTGGAGAGCAACCCCGGAAAGGAACCGGAGGGCGAAGGGTCAGACGCGGATGGTCCCCGGCAGTGAGGAAGGGCTGTTTTGCGAGCAGAGCAAAAGCGGCCCGTGCTCACGGACGGTCCTGGCGGACTTCAATGTCGGCGGAGTTAGCGGCCGAAACTTTCGCAGACGGCGACTGCTAAGGGATTGGCTCAAAGGAATCGATGGTCCAATAGAGGGCTTGATCGATGGCTTCCTTGATTTCGGCCGGAAAGGGACGGTCGTAGTCCAAGACATACTTCGCGTCTCGCAGCTTCATGTCAGCGCCGTGCGGGAGCACGGGCGATTCACTCATGTGGTATTTCGAGATCCAGCCGTGCGGGATGATGAACTCGATGAGCTTGTCCGGCTTGTAGCTCTTCCTGTCCTGGAAGCCGATGATCCCGGCGAAGTCGGGGAATTTTCGGAGGTCGGACACGCGATACTTGCGGCGGCGGACGTGGCCCTGGTCGATCAGAAACCGTTCAATGCCCGGAACGAGGGCGTAGTCGCGGGCGATTTTCAAAAAGGCATCCTGCACCGCCGCGTTGACCGCGTAGCCCTTCAATGTTCCGGGCCGGTTCGCCGAGTTCAGCATCAACTCGAGCTGGCGAACGAGCGTTGTGAGGTAATACCGGAGCTCCTTGTCGGTCATCGGAAGGATCTTGGCGACAAACTGGAAGGATTCCTTGGAATAGGGATTTCCATCCCAGCCGCGAGCCGGTGCTCCTGATCCACCCATGAGCGAATCCGGATCCGCGTTGGTCGCTTCCGAGATCGAGTGCGCCAGCCTGGGACTGAGCTTCAGGCTGCCGTTTTCGATGCGTTGAATGGTGATGGCGGAGCAGCCGACCAGCTTGGAGAAGCTTGGCTGGGTGTGTCCCAGGGCAGTCCGAACCTGACGGACCGGATGATTTATCTTCGGCTTTTTGGGCATAACATACCACGTATGTGAAAAACGCTCCGGCGAGGCTCCCGCGCCTTGAGAGTCTCCGTTGATAAGAACCTAGTTAAAGGCGTGAAAAACACGCAACACGGCATTGAGTTGGTTCGATTGAGGGAGCGGTTCGCAGGCCACTCCAGAATTCGCCACAACGCGGCCACCGTTCACCCACTGCCGGTTAACAGAAGCGGCGGCCGTTCGTCCACGCTGTGCGGCGTGAAACCACTCTTCACATCCACGGGCAACGGTGTGCGTCGCGAGACGCGCCTGTGCCTCTCCGTTCGCCTGTCCTGCGGAAAGCGGAACCTCCTCGGACACATCGTTGTGATCCTCCAACGGCGTCTGGCCCTGGCGCAGCCAAACGCAAATCCAGCCAAAGGAAACCAATGCAACTGAAAGTGAACGTCATCTCGGAACGCCCCGACGAATACATCGGGAAAAAGGGCCTGGTGAAGAACCAGGTCATCACCTGCCAGGACATCGACCCGTCCGGCTACCGTCTGCTCATGCCCTTCGACTACACGCTGAGCGAGGACGAGAAGGCGAAGTATGTCGGCAAGCTCCAGGACCGGACCATCGTGGTCGGCATCCGCGAGCTCATGCCCTTCGGCGGACGCCTCCGCGCACGCGGGGCCATCGTCACCGGCCCGGAAGGCAAGTAGGCCGAAGCTGTCGGCCTATAATTACAGATGAACCCCGAAGTCTACGCCCTGTCGCTCATCGAGTGGCAGTTCTTCGCGAGCCTCACCTTCAAGAGTGAGCGGCTCACGGACGCGGTCCGCCTCAAGATGTTCTTCGCGCTGATGCGGAGACAGGCGGACAACTTCGGGGTTCATTTCAGGAAAACGATCTGGTGCCTGCGGACCGAGAGTGGCGAGTCCACCGGCCGCATCCACCACCACGCCCTCATCGCGGGGTTCCCCAAGCATTCGCTGACCAAGGCCACCTGCTTCTCCTTCATGAAAATCTGGGAGCAGCTCGGTGGCGGGATGGCGCGCGTCTCCCTCTACAGCCCGCTGCTCGACGGTGTGGGCTACGTCCTCAAAGGCGGCGACGACGAGTGTCGCCGCGCCGGAGGGGACTTCTACGAGACACGAAAGTTCGGGGGACGCTGCGACGTCATGCTCTCCAAGTCGGTCTTCGGCGTCATCGAAGGCCGGCGTTCGATAGGAGTGAGACGCCGTCGAGGACAACGCAAGGCGGAGTAGGACGACCTCCCGGTGTGGGGTCCCTGCGCTGGCGATAACGGCGTAAACCCCACTTCATCCGCAGCCGGCTTAGACCAGCCCAGACGGGCCGTTCAAGCTGCGGAACGGGGCCATAGCGTCGTCCAGGCCGCGGCAATGCTGCCAGTTGTCACCGTTCAGGCTGTTCCCAGCCATGTCCCCGCCCGCAGGGCGGGGGCATGGCGGGATTGCTTGAAGATGAATTATGCCCGGATCGAACCGGGAACGAACGGAAGATGAAAGACGACCAACACCGCTTCCTGGCCCTGCTCGGCCAGCTGCCCGCCCGCCTCACGGCGGAGCAGACGGCGTGGGTGTTGAACTGCCAGTTGCACGACATGCCCGTCCTTGTGGCGACGAAGCTGTTGAAGCCGCTGGGCAATCCACCGCAGAACGGAGTCAAGTTCTTCGCCACCCGCGAAGTCCTCGAACTCTCCAAGGACGACAAGTGGCTCCACCGCGCCACCGCCGCCATTCACCAACACTGGCACAGCCGCAACGCGAGGAAGACCCCAGCAGGGGCCGCTGTCGTTGGGCAATTGCCGTAGACGGGGACCGGGTGAAATGCGGGATGCTACTTCTTTTCCCCGTAAAGCCAGCCGACCGTCACCTTGAGGCAGCGGGCGATGCCCGCCAGCCCGGCCTTCTTCACCCGCCTGCCGACGACGTTGCGGTCCGCCACATTACCTACTTTGAGTCTACGGTTTCAATCCGCGCTCCTGACCGAGGTCAGGAGCGACAGCGTGTCCGGTCCAGACGGGAAACCTCTGGCCGGGTTTCAATCCGCGATCCTGAATTGACAACACATATACACTGTGTTAATGTATATATCACAATGCTCTTCTAAAGCACTAGTCTCAGTTCGATTCTGAGTAGACCCACCACTTAAACAAAACAAAACAAAACAAAACAAAACAAAACAAAACAAAACAAAACAAAACAAAACAAAACAAAACAAAACAAAACAAACATA